>NZ_JBFAHX010000004.1:0-308595 GCF_040654435.1 Streptomyces sp. NPDC050703
AAACTGCCCCACCCTCCGTCTTCCCCCGAGACGCTGGGTGGGGCTTTTCGCTGCCCGATGTCTTCGCAGGGTTCTTGCTAGTAGAAAGTGATCCAGATGAACCAGCTCCACACCCCGAAGGCGAGCAGGAACCAGGAGACAGGGCGGCTGAGCTTCATACGTTCAGTATCGCGATCCGGCCTGTCGAACCGCTCCCGGGGTGGGGACAGCGCGGCGGGAGGCACCTCGGCGCCGGGGTCCACGGCCGGGACCTGTACGTTCACGTCCGTGCCCGCCTTGAGAAGAGCCGCCCTGCTGCTCGCTTCCGCGACGATGCTGACCCTGTCGACCACGGCCCCCGCCCTCGCGGACGGCAAGCCGGACGACGACGGGCAGCCCAAGCCCCCTTCCTCCATGTCGACGGTCGGCGGCGCGAGGCTCGGAAAGCCGGGTACGCAGGTGCGGCTGAAGCAGGGCGCCCCGGTGCTGCCCAAGGACCTGTCGGCGCGCTCCTGGATGGTGTCGGACGCGGAGTCGGGCGAGGTGCTCGCCGCGCACAACGCGCACTGGCGGCTGCCTCCGGCGAGCACCCTGAAGATGCTGTTCGCGGACACGGTCCTGCCGAAGTTCCCCAAGAGCCAGAAGCACGAGGTCAAGCTCTCCGACCTGGAAGGGGTCGGCGTGGGCAGCAGCCTGGTGGGCATCAAGGAGAACGAGACGTACACCGTCCACGACCTGTGGCTCGGTGTCTTCCTGCGCTCGGGCAACGACGCGGTGCACGTCCTCTCGGCGATGAACGACGGCGTCGAGCAGACCGTCAAGGACATGCAGGAGCACGCCGAGGAGCTCCAGGCGCTCGACACGCACGTCGTCTCGCCCGACGGCTACGACGAGAAGGGGCAGGTCTCCTCGGCGTACGACCTGACGCTGTTCGCCCGGTCGGGGCTGCAGAAGAAGGACTTCCGCGAGTACTGCTCGACGGCCACGGCCCAGTTCCCCGGCGAGACGAAGAAGATCACCAAGGGCAAGGACAAGGGCAGGACCAAGCGCGAGTCGTTCGGGATCCAGAACACCAACCGGCTGCTCACGGGTGCCGACGGGATCACTCCGTACAAGGGCATCGCCGGTGTCAAGAACGGCAGCACCACCAACGCGGGCAACACGTTCACCGGGGTCGCCGAGCGCGACGGCAAGGTCCTCCTCGTGACCGTCATGAACCCCTCGTCCGGGGAGCCGCACGCGGTGTACAAGGAGACCGCCCGGCTCCTCGACTGGGGCTTCGAGGCGGCGGACAAGGTCGAGCCGGTGGGTGAGCTCGTCGCGCCGAAGGGCGCGACCGGTTCGGGCAAGGGCGCTCCCGGCGGTGGCGGCAAGGGCGATGCCGCCGCGAAGCTGGCGCACACGTCCGGCGGGGGTTCGAGCGGCATGGGGGTCGCCCTCGGGGTGGCGGGCGGTGTGGTCCTCGTGCTCGGTGCGGGCGCCTTCGTGCTCAGGCGCCGGATGCCGCTCCCGGGACAGGCCGGCCGGCGGACCCCGCGGGACTGACGGCGTCCGGCCCGGCGCGGTCGGCGCTCTCCGCGCCGTCCGCGCCGTCCTCGCCGACCTCGCCGGCCTCGCGGGACGCCTTCCGCGTCGCCGTCCACGCGGCGCAGAACAGCAGCAGCTTCGCGGTGAGGTTGATCCAGAGCAGCAGCGCGACGGGCACGCCGAAGGCGCCGTACATGCTCTTCGCGGCGACGCCCTTCATGTAGCCGCCGAGCAGCAGCTTGAGCAGTTCGAAGCCGACGGCGCCGATCAGGGCGGCGGTGACGAGGTCGCGACGGTGCGGCTGCACGCCGGGCAGCAGCGTCAGGACGTAGAGCAGCAGCAGGAAGTCCGCGAGGATGGCGATGGCGAACGCCAGGACCTGGAGCAGTACGGCTCCCCAGCCGGTCTCGTCGATGCCGAGGAGGCGCGCCGTCCAGCCGACGGCGACCGACGCGAGGCCGGAGGCCGCGAACGAGGCGAGGCCCGCGCCGCCGAGCCCGAGGAGCACCCCGGCGTCCTTGGCCTTGCGCAGGACGGGGTTCTCCTCCTCGTCCTCGCACTGCCAGACGGCCCGCAGGCACTCCCGCATGGAGCCGACCCAGCCGATGCCGGTGAAGAGCAGCAGGGCGCCCGCGATGAGGCCGACGGTGCCGGCGTTGGCGACGAGGGCGTCGAGGTCGAGCTGGTCGGAGATGCCGGGCACCTGCTCGGCGAGCTTGTCCTTGAGGGTGTCCTGCTGCTTCGCGGAGAGGGTGGCGGCGGCGATCGCCGCGGCGACGGTGAGCAGCGGGAAGAGCGCCAGGAAGCTGATGAAGGTCATCGCGGCGGCGAGGCGGGTCCAGTGCACCTCGTCGAGCCGTTCGTAGGCGTGCCACGCGTGCGTGCGCATGCCCTTGGCCACCAGCGGCCCGATGCCGGGCAGTCTCTTCAGCCAGTCCATGACGCCTCTCCGCCCGCTGTCGCGCCCTGAGCCGTCCCCGACGGCTCGCGGGACACCCGGAAGACCAGGGTCCGTGTACCCCAGAATCGCAGGGCGGTGGCCAGCGCCATGCCGATGCCCGCCCCGGAGACGGTGTCGGCGCGCCGCGAGGTGAGGCCGAGGCCGTAGTGCGACACGGCGATGCAGAGCAGTTGGACGAGGGCGCCCGCGATGTTGACGGCGAAGAAGACCACGTACTGGCGCAGCCGTGACACCCGCGCGGCCCTGCGCCGGTAGGTGCCGAGCGCGTTGCCCGCGTACGCCACGGAGCAGCCCGCCACGAAGGACAGGGCCTTGGCGGTCAGCGGGTCGAGGCCGGCGGGGCCGCGCAGCCAGAGGAAGAGGCCGAGGTCGGCGGCGTAGGCGCAGGCACCGGCGGCGGCGAAGCCGAGGAGTTCGGGTCCCATCGCCCGCAGCCGTGCGCGCGGGGTGGGCCCTGCCCGCTTCCGGCCGGGTGCCGGGGGCCGGGCGGGCCGCGTCACCAGTCCGCGACCGCGAGGCCGTACAGGGCCACCCACACGACGCCGATCACGGCCAGGGCCCTGTCCCGCAGGACGACGTCCTCCGGCTCGCCCGCGGTGCCCCGGTCGGCGAACACGGCGTAGCGCAGGACGGCGAGGATGAAGGCCGCCATGGAGAGCTGGCGCCAGGGCAGCGTGCCGCCGTTGGCGGTGCCGCCCTCCTCCATGGCCCACAGGCAGTACGCGAGGACGGCGACGCCGGCGGCGAGCTGCCATACGAAGCGCAGGTAGCCGGTGGTGTATTCGGTGAGCAGCGCGCGCGTGGCGCCGGGTCTGCCGGGGCCCGCGGACATCTGGACGGCTTCGGAGTAGCGCTTGGCGGAGACCATGAAGAGCGCGCCGAAGCCGGTGGTGATCAGGAACCACCGCGAGAGCGGGATGCCGAGCGCGAGGCCGCCGATCATGGCGCGCATCAGGAAGCCGGTCGTGACGATCGTGAGGTCGACGACGAGGACGTGCTTGAGGCTGACGCAGTACGCGAGTTGCATGACGACGTACGCGGCCAGGAGGGCCGCGGTCAGCGGGGTGCACAGGACGGCGGCGGTGGTGGGCGCGAGGACGGCGAGGAGCCCGCCCGCCGCGTAGGCGACGGGTACCGGCACCTGTCCGGCGGCCACCGGTCTGCGGCACTTGGTGGGGTGGGCGCGGTCGGCGTCGGCGTCCCGGGCGTCGTTGATGAGGTAGACGGCGGAGGCGGCGGCCGTGAACAGCGTGAAGACGAGGACGAGTTGGACGGCGGCGTGGCGCGAGAAGAGCTCACCGGCCGCCGCGGGGGCGGCGACGACCAGGACGTTCTTCACCCACTGGCGGGGCCGCGCGGTCTTCAGGACGCCCAGCGGCAGGCCAAGGGCGGACGGCCGGGGAGGCGGGTCGAGGGCGGCGGGGGAGAGTTCCGGTACGGCGGCGGAATGTTCGGGCACGGCGGCGGAGCGCTCAGCCACGGCTGCGGCCCCCGTTCATCCAGCCGGCTCCCAGGCGGGCGGTGAGCGCGCCGAGTGCGGCGCCCGCGGCCACGTCCGAGGGGTAGTGGACGCCGACGACGAGCCGGGAGACGCACACGGCGGCGGCCAGCGGCGGCACGAGGCGGGCTCCGGCGGGGCGCAGCGCGCCGTACGCGACGGCGGCGGCGGCCGACGAGGTGGCGTGGGAGCTGGGGAAGGAGTGCCGGCCCGCGGTGCGCACGAGGGGCGCCGCGCCGTCCGGTCCCTGCGGGCGCGGCCTGCGGACGACCCGCTTGACGGCCATGCTCGCCGCATGGGCGGTGACGGTCAGCGCCGTGGCGCGCAGCCAGGCGCCGCGCCGCTCGCGGTCCGCGGCGGCGCCCACGAGGCCGGCGGCGATCCACAGGGCGCCGTGTTCGCCGCCCCGGGACAGGGCGCGGGCCGCGGCGGCCACGCGCGGGTCGGTGCCGCAGTCGCGCAGGGCCGACAGCAACCGGTGGTCCATGTCGTGCATGTGGCCTCGATCTCGAAGCATCTCTTCATCCGGGCAGTTCAACTCTCCAAGGCATCAGCCCGATAATGGGGTCATTACAGGGTGACACTCCCCTAATCACCCATTTCGGTGAGAGCACGGACGATCCTGAGTAAATCCCCCTCATTCCGGCGCTACCGTCGTGGCCATGCCTGCCGACTCCCCCTCCCTGGCGCCCTTCGAAGCCGTCTCCGTCTCCGGCTGGGGGCGCACGGCCCCGACCACCGCCCGGCTGGTGAGACCCCGTACGCAGGAGGAGGCGGCGGCCGCGGTGCTCGGCTGCGGTGAGCGCGGCGGCATCGCCAGGGGCCTCGGCCGGGCCTACGGCGACGCCGCGCAGAACGCGGGCGGCGACGTCTTCGACATGACGGGCCTCGACCGGGTGCACTCCATCGACGCCGACGCGGGCACCGTCGTCTGCGACGCGGGCGTCTCGCTGCACCACCTGATGGAGGTCCTGCTCCCCCTCGGCTGGTTCGTGCCCGTCACCCCGGGCACGCGCTACGTCACCGTCGGCGGGGCCATCGGCGCCGACATCCACGGCAAGAACCACCACGGCTCCGGTGCCTTCGCCCGCCACGTCCTCTCGATGGACCTGCTCACGGCCGACGGCACCATCCGCACCCTCGCGCCCGGCACGCCCCTGTTCGACGCCACGGCGGGCGGCATGGGCCTGACCGGCGTGATCCTCTCGGCGGCCGTGCGGCTCCAGCCGGTCGAGACGTCCCTGATGAGCGTGGACACCGAGCGCGCGACGGACCTCGACGACCTGATGGCCCGCCTCACCGCCACCGACCACCGCTACCGCTACTCCGTGGCCTGGATCGACCTCCTCGCCCGCGGCGCGGCCATGGGCCGCTCGGTCCTCACCCGCGGCGACCACGCCCCGCTCGACGCCCTCCCGGCACGGGCACGCGCGCGCAGAGCGCCCCTCGCGTTCCGCCCCGGGCAGCTCCCCGCCGCCCCCTCCTTCGTCCCCGAAGGGCTCCTCGGCAGGACGTCGGTGGGCCTCTTCAACGAGCTCTGGTACCGCAAGGCACCCCGGTGGCGCACCGGGGAGCTGCAGAAGATCTCCACCTTCTTCCACCCCCTGGACGGCGTCCCGCACTGGAACCGCGTCTACGGCCGCGGCGGCTTCGTGCAGTACCAGTTCGTCGTCGGGTACGGCAAGGAAGAGGCCCTGCACCGCATCGTGCGCCGCATCTCCGAGCGCGGCTGCCCGTCCTTCCTCGCCGTCCTGAAGCGCTTCGGCGACGCCGATCCGGGGTGGCTGTCCTTCCCGCTGCCCGGCTGGACGCTCGCGCTCGACATCCCGGCGAACCTGCCGGGGCTCGGCGCCTTCCTCGACGAGCTCGACGAGGAGGTGGCCGCCGCCGACGGGCGCGTCTACCTCGCCAAGGACTCGCGGCTGCGGCCCGAGATGCTCGCCGGGATGTACCCCAGGCTCGACGACTTCCGCGCCCTGCGGGCCGAGCTCGACCCGCGCGGCGTGTTCCGCTCGGACCTCTCGCGCCGCCTCGCCCTCTAGGAGATCGGTACTCATGAAAGACGCCTTCGGCACCCCCCAGTCCCTGCTCGTCCTCGGCGGCACCTCGGAGATCGGCCTGGCCGTCGCGCGGCGCCTCGTCGTACGCCGCACCCGTACCGTGTGGCTGGCGGGCCGCCCGTCACCGGCCCTCGACGAGGCCGCGGCGGGGCTGCGCGACATGGGCGCCGACGTGCGGACCGTCGCCTTCGACGCGCTCGACCCCGAGTCCCACGAGGAGGGGCTCGGCAAGGTCTTCGCCGAGGGCGACATCGACATGGTGCTGCTCGCCTTCGGCGTCCTCGGCGACCAGGCCCGCGACGAGGACGAACCCCTCTCGGCGGTGCGCGTCGCCCAGACCAACTACACCGGGGCCGTCTCCTCCGGCCTGGTCTGCGCGCGGGCGCTGCAGTCGCAGGGCCACGGCTCCCTGGTGGTGCTCTCCTCGGTGGCGGGCGAGCGGGCGCGCCGCTCCAACTTCATCTACGGCTCCAGCAAGGCCGGCCTCGACACCTTCACCCAGGGCCTCGGCGACGCCCTGCACGGCACCGGGGTGCACGTCATGGTCGTCCGCCCCGGCTTCGTCCGCTCGAAGATGACGGCAGGCCTGGAGGAGGCCCCCCTGTCGACCACGCCCGACGCGGTCGCGGCGGCCGTCGAGACGGGGCTGCGGCGGCGCTCGGAGACGGTGTGGGTGCCCGGGAGGCTGCGCGTGGTGATGTCGGCGCTACGGCACGTGCCGAGGCCGCTGTTCCGGCGCCTGCCGATCTGACGGGCCCCGCGCGGCCCCGGCCGGGCCGCTGCCCCGGTCAGCGGGTGGGCAGCGTGCCGCGGGCCGCCGGGGACGCGGCCTGGGACGGCACCACAGGGCCGCCGAAGTCGAAGTCGCGCAGCTTGCGCCAGATGCCGTCCGTGCCCTGTTCGTAGAGCGCGAAGCCGGTGCAGGGCCAGGCGGCCTCGTACTCCGACAGCTCCTCGTACGCCCGGTCCATGGCCTCCTCGGAGATGCCGTGGGCCACCGTGACGTGCGGGTGGTACGGGAACTGCAGTTCGCGTGCCATCGGCCCCGACGCGTCCCGCACCCGCTTCTGGAGCCAGGAGCAGGCCGCGCCACCCTCCACGACCTGCACGAAGACGACCGGCGACAGCGGCCGGAACGTGCCCGTCCCCGACAGGCGCATCGGGAAGGGCCGCCCGGCCGCCGCGACCGACATCAGATGCGACTCGACCGCGGGCAGCGCGGACGCCTCCACCTCGGTGGGGGGCAGCAGGGTCACATGCGTGGGGATGCCGTGCGCCGCGGGGTCCCCGAAGCCCGCGCGCCGCTCCTGGAGCAGGCTGCCGTGTGGCTCCGGGACCGCGATCGAGACGCCGATCGTTACGGTCCCCACGTCGTACTCCTGTCGTCGTGTCGATGGGCAGGGGGCGCTGCTCGCCGCGCAGCGCGGGTGCGGTGGTCGTGCTCGGTCCGGTGACGCTCAGTGCTTGGCGGGCAGGAAACCCACCCTGTCGTACGCCTGCGCGAGGGTCTCGGCGGCGACGGCACGGGCCTTCTCCGCTCCCTTGGCCAGGATCGAGTCCAGCGTCTCGGGGTCCCCCAGATATTCCTGGGTGCGGTCCCTGAACGGGGTCACGAACTCGACCATGACCTCGGCGAGGTCGGTCTTGAGCGCACCGTAGCCCTTGCCGGCGTACTTCTGCTCCAGTTCCGCGATACCGGCACCGGTGAGCGTGGAGTAGATGCGGAGGAGGTTGCTGACGCCGGGCTTCTCGGCCACGTCGTAGCGGATGACGGTGTCCGTGTCGGTGACGGCGCTCTTGACCTTCTTGGCGGTCGCCTTGGGGTCGTCCAGGAGGTTGATCAGGCCCTTCGGCGTGGACGCCGACTTGCTCATCTTGATCGACGGGTCCTGGAGGTCGTAGATCTTCGCCGTCTCCTTGAGGATGTACGCCGACGGCACGGTGAACGTCTCCCCGAGGCGGCCGTTGAAGCGCTCGGCGAGGTCGCGGGTCAGCTCGACGTGCTGGCGCTGGTCCTCGCCGACCGGGACCTCGTTGGCCTGGTAGAGCAGGATGTCCGCGACCTGGAGGACCGGGTACGTGAAGAGGCCCACGGAGGCCTTCTCGGCGCCGTGCCTGGCCGACTTGTCCTTGAACTGCGTCATCCGGGACGCCTCGCCGAAGCCGGTGAGGCAGTTCATGATCCAGGCGAGCTGGGCGTGCTCGGGGACGTGGCTCTGGACGAAGAGCGTGCAGCGCTCCGGGTCGAGCCCCGCGGCGAGCAGCTGGGCGGCGGCGAGCCGGGTGTTGGCGCGCAGCTCCGCGGGGTCCTGCGGGACCGTGATGGCGTGCAGGTCCACCACCATGTAGAAGGCGTCGTGGGACTCCTGCAGGGCGACCCACTGGCGCACGGCGCCGAGGTAGTTGCCGAGGTGGAACGAGCCGGCGGTGGGCTGGATACCGGAGAGCACACGAGGACGTTCAGAGGCCATGCGGCCCATTCTCTCAGGTGCCTCTCACAACTCGGAAACAGGTGCGGCCCGCGCGCGGCCCGCAGGGGCCCCGTCTCCCGCGCGCCAGTCGCCGTCCTGTCGAGTCCGCCCCGGCGGGCACGCCGATACGGCATGTTTCCCCGTCCGCGACGCGGCCGACGATAGAACATGGGCGCCACCTACACGCCACACCGCAGGACGATCGGAGAACCCGTGTCGAGCATGCCAGCACCGTTCGCGTCATCTTCGTCAGCGCAGTCGGCGACGCCCTCGCCGGCGGCACCCGCGGGCTCGGCCACCGCGGAGTACATCGCGTCCGCCGAGGCGCACAGCGCGCACAACTACCATCCGCTGCCGATCGTCGTCGCCTCCGCCGAGGGGGCGTGGATGACCGACGTCGAGGGGCGGCGGTACCTCGACATGCTCGCCGGGTACTCCGCGCTCAACTTCGGGCACGGCAACCGCCGGCTCGTCGACGCGGCCAAGGCGCAGCTCGACCGGGTGACGCTGACGTCGCGGGCCTTCCACCACGACCGGTTCGCCGAATTCTGCGCCCGCCTCGCCGAGCTGTGCGGCAAGGACATGGTGCTGCCGATGAACACCGGCGCCGAGGCCGTGGAGACGGCCGTGAAGACCGCGCGGAAGTGGGGTTACCGGGTCAAGGGCGTGCCTGAGGGGCGGGCGAGGATCGTCGTGGCGGCCGGGAACTTCCACGGCAGGACGACGACCATCGTCAGCTTCTCGACGGACGAGGAGGCCCGGGCCGACTACGGTCCGTACACGCCGGGCTTCGAGATCGTGCCGTACGGCGACGCGGCGGCGCTGCGGGCCGCCGTCACCGACGACACGGTGGCGGTGCTGCTCGAACCGATCCAGGGCGAGGCCGGAGTCCTGGTGCCGCCGCCCGGCTATCTGGCGGGCGTCAGGGAGCTGACCCGGGAGCGGAACGTCCTCTTCGTCGCGGACGAGATCCAGTCGGGGCTCGGCAGGACGGGCCGTACGTTCGCGTGCGAGCACGAGGGCGTGGTGCCCGACGTGTATCTGCTGGGCAAGGCGCTCGGCGGCGGCGTCGTGCCCGTGTCGGCGGTGGTCGCCGACGCCGACGTGCTCGGGGTGTTCAAGCCGGGCGAGCACGGGTCGACGTTCGGCGGCAACCCGCTCGCCTGCGCGGTGGGCCTGGAGGTGGTCGCGATGCTGTCCACGGGCGAGTTCCAGGCCCGCGCCACGGAGCTGGGCGAGCACCTGCACGCCGAGCTGAACCTGCTGGCCGGTGCCGGTGCGGTGACCGGGGTGCGCGGGCGCGGCCTGTGGGCGGGCGTCGACATCGCCCCGGGGCACGGCACGGGCCGCGAGGTCTCCGAGAAGCTGATGGACCGCGGCGTCCTGGTCAAGGACACGCACGGCGCGACGATCCGCATCGCTCCCCCGCTGGTGATCAGCAAGGAGGACCTGGACTGGGGCCTCGACCAGCTGCGGGCGGTGCTCGCCCAGCCACGGGCGTGACCGCCCCCGGCCGGGGGCGGCGCCCGTTCCGCTACGGCAGGATCACGTGCGGGAGGAAGCGCGCGTACTCGTCCGTGACCAGCCCCGACGACTCCCTGATGCCGAGCCCGGCCGCCTCGTCCTCGACGACCCACGCGCCGAGGACGACGCGGTTGCCGTCGAAGTCGGGCAGCGGCGCGAGCTCCTGGTAGCAGCAGGGCTCGTCGCGGACGGCGGGGGCGGCGCCGGGCTCGTGCACGGTCACGCCCGCGCCCTCGCGGCCGAGCAGCGGCTTGGCGACGTAGCCGCGTTCGCCGGCCAGCTCGCGGGGGCCGTCCAGATGGGCGGGGAGCAGGTTCGGGTGGCCGGGGTACAGCTCCCAGAGGACGGCGAGCAGCGCCTTGTTGGACAGGAGCATCTTCCAGGCGGGCTCGATCCAGAGCGTCGATCCGGTGCCGCCGCCGTTGTCGAGGGTCTCCAGGACGTGCGGGGCGAAGCGGTCCGTGGTCAGCCACTCCCACGGGTACAGCTTGAAGCAGCCGCGCATGAAGCGGAGCCGCTTGTCGACGAAGCGGCGCGAGAGGCGGTCCCAGCCGATGTCCTCCATGGCGATGGCCTCGGTGGCGAGCCCCGCCTGTTCGGCCGTCTCCCTGAGGTACGCCACCGTCATCAGGTCCTCGCCGAGTTCGTCGGCGGCGGAGTGCGCGAAGTACAGCGGGGAGCCGGGCGGCAGGAGCGCGGCCTGCTTCCGCCAGGCGTCGACGAGGCGTTCGTGCAGGGAGTTCCACTGGTCGGCGCCGGGGAAGCGCTCCTCCATCCAGAACCACTGCGGGCTCGCGGCCTCGACCAGGGAGGTGGGCGTGTCGGCGTTGTACTCCAGGAGCTTGGCGGGGCCCGTGCCGTCGTACCGCAGGTCGAAGCGGCCGTAGAGCGAGGGGAGTTCGGCGCGGCGGTGCCAGGACTCGGTGACGGCGGCGGCCACGCGCGGGTCGGTGATGCCGAGGTCGGCGAGGCGGTCGTGGCCGACGATGTGCGCGGCGGCGGCCAGGCACATCGCGTGCAGCTCCTCGACGACCTCCTCCAGCGCCTCCACCTCGGGAAGCGAGAACACGTAGTACGCGCTCTCGTCCCAGTAGGGGCGCAGGGAGCCGTCGGGGTAGCGGGTGAGCGGATAGATGAGGCCCTGGTCCTCGACGGTCCGCTGCCAGCCGGGGCGGGGTTCGATGGTGCGGCGTTCCATGGCGTACGCGTCCTCGTCCCCGGGTCAGCCGCCGCCGCTGCCGCTGCCCGAGCAGCCGAAGCCGTCGCGGTCCACGGCCTCGCTGCGGCTGAACGTGCCGTTGTCGGCGTGGCGTCCTTCGACGTCCGCGTCGTAGTACCAGGCGGGGTCGGTGCGGCCCGCCTTCTTGCCCGTGCCGTAGGAGCCCGGGCCCGCCTTGCGGCCCTTGCCCGCTGAACTCCCGGACGAGGGCTTGCAGTTCTTGTCGGCGACGACCTTGTAGCCGAGGAACGTGTCGTAGCTGTCCCGGTCCACGCACCGCCGGTCCGGGTCGGAGCCGCAGGACGTCAGGGCCGCCGCGAGGACGCCCATGCCGCCGAGCACGACCGTGCTGGAACGCAGCCGCCGTGGTGTCTTCTCCGCCATTCCGTGTACTCCCCCGTTGTCCGTGCTCCCGCCGTGCCCGGTGGCGGGCGGGTGGCCCGCGTACGTCTCGGGCCGGCGATCAGCGTAGGCAAGGCGCCGCGCGGCGTGCCGGCCGCCCACCCCTGATGTCCGCCGTGTGCCCGTTGGGCCGCCTTTGACGCGTGGTGGCGGGCCGCCGTCACGGAAGGACCCGGCACAGGGCCGCGAGGGCCCCGGTCCACGCGTGCTCGGCGGGGGTGCCGTAGCCGACGACGAGCGCGTCGCCCTGCCGGGCCGCCGCGAGGGGGTGGCGGAAGCGGGAGAGGCCCTGCACCGCCAGGCGTTCCCAGGTGGCGGCCTCGACCACGGAGTCCTCCGTGCCCGGGGGCAGTTCGAGCACCGCGTGGAGGCCCGCCGCGATGCCCGTGGCGCGGGTCTCGGGGGCCCGCTCGGCGAGGGCGGCCACGAGCTGGTCCCTGCGGCGCCGGTAGCGGAGCCTCGCGGCGCGCACGTGGCGGTCGTACGCGCCCGAGGTGAGGAACTCCGCCAGGGTGAGCTGGTCGAGGGCGCCGCAGGACCAGCCCGCCGCGTCCTTCTCGCCGAGCGCCTCGTCCCGCAGCCCGGCCGGCAGCACCATCCATCCGATGCGCAGCCCCGGCGCGAGGGACTTGCTGGCCGTGCCGAGGTAGACGACGCGCTCGGGGTCGAGGCCCTGGAGGGCGCCGACCGGCTGGCGGTCGTAGCGGAACTCGCCGTCGTAGTCGTCCTCCAGGATCAGGCCGCCCTCGCGCCGGGCCCAGTCGACGGCCGCCGCCCGCCGGTCGGGGCGCAGCGGCATCCCCATCGGGAACTGGTGCGCCGGGGTGAGCAGCACCGTCTCGGCCGCGCCCGCCCCGCCGGTGAGGTCGGAGACCACCGTGCCGAGGCCGTCGAAGCCGAGGGGCACCGTCCGCAGGCCCGCCCGGTGCAGCAGCTGCCAGTGGATGTCGAGGCCGTACGACTCCACGCCGACCTGCCGCTGCCCCCGGGCCCGCAGCACCCTGCCGAGGATCGACAGGGCGTGCACGAACCCGGCGGTCACCACGATGCGGTCGGGGTCGGCGTGCACGCCGCGGGCCCGCGCGAGGTATCCGGCGAGGGCCTCGCGCAGCTCCACCCTGCCGCGCGGGTCGCCGTAGCCGAGGGCGTCGTTGGGGGCCGCGGTGAGCGCGCGGCGGGCCGCCTTGAGCCACTCGGCGCGGGGGAAGGCGGAGAGGTCGGGCTTGCCCGGGGTCAGGTCGTACGTCGGCTCCCCGCCCCTCCTGCGGGGCCGCGCGGCCCGCTCCGGGGGCGTGACGACCCGCTCGGCGACCCGCGTGCCGGAGCCCTGCCGGGCCGTGAGCCAGCCCTCGGCGACCAGGTCGGCGTACGCGTCGGCGACCGTGTTCCGCGCGATGCCCAGGTCGACGGCGAGGGAGCGGGAGGACGGCAGCCGCGTGCCCGGCGCGAGCCTGCCGCCGCGCACCGCTTCGCGCAGCGCGTCCGTGAGGCCCCTGCGGACCCCGTGCCGTGAGGCGTCGCCGCCCGTCTCCAGGTGCAGGTCGACGCCGAGATTGGCCCACGTTCCTCCCATGGGAATGGACCATACCGCTGGGCTGCATCGAGCCTAGGCTCGACCGCATGACGACCACGGACGAGAACAGCACGGGAACCGGCACCACCAAGGAGTACCTGCACGAGCACACCCCCCGCCTCGCCTGGGCCACCCACGCCCCCGAGGTGTTCAAGGCCATGATCAAGTTCGACGCGGCGGCCCGTAAGGGCCTCGACCCGGTCATCTACGAGCTGGTCAAGATCCGCGCCTCGCAGATCAACCGCTGCGCGCTCTGCCTCGACATGCACACCAAGGACGCGCTGGCGGCGGGCGAGAGCGTCGAGCGGATCGTCCAGCTCAGCGCGTGGGAGGAGTCGCGGCACTTCTACACGGCCAGGGAGATCGCGGCGATCGAGCTGACCGAGGCCGTCACCGTCCTCACCGACGGCTTCGTGCCGGACGAGGTGTACGCGAAGGCCGCCGAGCAGTTCGACGAGGCCGAGCTGACCCAGCTCATCGCCGCGATCACGGTCATCAACGCCTGGAACCGCTTCGGCGTGACGACGCGCCAGGTGCCGGGCCACTACAAGCCGGGCGACCACAAGTGACCGTCGGCGCCGCGCCGCACCCGGGTCCCCGTACGACGTACCTGGACCCGGGTGTGGCGGGCGCGATGAGCGCGCTGAGCGCCGCCGCCAAGCGGGGGCTCGGCGACCCCGTGCTCGCCGAGCTGGTGATGGCGCGTGCCTCGCAGATCAACGCGTGCGCGTTCTGCCTCGACATGCACGTGGACCTCGCCCTGGAGCGGGGCGAGACGCCGAAGCGGATCGCGCTGCTCGACGCCTGGGCGGAGGCCGGGGACCTGTTCACCGAACGGGAGCGCGCGGCCCTCGCGCTGACCGAGGCGGTCACGGTCCTGACCGCGGACGCCGTCCCCGACGCGACGTACGCGCGGGCCGCCGAGCACTTCGGCGACGCCGGGCTCGCGCACCTCATCGCCCTGATCACCGTCATCAACGGCTGGAACCGGCTGATGGTCAGCCGCCGCATCGCCCCCGGAGGCCCCGCATGGTGAACCACGTCGAGACGCTGCGCGCCCTGCACCACGGGCGGGCGCCCGGGGACCCGCTGGTCCTGCCGGGGCCGTGGGACGCGGCTAGCGCTCGTACGTTCGAGGCGGCGGGGAGTCCCGCGCTCGCGACGCCCAGTGCGGGCATCGCGCTGTCCCTCGGGTACGAGGACGGCCAGGTGCCGCCGGACGAGATGTTCGCGGCGGTCGCGCGGATCACGCGGTCCGTCTCCGTGCCGGTGAGCGCGGACGTCGAGGACGGCTACGGGCTCGCGCCCGCCGAGCTGGTCGAGCGGCTCCTTGAGGCCGGCGCGGTCGGCTGCAACCTGGAGGACTCCCGGGGCGGCGCCCTCAGGGACCCCGCCGAGCAGGCGGACTTCCTCGCGGCGGTACGGGATGCCGCGGGCGGCCGGATCTTCGTGAACGCCCGCGTCGACACGTTCCTGCGGGGCGTCGCGGAGCCGGGCCCCGCGATCGAGAGGGCCCGGCTGTACGTGGCCGCGGGCGCGGACTGCGTCTACCCGATCCTGGCGCCCGCCGAGGCGGTCCCCGCGCTGCGGGCGGGGATCGAGGGGCCGATCAACGTGGTCGCCCTGCCGGACGGCCCCGGCCCGCGGGAACTGGGGGAACTGGGCGCCACGAGGGTCACGTTCGGGCCCGGCCTGCTGCACCGGACGATGGCCGCCCTGGAGGAGATCATGGCGGACCTGGTCTAGACGGGCCGAGCGGGCGGGCGGGTGGGAGAGACCCGCCGCGAAGCGGCGGATCAGAAAAACCCCCACCCCCCGGCAGGGTCACTTGGGCAGCCAGGCCCGCCACTTGGACTCGTTCTTCTTGATCCAGGACTCCGCCGCGGCGTCCGGTGACATCTTCTTGTCCGCGATCATCAGGGAGACCTCGTTCTGGTCCTCCTCCGACCACCGGAAGTTCTTCAGGAACTCCGCGGCCTCGCCGCCCTTCTTCGCGAAGTCCGCGTTGAAGTACTTCTGCAGCGGCGTGTGCGGGTAGGCGCACTTGATCTCGGCCGGGTCGGCGTCGCAGCCCTCCTTGTACGCGGGCAGCTTCACCTCCGTCATCGGCACCTTCTCGAACAGCCACTGCGGCTTGTACCAGTAGGTGAGGAACGGCTTCTTCTGCTTGGCGAACTGCTCGATCTGGGTGATCTGCGCGGCCTCGGACCCGGCGAAGACGACCTCGTAGTCCAGGCCGAGGTTCTTCACCAGGGCCTTGTCGTTCGTCACGTACGACGGGGAGCCGTCCATGAGCTGGCCCTTGCTGCCGCTCTCGGACGTCTTGAACCGGTCGGCGTACTTGTTGAGGTTCTTCCAGTCGGTGACGTCCGGGTGCTTCTTCGCGAAGTACGTGGGGACGTACCAGCCGATGTGCCCGGTGACGCCGACGTCGCCGCCGGGGACGATCGTCTTCTTGTCCTTGACGTACCGCTGCTCCTGCTCGGGGTGGCCCCAGTCCTCCAGGATCGCGTCGACGCGGCCCTGGCTGAGGGCGTCCCAGGCGGGGACCTCGTCGATCTGGACCTTGTCGACGCGGTAGCCCAGCTCGTTCTTGAGCAGGTACTCGGCGACGGCGACGTCCGCCTGCGCGCCCACCCAGGACTGGACCGAGAGGGTCACGGTCTTGGCGCCCTCGGCGTTGGCGTACGGGGACGCCTGCTTGGTCATGTCGGCCGCGCCGCAGCCGGAGAGCGCGAACAGCGCCCCGCCGGCCGTGACGGCGCTCATGACACGCGTACGAGTGCGCATGTCACGCTCCCTTCCTGCCGCGGCGTTCGGTGGGCTGGGTGACGCGGTCGAGCATCAGGCCGAGGCAGACGATCGCCACACCGGCCACCAGGCCCGTGGCGAGGTCGCCCTGCGCGATGCCGAACACGACGTCGTAGCCGAGCGCGCCACCGCCGACCAGGCCGCCGATGACGACGACGGCGAGGACCAGGACGACGCCCTGGTTGAGGGCGAGCAGCAGCGCGGGGCGGGCCAGTGGGAGCTGGACCTTGCGCAGCTGCTGCCAGCTCGTGGCGCCGAGCGAGCGCGAGGACTCCATCGCGGCGGCGTCGACCTCGCGCAGGCCCTGCGTGGTGATGCGGACGACGGCGGGCAGCGCGTAGACGACGGCCGCGGCGACCGCGGGGGCGCGGCCGATGCCGAAGAGGGCGACGACCGGGATCAGGTACACGAACTGCGGCAGGGTCTGGAAGACGTCGAGGACCGGGCGCAGCAGGCGTTCGAACCGCGGGCCGCGGGAGGCCGCGATGCCGATCGCGAAGCCGAGGACCAGCGTGACGGCGACGCCGGCGAGGACCTGCGCGAGGGTGTCGAGGGACTTGTCCCAGACGCCGAACACGCCGATGGCGGCCATGGCGGCGACGGCGGTGAGCGCGGTCTGCCAGGTGCCGATCAGCCAGGCGAGCGCGGCGACGATCAGCAGCGCGGCCCACCAGGGCAGGCCCTGGAGGCCGTCGCGGACGGGGTTGAGGACCCACGTGGTGAAGTGGGACGCCCAGTCGGCGGTGCCGCCGACGACGGGCACGCCGGTGTAGAGGTGGTCGACCATCCACTCCTTGGCGGTGTTCACCGACGGGGCGATGTTCACGACCCAGCCGGTGGGCCACTCCAGGCGGTCGGCGAAGCGGGCGGCGAGCGCGGCGGCGACGCTCACGACGGCGGCGAAGGACCAGCCGCGCCACCCGCGCAGGGCGGAGGTGTCGGTGCCGTGCGCGCCCGCCTTCTCGCCGGCGGCGGCGGTGACGCGGTCGAGGACGACGGCGAGCAGCACGATGGGGATGCCGCCGGCGAGCGCCTGGCCGACGTCGACGGTGGAGAGCGCCTGGTAGACGCGGTCGCCGAGGCCGCCGGCGCCGATCACGGAGGCGATGACGGCCATGGAGAGCGCCATCATGATCGTCTGGTTGACGCCGAGCAGCAGCTGCTTGGCGGCCAGCGGCAGCCGGGCGGAGAACAGCCGCTGGCGGCTGGTCGCGCCGAGCGACGTGACCGCTTCGAGGACGCCGCCGTCGGCGCCGCGCAGGCCGAGCGCGGTGAGCCGGGCCATGGGCGGGGCCGCGTACACGACCGTCGCGATGACGGCCGCGGGGACGCCCATGCCGAAGATGAGGGCGAACGGCAGCAGGTACGCGTAGGCGGGAAGGACCTGCATGGTGTCGAGTACGGGCCGCAGGATGCGGAAGACCCGGTCGTTGAGGCCGCCCGCGAGGCCGAGCAGCGCGCCGGTCACGATCGAGGCGAGGACCGCCACGATCATCAGGGCGAGCGTCTGCGTGGTCGGCACCCACATGCCGAGCAGCCCGCAGACGGCGAACGCGGCGGAGGCGGTGACGGCGAGCCGTACGCCCGCCACGCGCCAGGCGACGAGTCCGGCGGCGACGGTCACGCCGGCCCAGCCCGCGGCGAGCAGCACGAGGTAGACGCCGCGCACGGAGAGCACGATGGCGTTGCTGACGTGCCCGAAGAAGTAGGTGAACAGCGGGTGGCTGTCACGGTTGTCGATGATCCAGTCGCTGGCCCTGCCGAGCGGCTCCGTCAGGTCGACGGTGAGGGCCTGCGGCCAGGCGCCGGAGGCCCATCTGGCGTTCACGATCGGCACGAGGACCGCCGCGGCTGCCGCGAGCAGCAGGAGCTTGCCGACGGCGCGGTGGCGAAGGAGCGCGCCGATGCCCGTATCTCGTACGGGGCTCGACGCGGTGGCGGTGGCCATCAGGCGACCACCTCGCCCTTGCCGGAGGTCTCGCCGGCGACTTCGACGGGGGCCTTGACGGGGGCGTCGGTGCCCGCGACCACGGCGAGCAGCCCGGCGTGGTCGACCACGCCGAGGCAGCGCTTGCCGTCCATCACGCGCACCGGGAAGCCCGAGCGTGCGACGGCCTCGATGGCCTCGGCGACCTTGGCGTCGGGCGCGAGGGCCGCGCCGCGGCTCTCCTCGTCGGTCTCGGCGGGGCGCATGGCGCTGCGCACGCTCATGACGTCGGCGCGGGCCACGTCGCGCACGAAGTCGCGGACGTAGTCGTCGGCCGGGGAGCCGACGATCTCCTCGGGCGTGCCGAGCTGCACCACGCGGCCGTCGCGCATCAGGGCGATGCGGTCGCCGAGCTTGAGGGCCTCGCTGAGGTCGTGGGTGATGAAGACCATGGTGCGGCCCTCTTCGCGGTGCAGGCGGACGACCTCTTCCTGCATGTCGCGGCGGATCAGCGGGTCGAGGGCGCTGAACGGTTCGTCGAAGAGCAGGACCTCGGGGTCGACGGCGAGGGCGCGGGCGAGGCCGACGCGCTGCTGCTGGCCGCCGGAGAGCTGGCCGGGCCTGCGCTGTTCGAGGCCGTCGAGGCCGACCTTGGCGATGACCTCAAGGGCCTTCTCGCGCCGCTCGGCCTTGCCGACGCCCTGGATCTCCAGGCCGTAGGCGACGTTGTCGAGGACGGAGCGGTGCGGCAGGAGGCCGAAGTGCTGGAAGACCATGGCGGCGCGGCGGCGGCGCAGTTCGCGCAGGCGCGCCTTGTCCATGGCGAGGACGTCCTCGCCGTCGATGGCGAGCCGTCCCGACGTGGGCTCGATGAGCCGGGTCAGGCAGCGTACGAGGGTCGACTTGCCCGAGCCGGAGAGGCCCATGACGACGAAGACCTCACCCTTGTTGACCTCGAAGGACACATCGCGCACGGCGGCGGTGCAGCCGGTGCGTTCGCGCAGTTCGGCGGGGCTGAGGTCGTGGAGCGCGGTGTCGTCGGGTATGCGCTCCGCCTTCGGGCCGAAGACCTTCCAGAGGTTCTCGACGGCGAAGACGGGCCCGTCGGTGGCCGCCGTCTCCTCACCGGTCGTCACGAGGGCCTCGCTCATCGGCCGTCACCACCCAGCATCTCGGCACATTTCTCCCCGACCATGAGTACTCCGATCATCGGGTTCACGGCGGGCATCGTCGGGAAGACGGATGCGTCCGCGATACGGATTCCCTGCATGCCCCGGATCTTCAGTTCCGGGTCCACCACGGCGAGTTCATCAGTGGAAGCGCCCATTCGGCAGGTTCCCGCCGGGTGGTAGACCGTGTGCGCGGCCTTGCGGACCAGTTCGCTGATCTCGGCGTCGTCGGTGACGTCGGGGCCGGGGAAGACCTCGCGCTTGAGCCACTTCTTGAACGGCTCGGCCTGAGCGACCTTCCGGGCCAGCTTGATGCCGTCGACGAGGGTCCGCCCGTCGTAGTCGCCCTCGTCCTCGAAGTACCTGAAGTCCAGGGCGGGCTTGGCCTCGGGGTCCGCCGACGTCAGGTAGAGACGGCCGCGGGCGCGGGACTTGGGGATGTTCGGGGTCATCGACACGCCGTGCTCGGGGCGCTCGTAGCCGAGGCGCTCCGGGTTGTCCGTGAAGGGGATCTGGTAGAAGTGGAACATCAGGTCGGGGCCCTTGTGGTCCGGGTCCCGCCGCACGAAGAGGCCCGCGTCGGAGTCCATCGCGGAGTTGCCGGGGATCGGCCCGTTCGTCTCCCAGACGATGACCGACTCCGGGTGGTCGATGAGGTTCTCGCCGACGCCGGGCAGGTCGTGGACGACCGGGATGCCGAGCGCTTCGAGGTCCTTCCTCGGGCCGATGCCCGAGTGCAGGAGCAGCCGGGGCGTGTCGACGGCGCCCGCGCACACCAGTACCTCGCGGCGGGCGGTGAGCAGCTTCTCCGCGCCGTCCTTGGTGCGGACGCGGACGCCGCGGGCGGTCTTGCCGTCCAGTTCCAGCTTGGTGGCCCAGGTCTCCAGGAACAGGTGGAGGTTCGGGCGGTCGCCCGCCTCCATGTGCGGGTGGAGGTAGGCGACCGAGGCGGAGGAGCGCTTGTTGTTCTCCGGGTGGTACGCCAGGTCGAAGAAGCCGACGCCCTCGTCGAAGGGCTTGTCGTTGAAGCCGACGACCTCGGGGACGCCGAGGGCGGTCTTCGCCGCCTCGACCCAGTCGGTGGCGATCTGGTTCTGGTCCTTCTTGGCGACGCGCACGATGTTGTTGCGCAGCTTGCCGAAGTAGGGGTCCATCGCCCCGGCGTTCCAGCCGGTGGCCCCGGCCTCCTCCCACTCGTCCCAGTCGGACGGCAGCGGCTTGAAGGAGATCAGGGTGTTGTGCGACGAGCACCCGCCGAGCACCTTGGCACGGCTGTGCAGGATGTGGGAGTTGCCCCGCGGCTGCTCCGTGGTCGTGTAGCCGTAGTCGAGGTCTCCGCCGAGCAGGCCGAGCCAGCGGCGGAGCGTGAGGACGTCCTCGCGGTCGATGTCGCTGGGTCCGCCCTCGATGACGGCGACGGTGACGCCGGGGTCCTCGGTGAGGCGGGACGCGATCACCGATCCCGCGGTGCCGCCGCCGACGATCACGTAGTCGTACGTGGTCGCGGCGCCGGACTCGGCCACTGCCTGGGGGGTTTCAGCCATGGGGTAGCTACTCCTCTTCCTGCGAGGTCGTGCAAGGTGCTTGCGCGTAAGGGGTGGACGGGCGTCAGCCCGCGAACCAGCGGACCGGGCGCGGTGCCAGGTTCTGGTAGATGTGCTTGGACTCGCGGTACTCGGCGAGGCCCGCGGGGCCGAGTTCGCGCCCGACGCCGCTCTTGCCGAAGCCGCCCCACTCCGCCTGCGGAAGGTAGGGGTGGAAGTCGTTGATCCAGATGGTGCCGTGGCGCATCCGGCGGGCCATGCGGCTCGCGCGGCCCTGGTCGCTGGTCCACACGGCGCCCGCGAGACCGTACTCGGTGTCGTTGGCGAGGGCCACGGCCTCGTCCTCGGTGCGGAAGGTCTCGACGGTCAGGACGGGCCCGAAGACCTCCTCGCGTACGACCTTCATCTCGCGGTGGCACTGGTCGAGGACGGTCGGCTCGTAGAAGTAGCCCTCGGCGGGCCGCACTTCGCTCGGCTCGGGGCGCTTGCCGCCGGAGCGGAGCACCGCGCCCTCCCGCAGCGCGGAGGCCACGTACATCTCGGTCTTCTCGCGCTGCTGCGCCGAGACGAGGGGGCCGCACTCGACGCCGTCCTCGGTGCCGCGGCCGAGTTTGATCTGCCCGGCCCTGCGGGCGAGTTCGGCCACGAAGCGCTCGCGGACGGACTCCTCGACGATGAGGCGGCCACCGGCGGAGCAGACCTGTCCGCTGTGGATGAAGGCGGCGTTCAGCGCCTGGTCGACGGCGGTGTCGAAGCCGTCGTCGGTGGCGCAGGCGTCGGCGAAGACCACGTTGGGGTTCTTGCCGCCGAGTTCGAGGGCGACCTTCTTCACGCCGAGCGCGGCGGCCTGGGCGACCTTGGTGCCGGAGACGAGTCCGCCGGTGAAGGAGACCAGGTCGACGTCGGGGTGGTCGGCGAGGCGGGCGCCGACGGTGTGGCCGGGGCCCGTCACGATGTTGGCGACACCGGCGGGGAGACCCGCCTCGACGAGCAGTTCGATGAGCGCGACGGTCGTCAGCGGGGTGATCTCGCTCGGCTTGATGACGAACGTGTTGCCCGCCGCGAGCGCGGGCGCGATCTTCCAGCTGGCCTGGAGCAGCGGGTAGTTCCAGGGTGTGATCATCGAGCAGACGCCGACGGGCTCGTGCACGACGACGCTGTGGATGTCGTCGGAGCCCGCGTCCACGACGCGTCCCGCGCCCTCGCCGATCACCAGGTCGGCGAAGTACCGGAAGGCGTCGGCGACGCAGTCGACGTCGACGCGGCCCTCTTCGAGGGTCTTGCCCGCGTCCCGGCTCTCCAGGAGGCCGATCTTCTCGCGGTCGCGTATGAGGAGGTCGGCGACCCTGCGCAGCAGCGCGGCGCGTTCGGCGACGGGGGTGGCAGGCCACGGCCCCTCGTCGAAGGCCCTGCGCGCGGCGGCGACGGCCGCGTCGGCGTCCTCGGTACCGCCCTCGGCGATCAGCGCGAACGGCTTGGCATCCGCCGGGTCGAGGATCTCGCGGGTGGCGCCGGAGGCGGCGCTCAGCCACTCTCCGCCCACATGGATGGTCAGTTGTGCGGACACGTCCCGTATGCCTTCCGTTCCTGTCAAATGCCCCGCCAGTCACTCACGGGAGCCGGGAGCACCTTCCCAACGGGCGGGAAGTCATGCCTGACGTGGCCGAAAGTGCGCTGTGTCACTGAGCGGGGGACGGAACGGGACAGGAGGGTGCCGCTATGGGCGGGACAGCCAGGCGCCCTTGGGTGCGCCATCGCCGTGGACGCCGTCGTCGATGCCGTCGTCGATGCCGGGCTCGTCACGTACGGAGAGACCGGCCACCCAGAGCGGCATCAGCCAGTGGACGACGAAGACGGAGAACAGGACGGGGAAGAGGTACCCCTCGGTGTCCACGCCCTTCACGGTGAGCGCGCCGGCGGCGACGGTCACGGCGAGGAGCAGCCACAGCATCACGCCGCGGGCCCGGGCCGCCACCCGGAAGCGCTCCGCGCGCTGGCGCTCGTCCAGCGCGCGGGCCCGCAGTTCGAGCAGGCCGCGGGTGGAGCTGTTGATGACGCCGGTCACGAAGCACCAGGGCAGCAGCAGGCCGAGCATCGTGAACATGGCCCAGGACCGCTCGCCCACGACGGAGAGGAGCCAGGCGGCACCGGCCGCGACCGTCAGCGCGATGTGGGCCACGACCACGGCGCGCCTGCGGGCGGCGGTGGCGTGGAGGGCGGCCCCCTCGCGGCGGTTCATCAGCCGGAACATCCGCCGGTCATAGCTGGTCGTGGGGCGCTCGTCGGTCGCCGTCATCACTGGTTCCTCCCGTAGACCTGATCCGTGAGCGGCCGGAACGGTTCGAGGGAGAACAGCGCCTCGACCGGCAGCTCGAAGAACTTCGCGACCTTCAGTGCGAGGTCCAGGCTCGGGTTGTACTGCCCCCGCTCGATGTAGCCGATGGTCTGGTAGTGGACGCCCACCGCCTCGGCCAGGCGCTGGCGCGACACCTTCCGCTCGGCGCGCACCATCGCCAACCTGTTGTGCACTTGCTCGCTCATGTATAAGAAGTACTACATTCGAGAGCAGGAGAGCAACAGGTCGGCATCGCCTCCCCCGCCCGCTCGCCGACCGCGGGAGCTAGGTCCCCGGCGTCGGGCACTCCTGGAACGGTGGACAGAACCAGGCCAGGGCGGTCGTGACGAGCTGCTCCTCATCGGCCCTGCCGTCGGATTCCGCGCCATAGGCGGCCACCGCGTACAGCCGGCCGTCGAAGGCCTCGAAGCGGTGGTCGATGACGTGCCAGAGGCCGATCTCCCGCTCCCCGGGAATCCGGTCCGTGAGGTGTTCGAGCCGGGCGGCGGGCAGACCGTCGCGTTCGAGTCGCTCCAGGGAGATCTGCTCGTACCCCTCGGCCTTCCGCACGGACGAGACCTCCAGGTACTCCCGCAGCGAGCCGTACGGGGTCGCCTCGCCGACCTGGTACACCTGTAGCCGCCGGGTCCCGTCGGGGCTGCGGTAGTTGACCACGTCGTAGCCCTCGCCGGGGGAGAGCCGCTCGCGCTCCCAGCCGCGCGGCACGGCGAGCCGGTAGCCCTGGGAGTCGGTCACCTCCTCGAAGTCGTCGGGCAGCCCGTCCGCCGGGGAGGGCGACGCGGTGGAGCCGCCGTCCGCGCCCGCCTCCCGCGACGACCCCCACTCCCCCCGGTGTGCCACGGGCCCCGGCTCGTCCTTCCAGCCGAGCGCCCAGACGCCGAAGGCGAGGGAGCAGACCGCGAGGACGGCCAGGGCGCCGTGCAGCGCCGTGCGCTGGCGGGCGGCGTCCCGCTCGTGGAGCCCGGCGATCCGCCGCTCCTCCCCGGGGTCCTGCCACTCCTGGCGGACGGGGTCGAAGGCGCGCGCCCCGTCTCCGGCGCGCACCGGTTCGGTGGACCGCACCGCTCAGCCCGGGATCTGGGCGATCGCCTGAAGCACGGCCGTCACCGACGCGGCCGTCGCGGTGGCGGCACCGTACCGTTCGAGGAGGGTCCGCAGCTTCGTGAGCGGTCCGCCGCTGCCGGTGCGGCCGATCTCCCGCTCCACGGCGGCGAGTTCGGCGTCCAGCTCCTCGTCCTCGGGCGTCTGCCCCTCCGCCCGGTCCAGCTCGCCGCGGAGGGTGCGCACCGTGCCGAGCAGCCGCTCGTACCCCTGTCCCGGCACGACAGTGACATTGGTGGAATCGGCCCTGCCGTGGTCGCCGAATGCCTGCGAGCCCCCGCTGATCGATCCGATCCGCACGTGCGCCCCGCCGCCGGTGCCCGTCTCCGCGCTCATGCCGTGCTCCTCTCGTGGTGCGCGGCCCGGCCGTGGGTGCCGGTGGCGAGGGCGCCGCCGGACATCTCCCCGATGTAGACCCCGCTGTTGGTGATCTGCGTGATGTGCTGCTCCAGGCGGTCGGTGCGGTACCCGCCGAGGCGCAGCGCCTCGCGGACGCCCTCGCCGATGCGGTCCTGGAGGGTCTTCGTGTAGCGGGCCACGTCCATCTCCTGGAGGAGGGACAGGCCGTCGGTGGCGGCCAGTTCGCGCAGCGAGACGTCCGGGGCGTCGGACGGCACGCCGTCGGGCGGCGCGGGCCAGAGCGCCGAGCAGCGCCGACGCAGGGCGCGCAGGGCGTCCGCGGCCCGCGGCCGGAGCCACTTGGGGGGAGCGGTCGTGCCGGTGTCGGCGGCCAGCCAGAACCGGAGCGAGGCGCCGAGGGACGGCAGCGTGCGCAGCGCGGCCACGCCGATCGCGAGTCCCGCGGCGGGGGCGTCCCGGCAGGCGCGCAGGGCGTCGCGCAGCGGCCCCTCCGGTTCGCCCGCCACGATGCGGTCGACCGCGCGGTACTCCGGCACGATCGGCCCGAGCACGTGCGGCACCACTTCGAGGACCAGCATGCCGCCCTGCGTGTGCACCCTGACCAGGAGCGAGACGACGACCTGCTCGTCCCAGGCGCCGACCCTGAGGCGCAGGAAGTGCCGCCGGGCCTCCCCGCCCTCGCCCGCCGCTTCGGCGATGTGCCGCTCGGCCTGCGCGGGGGCGTAGACGGCCGCGGGCTCCTCGCCCGGTCCGGCGCGCAGCGGCTCGTCGCGGCCCGGTCCCGCGGGGAGGCAGACGAACTCCTCGATCTCCAGGTCGCACAGCCGGTCCCTGCTGGTGGCCGCGGCGGAGGTGCGCAGGGCCCGCAGGCGGGGCCTGATCATCTCGATGACGTCACGCGCGGTGAGCGCGACCGGTGGCCGGGCGCCCTGCCGGGGCACGGTGCCGTCCGGCTCCCGGCCCGGCTCCTCGGCGTCGCCGCGGCGCAGCTCAAGGACGACGGACCACGGTTTGCGGGGCGTGCCGGAGCCGACGAAGGGGCGGTTGGCGTCGTACAGGGTGAGCGGGGCCCGCTGCTCGCGGCGGACGCACTCGGCGATCCGCGCGTACCTGCGGGGCAGGCGCGACTGGGCGGCCCCGTCGAAGTTCCGCCGGGCCAGCTCGGCGCGCAGCGTCCGCCTGCCGAGGAACTGGTGCCGCCACACCACGGCCGCCATGAGCAGCGGGAAGATCACGGGGTAGGGGTTGCCGGTGATCCCGGTGAGCGCCTCGATCCCGTACGTGGCCGCCGTGGACCAGGCGAACAGGTTCAGCAGGAAGGCGGCGCGGCGCCGCAGCCAGGCGAGGACGGGCGGGAGGCGCCGCTCGCGGGGCGGTCCGCCGCCGGTGGGGCGCCCCGAGACGACCCTGGCCAGCCAGAGCAGCAGCACGACCACGGCGTACGAGCCGGCCCAGCCGCCCGGCAGCAGGGTGCCGAGCCCGTCCCAGGGCCCTGAGTGCTCGCCGTGGTCGCCGGGGCCGACGGCGAGCAGCGCGATGTCCGAGCCGGTGAGCCCGGACTCGCCGCCCGCCCCGTCCTCCAGGGAGTCCCAGATCATCAGCGAGTCGGCGGCGAGGAACCCGGCCCAGGCGGTGAGCAGCAGCAGGGCGGTGCGCATGTCGTCGCGGCGGGCGCGCAGCGCGTGGGCGAGGACCGGGAGGACATCGGCGCCGAGGGCGGGGGCGACGGGGCGCTCGGCGTGTCCGACGAGTTCCTCGACGACGCGCCTGCCGAACGCCGGGTCGAGCCGGACACCGGCGCAGAGCAGCCGGGTGGCCTCGGAGTTCGCGTACTGCCGCGGCGGGTCGTCGTCCATGGGCCGCAAGCTAGGGGAGCACGCGCGCCCCGGTCGGGAGAAGGGCACTCCGGTCCCCCGAACCGGTGAACGGCGGCGGTGCGGGGACGACGACGCCCCCGGCCGCCGCGGTGAGCGGCTGCCGGGGGCGGGTCGCCTCACGGGCGCTGGGGCCCGGGAGGTGTCGTTCAGATGAGGCCGAGACCGCGGACGGCCTCGCGCTCCTCGGTGAGCTCCTGCACGGACGCGTCGATGCGGGCGCGCGAGAACTCGTTGATCTCCAGGCCCTGGACGATCTCGTACTTGCCGTCCTTGGCGGTGACGGGGAAGGAGGAGATGAGGCCCTCGGGAACGCCGTACGAGCCGTCGGACGGGATGCCCATGGAGGTCCAGTCGCCGTCCGCGGTGCCGTTGACCCACGTGTGGACGTGGTCGATGGCGGCGTTGGCGGCGGAGGCGGCCGAGGACGCGCCACGGGCCTCGATGATCGCGGCGCCGCGCTTGGCGACGGTCGGGATGAAGTCGTCGGCGAGCCACGCCTGGTCGTTCACGACCTCGGCGGCGTTCTTGCCGGCGATCTCCGCGTGGAAGATGTCGGGGTACTGGGTGGCCGAGTGGTTGCCCCAGATGGTCAGGCGCTTGATGTCGGAGACCGAGGCGCCCGTCTTCTTCGCCAGCTGCGACAGGGCGCGGTTGTGGTCGAGGCGGGTCATCGCGGTGAAGCGCTCGGCCGGCACGTCCGGGGCGGCGGCCTGCGCGATGAGCGCGTTGGTGTTGGCCGGGTTGCCGACGACGAGGACCTTGATGTCGTCCGCGGCGTGGTCGTTGATGGCCTTGCCCTGCGGCTTGAAGATGCCGCCGTTGGCCTCCAGGAGGTCACCGCGCTCCATGCCCTTGGTGCGGGGGCGGGCACCGACGAGAAGGGCGACGTTGGCGCCGTCGAAGGCGACGTTCGGGTCGTCGCTGATCTCGATCGAGTTCAGCAGCGGGAAGGCGCAGTCGTCGAGCTCCATGGCGGTGCCCTCGGCGGCCTTCAGCGCCGGCGTGATCTCCAGAAGGCGCAGGTTGACCGGCACGTCCGCGCCGAGCAGGTGGCCCGAGGCGATGCGGAAGAGCAGCGCGTAGCCGATCTGGCCGGCCGCGCCGGTGACGGTGACATTCACGGGAGTGCGGGTCATGGCGATCTCCGTAAGACAGCTGGCGGTGGGGTCCCGTGTCCCTCTACTGGATCCCCTGATTCCTGGATCCCCGCCGACGCCTCTTCGAGTCCTCGATCGCCTCTCGATGATCGATCTCTTGGCATCAAGAGAGATCCGCCGCCAGGCTATCGCGCCCCGGCCACCCCCGGCCGCCGGGTCCGTGTGGCCCAGCCCACAGCTTCACCGTGATGCCGGAAAAAGGGGGCGGCCGCCACCGGGGGGGAGGGTGGCGGCCGCTGTGGGGGTGTGAACCACTCCCGTGGGGGTACCGTCCGCCTGCCCCGCGATGAACGGCTCATGCACTCGTCGCGGAAATTTCTTCGGGGCGCCCGCGGCGGGGCCTTTCCGGACGCGTCAGTCCGTGCAGCCCGTCTGCCCCGAGGTCAGCGTCGCGCAGGCCTTCGCGGACGTGCCCTCCTTGACCGCGACCATCGGCGTGTACGCGTCGAAGTCCGCGTTGACCGTGCCGTTCTGCTTGGCGTCTGCGCCCTTGCCGGAGCCGGTGACCGTGACCTTGTCGCCCGGCGTGGCCTGGGTGATCCGCGCCCACGCCGCCCCGCACGTCTTGCTGTAGCGCACCTCGATCAGCGCCTTGCCGACCGTGGCCCGCGAGGTGGTCTTCGCCAGCTCGCCGCCGCAGCCCATGTTCTCGGGGTCCTTGCCCGCGCAGTCCGTGCCGCTGCACTCGACGCCCGCGGGCAGGTCCGCCGCGCTGGAGGTGGGGGTCTTGGACGGTTCCGCCGCGGTCTTCTCGTCGCCGCCGCCGGATCGGGTGAGGAAGATTGCCGCCGCGATCACGACGAGGGCCCCGACGACGCCCGCGAGGAACATCGTCAGCTGCCGCTTGCGCCGCTGCCCGTCGGGCGAATCGCCGCCCCGCGGGACGTGCGGGGCGCCGGGCGGCGTTCCCGCGCCCCCGGGCACGCCGCCCTCGCCGAAGGCCGACGCGGAGGCGTCACCGTACGAGGAAGGGGCTCCGTACGGCGAGGGGGTCCCGTACGGCACGCCCGGGCCCGGGGCGCCCGGGGCGGAGTGGGGGGCGGGGGTGTGCGGCGGCAGCGTGGGCGAGACGCCCGCCGGGCCCGCGACACCCGTCAGGCCGGCGCCCGCGGAGCCGTGGCGCGCCGGGGCCGCGTCGTCCTTGCCGGACGCTTCGCCCGACGGCTTGCCGGACTTCGGGCGGGACTTGGCCGCGGAGGGGGCCTGGCGCTGCTCCGCCTCCTTCAGGGCGGCCCGCGCCTGGGATATGCGTATCGCCTGCATGGTCATGTCGTGGCGCATCTCGGAGCGGCTCCAGGCGCGCTCCGCGAGTTCCCAGAGGGTGATGAGGTGCACGGGCGGGGTGCCCGTCACCTCGGCGAGCGCGACGATCGCCCCCTTGGGCGCGAGCAGCCGCCCGTTCAGATAGCGCTCCCACGACGTCTTGCTGTACCCGGTCCGGTCCGAGACCGCCGCGATGCTCAGACCGCTGCGGTCCACGAGCCTGCGGAGCTGGTCGGCGAACTCCCTGACCTCTGGGTCGAGCTCGTCCGGCAGTGCCTTCCAACGAGGCATTACTCCCCCTCTTCCCCCCGTACGTGCCTGTCCTGCCCCCGTACGTCCTGTCCTGCGTCCGCGCCTGCCTTGCCGCCGCCCCGTCCGGAGGGATGCGCGGAGTCAGGATGTCAGTTCCCGCGGCCCGCCGAACAGTGTCCCACCGCCTCGCGGTGGCCGGTCACACACATCGGACCAGGGTCGTTGCACGCCTCGGACACCGTTGCGGAATGGTCACCTCCGTGCCACAGGGGCCGGGCAGAGCTTGAACGATGTTGGCGCGTCCATGACTCTGGATCTCAAGCGGAACGCACCGCTTACATCGGGTGATTCCTTCGGGAATCGCCCCTCCCCGACGACGGTGCCCGTCCTCCCACGGGGGAGAGGACGGGCGCCGTCTCCCTTCCGTTCCACGGACACCGGGGCGATTGGCCCGAAAGGGCGTACTTCGGCCAAGTCTGCGGCGCGGGGCCCCGGGAGATCGGCAGAGTGCAGAGGCACAGCACGCACTCACGAAGGGACCCGTACATGAAGTACGGCAAGCGTCTCGCCGGCGGACTCGTCGCCGCCACCGCCCTCCTCGGCACCTGCCTCGCCACGGCCCCCGCGGCCGAGGCGGCGACGGTGCGGGGCACCGCACCGTCCTGTGTGAAGCGGGACGTGATCAAGCACCGGAAGTACGTGAAGGTCACGAACAACTGCCGCGAGACCATGCACCTGAAGGTCGTCATCGACTGGGGCAGCGACTCGCCGTGCCTCACCTACCAGCCGGGCCAGCAGTGGGAGTGGAACTGGGGCCGCGGCTCCTACGGCAAGGTCGTCACCTGCTGAACGACGACCGCCGGGGGCCGTACCGGGCCCCCGGACCCGCACCGCGGGGGTTCACCGCGCGCCGGGCGTGACGAGGCCCGACTCGTAGGCCACCACCACCGCCTGCGCCCTGCTGTCCAGGCCGAGCTTGCTCATCGTGCGGTTGAGGTGCGTCTTGACCGTGGCCTCACTGATGTAGAGCCGCTCCGCGATGTCCGCGTTGGTCAGGCCGCGGGCGATCAGCTTCAGGACCTCCACCTCGCGCCCGGTCAGCGCCGCGAGGTCGGGCGGCGGTTCGCCCTCGTCGCCGTCGCCCGGGGCCGCGGCCTGCCGCGCGAACGCCTCGACCAGGCGGCGCGTCACGCTGGGCGCGAAGAGCGCGTCGCCGGCGCCGACCGCCGCCACCGCGGCGAGCAGCCGCTCCGGCCCCGAGTCCTTGAGCAGGAACCCCGAGGCGCCGGCGCGCAGCGCCCCGTACACGTACTCGTCGAGGTCGAAGGTGGTCAGGACCAGGACCCGCGGCGCGGGCTCCGCCGCCTGGGCGAGGATGCGCGCGGTGGCGGTGATGCCGTTCGTGCCGGGCATCCGGATGTCCATGAGGATGACGTCGGGACGCGTCTCCGCGGCGAGCGCCACCGCCTCGTCGCCGTCGCCCGCCTCGCCGACGACCTCGATGCCCGGCGCGGCCCGCAGGAGTCCGACCAGGCCCGCGCGGATCAGGAACTGGTCATCCACGACAAGTACTTTCACCGAGCCGGTCATTCCGTGGTGTCGTCCCCTTGAGCAGCGGCCCTGGCCGAGGTCGGCAGGGTGAGACGCACGGCGAATCCCCCCTCGCTCAGCGGGCCGATGCTGATCGTCCCGCCGTAGAGCTTGGCCCGCTCCCGCATCCCAATCAAGCCGTGCCCCGCCCCCGTCCGCACCTTGTCCGGAATCACCCCCTCTCCGTCGTTGGTCACCGAGACCTCGATGTGGCGCCGCCGGTAGGCGAGTTCCACCGTGGTGCCCGCGCCGCCCGCGTGCTTCATCACGTTGGTCAGCGCCTCCTGCGCCACGCGGTAGGCGCACAGTTCGACGCCGGGCGCGAGCGGTCGCGGCGTCCCCGTCACGCGCAGCTCGACCGGGACTCCCCCGGCCCGCACCCGCTCGACCATCTCGTCGAGCCGGGCGAGGCCCGGCATGGGCGCACCCGGCGCGCCGTCGTCGTCGCCGCCGTCCTCGGCCCGCAGCACGCGCAGCATGCGGCGCAGCTCTTCGAGCGCCTCGCCGCTGGTGTCCGCGATGGTGCCGAGCGCCGAGCGCGCCGTGGGCGGGTCCGAGCCGAAGACGAAGGTGGCGAGGCCCGCCTGCACGGATATGACCGACATATGGTGCGCCACGACATCGTGCAGCTCCCGCGCGATCCGCCCGCGCTCCTGCTGGACCTCGCGCCGGGCCCGCTCGTCCTGCTCCCGTTTGAGCTGCCGGGCCAGTTCCGCCGTGCGGCGCGCGGTGTACCCGAAGCGCCAGATCACCAGGGGGAAACCGATCGCCTGGGCGACGACGGCGGGCATGGCCGCGCCCTCGGTGAGCAGACCCGCGTAGATCCATACGGCGCCCATGAGGACCACGCAGGGCAGCGAGACGCGGGTGGGCCGCACCGACGCCACGGTGTACACGGCGAGCATGGGCGCGAAGGTGTTCAGGACCGGCCAGTACCCGGCCGTGACGTACACGGTCCACACGGCGTGCACGAGGAGGAGCACGGTGAGCGGCGCCTTGCTCCGCAGGACCGCGGGCAGGTTGACGAGGGCCACCAGCGCGTAACCGACGGCGTCGAGTTCCGGCCAGCCCTGCCGTGCGGACTCCTGGCCGAGGAGCACGGCCACCGTGGTCAGGGCGACCGCGATGAGCGCGTCGACGACAACGGGGCGGATGCGCATCGCCGCAGCGTAACCCTCGTTCCGGCGGCGGTACGTCAACCAGCGGCGGTACCGCGGAAGTTGCAGGAACCGCGCGCCTACCGCGTCCGGTGTGCCCCGAGATCAACCCGGCGTGTGACGACGCCCCTCGGGGCCCCGCCGTAGCTTCTTGCACCAGCACCACGGTGCCGGCGTCCACGGCGCCGGTTCGGGCCGCGGGCCGTCGGGGGGGGCGCGTCCCGGGGGGCCTGGTCGGGGGGAGCGACCCGGCGGGGCCCGAAGGGGTGGACGGAGCGTGGGCCCGAAGGGGGCAGGCCCTTGGCGTGGTCCGTGCTCCGGCCGGACGACGGTGGCCCGTCCCCCCGGGGGAGGACGGGCCACCGTCACGCACCGCTCACGGCGCCGGCGCCTGCGCCTGCGCCGCGTCAGCTGTCGATCGTGAAGTGCAGCGTGTCGTCCAGGAACGGAATCTCCAGGACCGGCTCCGGCTGCGCCATCAGGGCCAGCAGGACGATGGCCCCGCCGAGCGCCCCGTACGTCACCATGTCCGTGAACCGCGAGCGCACCGCCAGCATGCCGACGTCCGGCAGCGCCCACCGCAGCACGGCACCGCCGACGAGCGCCACGCCGATCAGCACCGTGCCGAGCCGGAACACGTCGAGCGCGGTGAGCAGCAGCCCGAGGCCGACCAGGCCGGTGACGCTGAGCAGCGGCCACTGGCGGGCGGGGGCGGGGGCGTCGCCGGGGGCCGCGCGTCCGCCGCCCTCGGGGCGGGCGGTGTCGCGGGTGAACAGCGGGAAGCGGCGCGAGACCTTCCGCGGCTCGCCGTCGGGCCCCGGCGCGCTGACGGTGCCCTTGGCCCCGGCCTCCGCCGGCTCCGGCGTCCCATCGGCCGGGTGCGCCCCCGCGGTCTCCGCCTCGGCGGACCCCGCGGCCTCGGCGGACCCCGCGCTCTCCGCGGACTTCCGCTCCGATTCTGCGTTCATCAGCGCGCCCCTTCCCGGCTCAGCTCGCGGCAGCGCTGCGCTCGGCGGCCTCGACGACGTTCACCAGGAGCTGGGCGCGGGTCATCGGACCGACGCCGCCCGGGTTCGGGGAGATCCACCCGGCGACCTCGGCGACGCCCGGGTGGACGTCCCCGACGATCTTGCCGCTCTCGTCGCGCGAGACGCCGACGTCCAGGACGGCGGCGCCCTGCTTCACGTCCTCGGGCTTGATGAGGTGCGGGACGCCCGCGGCGGCCACGATGATGTCGGCCCGCTTCAGGTGCGCGGCGAGGTCACGGGTGCCGGTGTGGCACTGCGTGACCGTGGCGTTCTCGGACTTGCGGGTGAGCAGCAGCGGCATCGGCCTGCCGATGGTGACACCGCGCCCGACGACCACGACCTCGGCGCCCTTGATCTCCACGCCGTGCTGCCGGAGCAGCCGGATGATGCCGTACGGGGTGCAGGGCAGCGGGGCCGGCTCGTTCAGGACGAGGCGGCCGAGGTTCATCGGGTGCAGGCCGTCGGCGTCCTTGGCCGGGTCCATCAGTTCCAGGACGCGGTTCTCGTCGATGCCCTTGGGCAGCGGGAGTTGGACGATGTAGCCGGTGCACGCGGGGTCGTCGTTCAGCTCGCGCACGACCGCCTCGACCTCCTCCTGGGAGGCCGTGGCGGGCAGTTCGCGCTGGATGGAGGCGATCCCCACCTGCGCGCAGTCGCGGTGCTTGCCCGCGACGTACTTCTGGCTGCCCGGGTCGTCGCCGACCAGGACGGTACCGAGTCCGGGCGTGACGCCCTTCTCCTTCAGGGCCGCCACGCGGGCGGTCAGTTCGGACTTGATCGCGGCTGCGGTGGCCTTGCCATCGAGAATCTGGGCGGTCATGACCCCATCTTCCCGGATGAGGGCCGCCCGGTTCCAATCAGGGCGCCACCGCGTCTCACCCGCTGCTCAGCGAGGTTGCACTTGCACAACACCTGTGTGGCGCGGCTGGACAAATAAGCCAAGGCTAAAGAACGATGTGCGGCACAGTGCCGCGGGCAGTGTCGGGGGGACGGACCGCATCTGTAACACCTTCCTCCGTGATGTGCCGCGTCGTCCCCGCACCATCCCGACGGAGGAAGACCGCCATGAGTTACGGCGACCCCAACAACCCCTACGGACAGCAGCCGCCGCAGGGACAGCCCGGTTACGGCCAGGCGCCGGGCCAGCCCGGCTACGGCTATCCCCAGCAGTCCCCGCAGGGCGTCCCGCAGCAGGGCTACGGCTACCCGCAGCAGCCGGCTTCCCCGTACGGCGCGTACCCGCAGCAGCCCGGCGGCGGCTACGGCTACCAGGGCGGCGGTCCCACGGTGGCGTCCATGGGCCGCCGCTTCGGCGCCCGTGTCATCGACGGGCTGGCGTTCGGCATCATCTACGGCATCCTCCTCGCGATCGGCATCGCCGGCCTCGTGGGCGCGGCGTCCGACTGCGACCCGAACTCGGTCACGTACGACAGCTGCATGAACGACGCAGGCTCCGACTCCATGGCCGCCATGGCTGTTGGGTTCGGCGCCTTCGCGGTCATCGGCCTGCTCTACGAGTGGCTGATGACGGCCCTCGTCGGCGGCACGCTCGGCAAGCTCGCCGTCGGCATCCGCGTCGTCAACGCCGACACCGGCCAGAAGCCGGGCGTCGGCGCGGCCTTCGTCCGCTACATCATCCCGATCCTCGGCTCCCTGGCCTGCGGCATCGGTGCCCTCCTCGTCTACCTGTCCCCGTTCTGGGACAAGACCGGACGCCAGCAGGGCTGGCACGACAAGGCCGCCAAGACGATGGTGGTCCAGCGCTCCAACAACTAGGCCGGCTCCCGGCCGCGTGCGCGCGAAGGCCGCGCCTCCCGGAAGGGGAGGCGCGGCCTTCGGCGTGTCCGGCGTCTGAGCGCTGAGCGCTGAGCGCGCAGGGTGTGGGCTCAGGGCTCAGACGTTCAGGGATCAGGGCTCAGTGGAAGAAGTGCCGGGTCCCCGTGAAGTACATCGTGACGCCCGCCTTCTTCGCCGCCTCGACGACCAGCTCGTCGCGGACCGAACCGCCCGGCTGGACGACCGCCTTGACGCCCGCGGCGGTCAGGATCTCCAGGCCGTCGGGGAAGGGGAAGAACGCGTCGGAGGCCGCGAAGGAACCGCGGGCCCGCTCCTCGCCCGCCCGCTCGACGGCGAGCTTCGCGGAGTCGACGCGGTTGACCTGGCCCATGCCGACGCCGACCGACGCGCCGTCCTTGGCGAGCAGGATCGCGTTGGACTTCACCGCGCGGGACGCCTTCCACGCGAACGCCAGCTCGGCGAGGTCGCTCGCGCTCAGGGCCTCACCCGTGGCGAGCGTCCACCGGGCGGGGTCGTCGCCCTCGGCCTGGAGCCGGTCGGTGACCTGGAGCAGCGCGCCGCCGTCGATCGGCTTGACCTCGACGGCGTTCGACGGCGCCTGCTGGGCCCGCAGCACGCGGATGTTCTTCTTCTTGGTGAGGGCTTCGAGGGCGCCGTCCTCGTAGTCCGGCGCGACGATGACCTCGGTGAAGATCTCGGCGACCTGCTCCGCCATCTCCTTCGAGACAGGGCGGTTGACGGCGATCACGCCGCCGAACGCGGAGAGCGGGTCGCACGCGTGCGCCTTGCGGTGCGCCTCGGCGACGTCCGCGCCGATCGCGATGCCGCACGGGTTGGCGTGCTTGATGATCGCGACGCAGGGCTCGTCGTGGTCGTACGCGGCACGGCGCGCGGCGTCCGTGTCCGTGAAGTTGTTGTACGACATCTCCTTGCCGTGCAGCTGCTCGGCCTCGGCGAGGCCGCCCGTGCCGTCGACGTAGAGCGCGGCGCCCTGGTGGGGGTTCTCGCCGTAGCGGAGCACGTTCTTGCGCTCGTAGGTCGCGCCGATGAACCCGGGGAAGCCCGACTCGTCGGCCGCGGCGTAACCGTCGGCGAACCATCCGGCCACCGCCACGTCGTACGCGGCCGTGTGCCGGAACGCCTCGCCCGCCAGCCGCTTGCGCGCGGTCAGGTCGAAGCCGCCCGCGTTGACCGCCGCGAGGACGTCGGCGTACCGCTGCGGGTCGGTGACGACCGCCACCGAGGGGTGGTTCTTGGCGGCGGCGCGGACCATCGAGGGGCCGCCGATGTCGATCTGCTCGACGCACTCGTCGGGCGTCGCGCCAGAGGCGACGGTCTCCTTGAAGGGGTAGAGGTTCACCACGACGAGCTGGAAGGGCTCGACGCCGAGCTCGTCGAGCTGGCGGCGGTGGTCGTCGAGGCGCAGGTCGGCGAGGATGCCCGCGTGGACCTTGGGGTGCAGGGTCTTGACGCGGCCGTCCAGGCACTCGGGGAAGCCGGTCAGCTCCTCGACCTTGGTGACGGGCACACCCGCGGCGGCGATCCTCGCGGCGGTGGAGCCGGTGGAGACGAGCTCGACGCCCGCCTCGTGCAGTCCGCGCGCGAGCTCTTCCAGGCCGGTCTTGTCGTAGACGCTGACGAGCGCGCGCTTGACCGGGCGCCGCGCGGCGTCCGCGGTCGCGTTCACGTTCGCAGCGTTCTTAGCTTCGGCGGTCACGGGATAAGAACCTTTCGTCCCTCAATGCGGTAGCCGTGCCGGGCCAGACGCCCCACGACATCGACGAGCAGCGTGCGCTCGACTTCCTTGATGCGCTCGTGCAGAGCGCTCTCGTCGTCCTCGTCCCGGACCTCGACCACGCCCTGGGCGATGATCGGGCCGGTGTCGACGCCGTCGTCGACGAAGTGGACGGTGCAGCCGGTGACCTTCACGCCGTACGCGAGCGCGTCGCGCGCGCCGTGGGCCCCCGGAAAACTGGGCAGCAGCGCGGGGTGCGTGTTCACGAACCGCCCGCCGAAGCGCGCGAGGAACTCCTTCCCCACGATCTTCATGAACCCGGCGGAGACCACCAGGTCGGGGCTGTGCGCGGCCGTCGCGTCGGCCAGGGCGGCGTCCCACGCCTCGCGGGTCCCGTGGTCCTTGACCCGGCAGACGAAGGTCGGGATGCCCGCGCGTTCCGCGCGCTCCAGGCCCGCGATGCCGTCGCGGTCGGCGCCGACGGCGACGATCTCGGCGCCGTAGCACCCGGCTCCCTCGGCGCGGACCGCGTCGAGCAGGGCCTGCAGGTTCGTGCCCGATCCCGAGACCAGCACGACGAGCCGCTTGGGGCGCTCGATCCGGTCGAGGCGCCCGCCCTGCCCGGGGTCCTCGCCCCGGTCGGGGCGCTCGCCCTCAGCGCTCTTGGCCACAGCGGGGCCCTTTCTCGGAAGGTGCGTCTCGTCACGCGTGTCTTGATACGCACGGCTCTGCGCGCGCGGCTTTGTACGGTCGTACGAAGGCTTCGCCTCCCTCGATACGGGGAACCCTACGAAGCGGCCGACCGCCTGCAACGATACCGGCACACGGAACCGCCCCTCACGGGACGGGGGCGCGGGCGGAGGGTAGCGTCTGCGGGAAAGCGCCCCCATACCGACGAACGCCGCGTTGCCGAGCCGCCCATGGGCTCCACCACGGCCCTACCCAAGGGAAGACGCACACCTGATGCCGGACCGTAGCCGCCCTTCGTCTCCACCGCAGGACCCCGACTCCCAGGGCCCGGAGTCCCGGGACGCGGGTGCCCAGGGCACGGGCAAGGACGACGACAACCCCTTCGCGCCGCCGCCGGAGGGGACTCCGGACCGGCCGTGGCAGCCGCGCCGCTCCTCGGGCGACGACTCGTCGGGGGGTGACTCCGAAGGCTCCGGGCGGAACTCCCCCTGGGGCAGCCAGTGGAGCGACCGCCAGCCGGGCCGCTCGCAGGGCGGCTTCGGCGATCGCCCCGGCCGACGGGACGGTTCCGGCCAGGACGACCCGGCCAAGCCGGGCGGCGGGCCGCGCTGGGACCCGACGGACCCCGCGCAGCGGCGAGCGCGCTACGCGCTGCTCTCCGGCATGTGGGCCTTCTTCTTCGCCCTCTTCGGCTGGCGGTACCTCGCGCTGCTGCTCGGCGCGCTGGCGCTGAGCTGGGCCATCCAGTCCCTGCGCGCGAAGCCGCGCACCCCGGACCCGACGGCTCCGGCTCCCGCGCAGGACGGGGCGGCGCAGCGGGCCACGTCCTCGACGAGGCCGCAGACGACGGCCGCGATCAGCGGCCTGGTGACGGGCGCGCTCGCGCTGCTGATGGTGGCGGGGACGTTCACGGCTCAGCTCGTGTACCGGGACTACTACACGTGCGTGGACGACGCCCTCACGAGCACGGCGCAGCAGAACTGCGAGGATCTGCTGCCGAAGCAGCTGCGGCCGTTGCTGGGCGAGCAGGACTAGGGGTTGCTGCTGGGCCCGGGTCCGGGCCTCGCTTCGGGACTGGGCTTGGGCCCGGCCTCACGGGTGGGTCTGGGCCTGGGCCCGGGCTGCTACTCGGGGTTGCGGCGGGAGTGGGGGCCGGGCTCGCTGTGCGGCTCGGGCCGGATCTCGGGCACGCGGTGCGGCTCGGGCCGGATCTCGGGCTCGGGGTCGCGGGGAGTCGTGGTCCGGGTTTCGGGTGCGGGGTGCGGCGGGCTCTGGGGCTTGGGCGGGGCTTTGAACCGGGCGGCGGTTCCGGTTTCGGTCTCGGTTCCGGTCTCGGTTCCGGTCTCGGTTCCGGTCTCGGCCCCGGTCTCGGTTCCGGTCCTGAATCCGGTCCTGATTCCGGTCCTGATTCCGGTCCCTGCCTCAGCCTGAGGGAAAGCCCTGGGCGGGATCGTCGGCCTTGGTGGGGCCGCGATCGCAGGGCCGCCGGCCGGGAGCGGCGCCAACGCCCCGGGCGCGGGCGTGCGTGGGGGCGCGCCGACGGGGTTGGTGGCCACCGGGAGCGGAGTGTCCCCCCTTCGGACCCGTACGGACCACAGCCGGGGCAGCCGGGGCAGCCGGGACAGCCGGGGCCTCGGCAGCGGCGGACGCGGCAGCCGGGGCCGCGGCAGGGCTCCGGAGAACGGCAGGCCGAGCCGCGGGGTCCACCAGGGGCGCCGGCCGTCCCACGTGAGCAGACGCCAGGCCCGTACGACGATGGCCACGGGCACCGCGACCGCCGCCGTCCACGCCAGCGCCGTCGCGCCCGCCAGCCACCACGCGGGGCCGAAGTCGGCGAGGGCCGCCGCGCCCATCGGACCGCCCGCCAGCCCCGCGAGCACCGCCATGGCCGCCCCGCACACGACCGCGGACGCCGCCGCGCTGACGGCGGTACGCCCCGCCGACCACACCTCGGCCCGCTCCCCGCGCGCGGGCGCCGCCGCCCGGACGGTGCACCAGGCCACCACGCACCCCGCCGCCACCGGCACCATGAGGACCGCCGCCGCGAGCACGCCTTCCCGCCCCGCCGCGGGCACCGCCTCCAGCAGCGGGAACGGCGGCAGCGGCGGGCCCGCCTCCACCCCCCGGGGAGCCGCCACGGTGCCGGTGCCGACGGCGAAGCCGGGGCCGAGGGCGTAGGCCGCGCCCCACACGGCGGCGTTCGGCACCAGGGCCACGGCCAGCAGGAACACGGCGACGCTACCCGTCCACACGCTCGTGATCTGCCCGAACGAGGCGTGGACAGCGCCGATGTGCGCCACGAGGGCCGCCGCGACGAGCAGCGCGCCGCCGCCCACGAGCGCCACCGCGCCCGCCGCGCCCGCCCGCACCACGGCCAACGCCTCGCCGCGCACGAAGGGCCCCCGTACGACATGGGGCCGCAGGAGATCGGGCAGCACGTTCAGGGCGGGCCGTACGGACACCGGCAGCGGACCGCGCGGGTACCCGTGCCCGGCCCACACCCCGAACCCCGCGACCACCGCCACCAGCAGCGGCACGCTCGGCAACGCGTCCAGCCAGTCGGGCCGCGGCTCGCCTCCCGACGCGTACACCAGCATGAAGAGGGCGACCAGCAGGTACCCCGACACCACCCCGCCCCACGCCGTACGCACGGGATGACCGCACCCGTCGGGAGCCGCCGCGTCCCGCGCCGCCCGGTGCACGAGCCAGCCCGGCAGGACGACGAGGAGCAGGGGCGTGAGCCCGACCGGCGCCGGTACCCCCGAGGCGGTGTCCGCCCTGATCAGCTCGGTGCCGTGCGCGAGGAGCCAGAGGCTCGCCACGACGCGCAGCACCCCGTCGGGCCCGCTGTCCGGGTAGGGCGAACCGATCCAGAGGACCATCACGAGGACGGCGAACGCACCGAGCCCCAGGAATGCGGCGACGGCCCCCACCACCATGCAGGCGGCCAGGTCCGGCGAACGGTCTCGCATGCGTTCTCGCGACGCCGACGGTTTCACGGGCGACGGGGCTGCGCTGTGATCGGTCGTTAGGGTCACCCGGCCATGCTGCCAACGACACGCGCCTTCTTCACGTAACAGGCGAATATCGGATGTGTCGCCCAATATACGTTTATGTAATTATTCGTACTGCGGACAGCCGTGCCCGGCGGCCGTCCGCGTGCGTCGGCCCACGCTGCGGAGAGTCCGACATGACCCAGAGCCCTGCCACGCCTCTGCCGTCTCCCGAGGAACGACGCAGGCTGCGCGAGGCGAAGTCACTGACCCAGGCCGAACTGGCCGCCACGCTCGGCATCCCGCACGAGACGGTCCGCTCCTGGGAGTCCGGCCGCGTCCCCCCGGAGGGCCGCGAGGGCAAGGCCTACGAGAAGCTCCTGACGACCTTCGCGGCCACGGGGGCGCCGGGGGCCTCTGAGCGGGTCCGGCGGGGTGGGCGGGCCGAGCGGAGTGGACGGGCCGAGCCACTGTCGGAGCCGGGAGCGCGGGCAGAGCCGGGAGCGCGGGCGGAGCCGGGGCCGGGGGCGAGGCCGGGCCCGCGTTGGGCGGAGGCGCCCCGTCCCGAGGACGACCCCCGGCCCGCGCACGTCTTCGACGCCCTCTGCGCCCACACCGCGGGCACCCTGGTCCGCCAGGCCTACCTGCTCACCGGCAGGCGGCGCCTGGCCCAGGAGTCGGTGGAGCGTGCCTTCCAGCACGCGTGGCAGAGGTGGCCGGAGGTGGCCGTGGACCGCGACCCCGCAGGCTGGGTACGGGCCGCCGTGCACGAGTACGCGATGTCCCCCTGGCACCGCTTCCGCCCCGGCCTGCGCCACCCGGACCCCCCGCCCCCGGAACCGGCCGACCGCGCCCTCTTCCGCGTCCTCATGGACCTGCCGCCCGCCCAGCGCCGCACCCTGCTGCTCTACGACGGCGTGGGCCTCGACCTGCCGGAGACCGCCGCCGAGACGCAGGCGAGCACTCCGGCCACCGCGCACCGACTGATGCACGCGCGCGAGGCGGTGGCCGAGGCCCTGCCCGACCTGACGGCCCCCGAGGACCTCCACCGCCGCCTCGGCGAACTGGCCGCCGCCGCGGGTCTCCGGCCCCCCGAACCGGAACACGTCCGCCTGCGCGGCGAGCACCGCACCCGCGTGTGGACCCGCGCGGCGATCGCGTTCACCGCCCTGATCATCGGAGCGACGTCCCTGACGCTGCGCACGGCCCCGACCCGCTACGAGGCCCCCCTGTCCCCCGGCAAGACGATCACCGGCGTCCCCGCGTACATGGGCCCGTCCCCCCTGAACGGCCGCTCCCGCACCCTCCACGCCTACCTCGACGCCCAGCTGTCGACGGGCCCCGGCCGCCTCACCCCGGGCCTCGGCTAGCACACCCTCGCACCCCGGCCCCCGGCCCCCGGCCCCCGGCCGGCACTCCGAAAACGAAGAAGTGGGCCCGCGTCCCCCAGAGGAGACGCGGGCCCACTTCTGAACCGCTGGGCCGGACGCCCTGATCAGCCGGCGAGGATCTCGCGCGCGAGCTTGGCGGTCTCGGTCGGCGTCTTGCCGACCTTGACGCCGGCGGCCTCAAGGGCCTCCTTCTTCGCGGCGGCGGTGCCGGAGGAGCCGGAGACGATGGCGCCCGCGTGGCCCATCGTCTTGCCCTCGGGCGCCGTGAAGCCCGCGACGTAGCCGACGACCGGCTTCGTCACGTTGGCCTTGATGAAGTCCGCCGCGCGCTCCTCGGCGTCGCCGCCGATCTCACCGATCATGACGATCAGGTCGGTGTCGGGGTCGGCCTCGAACGCCTCCAGGGCGTCGATGTGCGTCGTGCCGATGACCGGGTCGCCACCGATGCCGACGGCCGAGGAGAAGCCGATGTCACGCAGCTCGTACATCATCTGGTACGTCAGCGTGCCGGACTTCGAGACCAGGCCGATGCGGCCCGGCTTCGTGATGTCGCCCGGGATGATGCCGGCGTTGGACTGGCCCGGGGTGATGAGGCCGGGGCAGTTCGGGCCGATGATGCGGGTCTTGTTGCCCTTGGCCTTCGCGTACGCCCAGAAGGCGGCGGAGTCGTGGACGGCGATGCCCTCCGTGATGACCACGGCGAGGGGGATCTCGGCGTCGATGGCCTCGACGACGGCGGCCTTGGAGAAGGCCGGCGGCACGAAGAGGACGGAGACGTTGGCGCCCGTCTTCTCCATGGCCTCCTTGACGGTGCCGAAGACCGGCACCTCCGTGCCGTCGAAGTCGACGGACGTGCCGGCCTTGCGCGGGTTCACGCCGCCGACGATGTTGGTGCCGTCACCCAGCATGAGCTTGGTGTGCTTCATGCCCGTGGCACCGGTCATGCCCTGGACGATGACCTTGCTGTCCTTGTTGAGGAAGATAGCCATGGCTGTTCTGTCCCTCGTCCCTTACTTCGAAGCCGCGAGCTCGGCGGCCTTGTCGGCCGCGCCGTCCATGGTGTCCACGCGCTGCACGAGCGGGTGGTTGGCGTCGCTGAGGATCTTGCGACCCAGCTCCGCGTTGTTGCCGTCGAGACGCACGACCAGCGGCTTCTCGACCTTCTCACCCTTGGACGCGAGCAGCTCCAGGGCCTGCACGATGCCATTGGCGACCTCGTCGCACGCGGTGATGCCACCGAACACGTTGACGAAGACGGACTTGACGTCCGTGTCGCCGAGGATGATCTCCAGGCCGTTCGCCATGACCTCGGCGGAGGCGCCGCCACCGATGTCGAGGAAGTTGGCGGGCTTCACGCCGCCGTGGTTCTCACCGGCGTACGCGACGACATCGAGGGTGCTCATGACGAGACCCGCGCCGTTGCCGATGATGCCGACCTCGCCGTCGAGCTTCACGTAGTTGAGACCCTTGGCCTTGGCGGCAGCCTCAAGCGGGTTGGCTGCGGCCTTGTCCTCAAGCGCCTCGTGCTCGGGCTGGCGGAAGTCGGCGTTCTCGTCGAGCGAGACCTTGCCGTCCAGGGCCAGGATGCGACCGTCCTTGGTCTTCACCAGCGGGTTGACCTCGACGAGGAGCGCGTCCTCGGCGACGAAGGTGTCCCACAGGGTCACCATGGCCTCGGCGACCTTCTCGGCCACGTCGGCCGGGAACTTCGCCTGCGCCACGATCTCGCGGGCCTTCTCGATGGTGACACCGTCGTTGGAGTCGACCGGGACCTTCGCGAGGGCCTCGGGGGTCTTCTCCGCGACCTCCTCGATGTCCATGCCGCCCTGCACCGACGCCATGGCCAGGAAGGTGCGGTTGGTGCGGTCGAGGAGGTACGAGACGTAGTACTCCGCCTCGATCTCCGGGGACAGCTCGGCGATCATCACCTTGTGGACCGTGTGGCCCTTGATGTCCATGCCGAGGATGTCCGTCGCGCGAGCGACGGCCTCGTCCGGGGTCCCCGCCAGCTTCACGCCGCCGGCCTTGCCGCGGCCACCGACCTTCACCTGCGCCTTGACGACCGACTTGCCGCCCAGTCGCTCGGTGGCCTCGCGCGCCGCCTCAGGCGTGTCGATGACTTCACCGGCCAGCACCGGTACACCGTGCTTGGCGAAGAGGTCCCTCGCCTGGTACTCGAACAGGTCCACGCGCGTCCGTCCCTTATCCGTGATCTCGCTGCGATCTCGCTGCTTTGGTGTCAGCTGTCTGCGTGGGCGTGCCGCGGAGGGCAACGTGACTGCGCTGTCACAAGGGAGGCGTAGGACGGAGTCCAGTACGCGGCATGTCCGTCTCGCAGGTTATCGCCGCGGGCCGCGCCTCCCTAAATCGCAGATCACATTTGGGCGGTGATGACGGTCACAGATCGTGCGCCGCCGGGCACCGGGCCGGCTCCGAACGGCGCCCGGGTGCCGCCCATTTGCTCCCGTTGCTCCGGCAATCGGCCGGCGTACGAGATGTGCGTCACGCTTCCGCGCCCGCGGTCACGCCACCGCCGTGTCGGGTATGGGGAGAGGGCGCTTCTCGATCGCGGCGGCCATCACCTCCGGGAAGAGGTCGGGTGTGCACGCGAAGGCCGGCGCGTCCAGCGCGGCGAGCGCCGCGGCGTGCTCGCGGTCGTACGCCGGTGCCCCCTCGTCGGAGAGCGCGAGCAGCGTCACGAACTGCACTCCGGACGCCTTCATCGCCGCGACCCGCTTCAGCATCTCGTCACGGATGCCGCCTTCGTAGAGGTCGCTGATGAGGACGACGACGGTGTCGGCGGGACGGCTGATCTGCGACTGGCAGTAGGCGAGGGCGCGGTTGATGTCCGTGCCGCCGCCCAGCTGCGTGCCGAACAGGACGTCCACCGGATCGTCGAGCTGCTCGGTCAGGTCGACGACGTTGGTGTCGAAGACGACGAGCCGCGTGTTCAGCGAACGCATCGAACCCAGCACCGCCCCGAACACCGAGGCGTACACCACGGACGCCGCCATCGAACCCGACTGGTCGATGCAGAGGACGACCTCCTTCTTCACGGACTGCGAGGCCCGCCCGTACCCGATGAGCCGCTCGGGCACGACCGTCCGGTACTCCGGCAGGTAGTTCTTCAGGTTCACCGCGATCGTGCGGTTCCAGTCGATGTCGTGGTGGCGCGGCCTGCTGACGCGCGCGCTGCGGTCGAGCGCGCCGGTGAGGGTGGCGCGGGTCCGCGTCGCGAGCCGCTTCTCCAGCTCCTCGACGACCTTGCGTACGACGGCTCGCGCGGTCTCCTTGGTCGTCTCCGGCATGGCCTTGTTGAGCGAGAGCAGCGTGCCCACCAGGTGGACGTCCGCCTCGACGGCCTCCAGCATCTCCGGTTCGAGGAGCAGCGCGGAGAGCCCGAGCCGGTCGATGGCGTCGCGCTGCATCACCTGGACGACGGACGAGGGGAAGTACGTCCGGATGTCCCCCAGCCACCGCGCCACCGCCGGCGCGGACCCCCCGAGCCCCGCGGCCCGCTCCTGTCCCTGCTTCCGGCCGCCCTTGTCGCCCGCTCCCCCGTACAGCGCCTGAAGCGCCCCGTCCATCGCGGCGTCCCGCCCCCCGAGCTCGCACCCGGTCCCGTCGGCCCCGCCGCCGCCGAGCACCAGCCGCCACCGCCGCAACCGCTCGTCCCCCATGCCACTCACTCCGACCGCCTCCCCTGCCCCGCCACGCCCCGCCATGCCTGTCACGCCACCACACTCCTCGCCGGCTCGCATCGGCTCCCGCCGGCTCGCCTTCACGCCTGTCCCCGCCATCGCCGTGGCGATCCCTCTGTACGACTCAGCAGCCGCCGCCCCGGATCTACCGCGGCCCCGCCACCGCCGATGCCGCCCCCTCCAGCGCCGGCGCCACCCCCTACCGCGCCCCAGCCGGTGGCCCACCGCTCCGAGCCGAGGGCCCGGTGGCGGTCACCGTCCCGGTGGCGGTCACCTCGCCGCCCCTGCCCGGCCGGCACCCGCCTCCGTCGGCTCGGCACCCGCCCCCGTCGGCTCGGCGCCCGTCCCGGCCGGCTCGGCAACAGGCCCGGCCCGGCCGGCATCTGCCCCCGCCGGGGCGGTACCCGCTCCCGTCAGCCCGAGCAGCAACCGCACCGTCGGCACCACGGCGTCCGCGCGCTCCGCGTCCAGGTCCTCGGCGAAGCCGGGTATGCCTAGGCCGGTCGTCGGGGGCCCGGCCGTGGCGGGGCCCCGGCGGACCAGCTCGCCCAGGGTCCGCCGCACCCCCGGCTCGTACGCCGAGAACGTGCGCCGCAGCAGCGGCAGTACGTCGATGAATGCCTCGTCCGACACCCCGCTGAGCCACGCGTCCACCAGGCCCAGCAGGCGCTGGTCGTGGACGAGCAGCATGCCGCCCCCGGAGCCGCCGCCGACGAAGCCCTCGATCCAGGCGGCTCCTTCGGCGGGCTCGCTGCCCCGTGACAGCGCCAGGCCCATGAGGCGGGCGGCCTCCTCGTCCGCCAGTTCCCCGCTGTCCAGGAGCAGCCGCACGCTGCGCCCCCGGACGACCCCGGCCACGGCGTCCCGCTGCGCCAGCAGCCGCAGCACCGACCACCACCGGGCACGGACGTCGGGCGCGGCCTCGGTTCCGGGCCCCGCCACGTCACCCCCGGCGCCCCCGGCACCTCCGGGCCCGAACTCGCCGAGCAGCCCCACCGCCTGATGCACCGCGTCGACATGGCCCCGCATCTCCAGCGCCGCGTCCGTGTCGAGGCCCGCGCACGCACCCGGCAACCCCACGAAGACCCGCTCGGCGAGACCGAGGGCCACTTCGCCGAGCGCCGCCGTGTCCGTGCCCCGCACGTCCCCGTACCGCAGCGACCGCACCAGCGCGGGCAGCGCCTGCGCGAGGTGCCCGACGTCCGCGTCCAGCGCCGCGCGGTCGGCGAGGACCCGCATCACCACCGGCAGCGCGTCCGGCAGCTCCGCCAGCAGGCACCGCTCGGCGAGTGCCGTGACGTCGGCCAGCGCCCCCGTACCGACCGCGTCCGCGGACGCCTTGCCGGTGGCCGCGCCCAGCACCGTCGTGCCCCAGACGCCCGCCTCCGCGACCCGGACCGACAGCTCCGGCTCCCACCGCAGCCGCCAGGTCTCCCGGAACGTCCCCGTGCTCCCCCGCGACCGCGCCGGCTCCCCCCAGCCGACCCCGAGGAGCCGCAGACGGTGCAGCAGCGTGCTGCGCGCCGCGTCCGTCTCCTTGCGCAGGTCCAGCTCCAGCTCCCGGTCGAGCGCCTCCGGTTTGAGCCGCAGTCTGCGCTGCAACCGCGTGAGGTCACGCTGCAGCGGCACCGCCGGCGCCGACTCGGGCACTTCGCCCAGGACATCGCCGACGACCAGCTTGTCGTGCACCAGGGCGAGCGGCACGTCCGAGCCCTCGCACATCACCGCCCGCACGGCGTCGGTGGTCTCGGTGAGCCCGGCCAGCGGCCTCCCCCGCATCGCGGCGAGCGTGTCGGCGAGCCGGACCGCCTCGATGACGTGCGCGGACGAGACGAGCCTGTCCTCGTCGCGCAGCAGCCCCGCGACCTTGGTCATCCAGCGCTCGACGGGTCGGTCCGGGGCGCTGAACAGGTGGCCGTACCACCCGGGGGACACGATTCCCGCGCCGTACCCACTGGTCCGGGAGAGCCTCCGGTGGGTCCACGGCACCCACGTCATCTCCGCCTTCACCTTGGGCAGCCCCTTGAGCAGCGCCCGGTCGGCGGCCACGGTCGTCCTCCGCCGCAGGGCAGGCACATGCCAGGCCCCGCACACCACGGCCACGCGCCCCGCCCCGAACTCCCGTACGGCGGCCCGCGTCTGAAGCCGCATGTACGCCTCGCGGATCAGGTCACGGCCGTGCCCGCCGTCCCCATAGGTCTCGCGCAGGGCCTCCATGGCATCGCCGAGCGCCTCGAAGGGCGCCAACGCGTCACTCTCCGTCGCGCGGTGCTCGACCACGTCCTCCCACCACCGCTCGGGATCGTCGTACCCGGCGGTCTCGGCGAGCACGGCCAGCGGATCGACGCGCACGGCCTCCTCCCCCGCGGAGGCTTCACCGTCCCCTTCCGATGCCCCACCTCCCCCTTCGGCCCCCGCCGGCTCCTCCGTCCGCGCCAGCGACTGCGCGGCCGGCAGGTCGATGAAGCGGACCGGCACGCCCCGCCCGACGGCCCACCGGATGGCCACCCACTCCGGGGAGAACTCGGCGAGCGGCCAGAACGCCGAGCGGCCCGGCTCGTCCACCACGTGCGCGAGCAGCGCCACGGGCGGCCGCATCCCCTCGTCGGCGGCGAGCCCCACCAGCGGGTCGGCCTCGGGCGGCCCCTCGACGAGCACGGCGTCCGGCAGCACCGCGTCGAGCGCGGCCCGCACCGCCCTCGCCGAGCCCGGCCCGTGGTGCCGCACCCCGAGCAGCAGCGCCCCGCTCTCGGCCCCCTCCCCCGACCTGGTCATACGCTCACCTCGCGGCAGGCGCGGTAGAAGTCCTTCCAGCCGTCGCGCTCGCGCACGACCGCCTCCAGGTACTCCTGCCAGATCACCCGGTCCGCCGCCGGATCGCGGACGACGGCGCCGAGGATGCCGGCCGCGACGTCGCCGGGGCGCAGGACGCCGTCCCCGAAGTGGGCCGCCAGGGCGAGGCCGTTGGTGACGACGGAGATCGCCTCGGCGGTCGACAGCGTGCCGCTGGGCGACTTCACCTTCGTACGCCCGTCGGCCGTCACGCCGTCGCGCAGCTCGCGGAAGACGGTGACGACGCGCCGTATCTCGTCGATGCCCTCGGGGCCCGCCGGCAGGTCGAGCGAGCGTCCGATCTGGTCGACGCGGCGCGCGACGATGTCGACCTCGGCGTCGGCGCTCGCCGGCAGCGGCAGGACGACCGTGTTGAAGCGACGGCGCAGGGCGCTCGACAGGTCGTTGACCCCGCGGTCGCGGTCGTTGGCCGTGGCGATGAGGTTGAATCCCCGTACCGCCTGGACCTCCTGGCCGAGCTCCGGGATGGGCAGGGTCTTCTCGGACAGGATCGTGATCAGCGTGTCCTGCACGTCCGCCGGGATGCGGGTCAGCTCCTCGACCCGTGCCGTCATGCCGTCGGACATGGCGCGCATGACGGGGCTGGGCACGAGCGCGTCACGGCTGGGGCCGTGGGCGAGGAGCTGCGCGTAGTTCCACCCGTACCGGATGGCTTCCTCCGGTGTGCCCGCCGTGCCCTGCACGAGCAGCGTCGAGTCACCGCTGACCGCCGCGGCCAGGTGCTCCGACACCCAGGTCTTGGCGGTGCCGGGCACACCGAGCAGGAGCAGGGCGCGGTCGGTCGCGAGGGTGGTGACGGCCACCTCGACGATGCGGCGGGGCCCCACGTACTTCGGTGTGATCACCGTGCCGTCGGGCAGCGTGCCGCCGAGCAGATACGTCGCGACGGCCCACGGCGACAGCTTCCACCGCTGCGGGCGCGGCCAGTCGTCCTGCGCGGCGAGCGCGGCCAGTTCGGCGGCGAACGCGTGCTCGGCGTGGGGCCGCAGGGCCTCGGCCCGATTCGCGGTCGCGGACGTCGTCGAGTCGACGGATACGGACATGGAGCGATCCCCCTCCAGCTCGTCCGGGCTCGTCTGGCCCGGATGTGGTTCCACCGTGCACCACGCCACTGACAATCGACCCTCTCGCATCGCTGACCTGCGGAAACGTACACGGCCGGGCCGATTGTCAGTGGCGGGACCTACCTTCGAGACATGACTCAGCAGGGGGTGCGCTGGACGGCGGATCAGGTGCTGGCACTGGCGCCTGACGCCTCGTCACGCAAGGCGGGGAGCAAACTCGGTGTCGCCGGCCCGTGGTCGGAGGCGGGCAGTTCGAGCGAGGGGACGGTGTGGGGGCTGTGCAAGGGCAGTGGCAGCAAGCCGTATCAGACGATCGTGGACGTCGCGGACGCGGCGGGCCCGGCGTACAAGTGCAGTTGTCCGAGCCGGAAGTTCCCGTGCAAGCACGCGTTGGGGCTGCTGCTGCTCTGGGCGGGCACGGACGGCACCGTTCCGGACGGTGAGCCGCCGGCCTGGGCCGGGCAGTGGCTGGCCGGCCGCCGCAAGAGAGCCGAGGACAAGCGGAATCCGGTCCCGGCCGCCGCGGCTCCCGCCGACCCCGAGGCAGCGCGCAGGAGAGCGGAGAAGCGGGCCGAGCGGATCACCGCGGGGGTGACGGAGCTGGAGCAGCGCCTCTGTGACCTGCTGCGCGGAGGTACGGCCGCGGCCGAGCAGGCGGGGTACGGCATGTGGGAGGAGACCGCGGCCCGCATGGTCGACGCCCAGGCACCTGGCCTCGCGGCACGCGTACGGGAGTTGGGGGCCGTCCCGGCCTCGGGGCCCGGCTGGCCCGTGCGCCTGCTGGAGGAGTGCGCGCTGCTCCACCTCCTCGTCCAGGGCTGGCTGCACCGTGACGGGCTCCCGGACGGCCTCGCCGCCACGGTCAGGTCCCGCGTCGGGCTGCCCGCACAGCCCGAGGGGCCACCGCTGCGGGACCAGTGGCTGGTCCTCGCGCAGTACGACACCTGGGACGGCAAGCTCACCACGCGCCACATCTGGCTGTACGGGACGGACTCCGGCCGCACTTCGCTCCTGCTCGCCTACGGGGCGGCGGGCCGGGCCCCCGCGCTCGCCCTGCCCGTCGGCCTGCGGCTCGACGCCGAGCTGACCGGGTATCCGGGGGCGCGGCAGCTCCGGGCGGAGCTGGGCGAACAGTTCACGGCCCCGGCACCCACCGTCCGGCGCCCACCGGGCGTACGCACGGACGAGGCCGTCGCCCGGTACGGCGAGGCGCTGCGCGACGACCCCTGGCTGGAGACATGGCCGGTCACGCTCTCCGCGGTGATACCGACCCGGCACGGCGCATCGTGGCAGCTGGCGGACGCCGACGGCGCCTCGGCACTGCCCGTGGCACCGCGGGCGGCGGGGGCGGGCCTCTGGCGGATGGTCGCCCTGTCGGGCGGCGCCCCACTGACGGTCTTCGGCGAATGCGGCCACCAGGGCTTCACCCCCTTGGCCGCGTGGCCGCGGGGCGCGGGAGAGACGGTGCCGCTGTGCTGAGGGACGTACGTCAGGAGGGGCAGACGCCGCGGGGTGAGCGGACGCCCCAGGAGCAACCAGGGATGCCGCGGGGTGAGCGGACACCCCGACAGCGACCGGGGACGCCCCGGGAACAGCGGAAGCCCCAGGAGGAGCAGACACCTCAGGAGGAGCACATGCCCGGCACACCTTCGCAGGCCGAGAACCCGCGGGACGGTAGCGCGCGGGACGGGAGCGCGCGGGCCGAGAACCCGCGGGACGGGAGCGCACGGGACCAGACCGCGCGGGACGGGAACCCACGGGACGCCAGCGCACGGGACGGCAGCCCACGGGACCAGACCGCGCGGGACGAGAACCCGCGGGACGGGAGGTCAGGGCCCGAGGACCCGGCGGCCGAGACCCCGCGCATCGCGACCTCGCGGGCCGGGGCACCGCAGACAGGGCGCCCGGCCAGGCACCGAGAGGGTGACACCGGGCAGGGCGAGCCCTCTCAGGCCCGCGCCCCGCAGGCGCCCCCGCCCTGGGACGAGCTGGTCACGACGGCCCTGCTCGGCACCGACCGCCGCGCGCTGCCCGACGCCCTTCTCACACCGCCCGGCAAAGAGGCACCGGTCGCCCTCCTCGACGCGGCGGCGGAGCAGACCGTGCGCCGCAGGGCGGGGCTGCGCCCGGCGGCGGCCGCCGCCCTGCCCGAGCCCGCCGCCGACGACCCCAGGCCACCGGTGCCGCCCGCGGCCCGGCGCCGACTGGCGACGCTGCTCACCGATCAGCCGGGCACGGGCGGTGGCGGCCGGCGGGGCGCGGCACCTGACCTGATGGAGCTGCTGCCCCAGTGGCTGGCTCTGGCCAACGCACGGGGGTACGGAGCACCGCCGGAGCTGCTGCCCGCCCTGCTGAACGCCGCGCGCGGCCGCACGGATCTGCGCCCGCAGGCCCTCACCTTCGCCGGCCCCAGAGCCCTGTGGCTGGCCCGTCTCAACCCGGACTGGAAGTTCGCGCTGCGCTCGGCGCCCGGGGGCGGCATGGCCCTGCCGCCCCCGGAGGAGACCGCGAAGGTCAGACAGCTCTGGGAGGAGGGCCTCTTCGCCGAGCGGGTCGCGCTCCTCACTACGCTCCGCGCACACGACGCCGAGGCGGCCCGTGAGCTGCTCGCGACGACGTGGCCGACGGAGCGCGCCGAGGACCGGCTGATGTTCCTCGACTCGCTGCGGACCGGTCTGTCCGCCGCGGACGAGCCGTTCCTGGAGCAGGCCCTCACCGACCGCAGCCGCAACGTCCGCTCCACCGCGGCCGAACTGCTCTCGGCGCTCCCCGAGTCGGCGCTGGCCGGACGGATGGCGTCCCGCGCCGCCTCGTACGTGGCGGTGGACCACGTGGCGAGCGTCCCCACCCTCATGGTCGAGGCGCCCCACGCCTGCGACGCGGGCATGGAGCGCGACGGTGTCGTCCCCAAGCCGCCCACCGGCAGGGGCGAGCGCTCCTGGTGGCTCGGGCAGCTGGTGGAGGCGGCGCCGCTCACGGCCTGGCCGGCCCGGCTCGGCAACCGCACGCCCGCCGAGATAGTGGCCCTACCGGTGGCCGACGGCTGGCGGGACGAACTGCACGCCGCCTGGTGCCGCGCCGCCGTACGCCAGCGGGACGCGGTCTGGTCGAGAGCCCTGCTCGGCACGCCCGCGTCACCCGACGCGGCGGGCCCCGGAGCCGTGTCGCTCGCCGAACGGTCCAAGCTGCTCGCCGCGCTCCCGGCCGACGAGCGGTCCGAGTGGGTGGCGGGGTTCATCGCGGCGCACGGCCTGTCCGAGGCGTTCCAGCTCCTCGCCGTCTGCACCGTCCCCTGGACCGGACCACTGGGCCAGGCGGTCGTGGACGCGCTGAACATCGCCCGCGACGCGGGCAGCTACCCCTGGAGCTTCAGCGGCGTCATGGGCCTGGCGGAGCGCTGCCTCGACCCCTCGGAGGCCGTCCGCCTGGAGGCGCTCACGGCGATACCCGACGAACCGGAGAACGCCTCGCCCGGCGCGGGCGGCTACTGGGCGGAGGCGTTCCAACGCCTGGTCACGACGTTGCGGCTGCGCGCGGCGATACGGGACGAGCTACCGCCGCCGACATAGGCGGCGGGCGGCGGGGCCACGGGCCGCCCGAAGAGCCACGGGCCCGGCTCCGGCTCTGCCCCAGCCACGGTCCTGCCTCGGCTCGGCCCCGGCCTCTGCCAGACGGACGGCCCGCCGAGCCGCGGGGGCCCGGCCGGGGTCAGGCCCCGGCGGGCTGCCGCACGTTGGCGCGGACCCACTCGACGATCGAGGTCGTCGTGGCACCCGGCGTGAAGATCTCCGCGACGCCCTTCTCCTTCAGCGGCGCGATGTCCGCCTCGGGGATGATGCCACCGCCGAACACCAGGATGTCCTCGGCCTCCCGCTCCTTCAGGAGTTCGAGCACCCGCGCGAACAGCGTGTTGTGCGCCCCGGACAGGATGGAGAGACCGATCGCGTCGGCGTCCTCCTGGATCGCGGTGTCCACCACCTGCTCGGGCGTCTGGTGCAGCCCGGTGTAGATGACCTCCATGCCGGCGTCGCGCAGCGCCCGCGCGATCACCTTGGCCCCGCGATCGTGCCCGTCGAGCCCCGGCTTGGCGACCACCACGCGGATAGGCCCGGCTGCCACACCCATCACTGCCTCCATGTACCGAATATCCGTACCGACATCCGTCTGTCCCAGCACAGATACCCCGAGCCGCACGGCCGGGGAAGTGAACGAACGTTATCGCCAGCATCCCGCACGCGGCAGTTTCGCGGTGGACAGGGAGGGGGAAATCACACAGTGGGACACGTTCGCTGCGCGCCCGTCCGCTGTTCAGGGGTCCTTCGGCCACGCGCCGGTTCGCCCTCCGCATCCGGGCCAGGCGCGAGGGGAGCCGCGACGAGATCGCCGGGCCACCACCGGCAGGGCACGGTGGATGGCGCGGTACATCGGCGACGCAACGGGGGCACGGGGCCACCGATCGGTGGAGGACGTCGCCGTCGTGCGCCGACTCCTTGGCCACGACTCCCCCTAGGGCACACGGGGTGCGGAGCCGTCTTCCCGTGCGCCGGTCGGGAGGTCGACGATGCCGGTCACAGGGGTCCGCCCCTTTCGCCTTCTGGGCCTTCCGCTGCCCGCGCCGCCCTTCCTGACGGCGCTGCCGGGCCTGTCCGCGCTTTCGGCCCGAATGGCCGGCGTCTCCGTGGCCCTCCTCAAGTCCACCGCCCTCGAACTGGCGATCCTCGCGGGGCATCTCCTCCTCTATCCGTCGGGCATCGCCCAGGAACGCTGGGCGAATCCGAACCCGGTGCGGCCCCCGGCCGACGCGCCCCGCCTCCCGGCGGACGAGAAGCCTCCGGTCCTTCTCCTGCACGGCTTCATCGACAACCGCTCCGTCTTCGTCCTGCTCCGCCGCGCTCTCGCCCAGCACGGTGGACGCCGCGTGGAGTCCCTCAACTACTCGCCGCTGACCTGCGACATCCCCACCGCCGCCGCCCTGCTGGGCCGCCATGTCGAAGAGTTCTGCGAGCGCTCCGGCCGCCCCCGGATCGACATCGTCGGGCACAGCCTGGGCGGGCTGATCGCGCGTTACTACGTCCAGCGCCTCGGGGGCGACACGCGCATCCGCACCCTGATCACACTGGGGACGCCGCACGCGGGCACCCGTGTCGCACCCCTGGCAAACGCGCACCCCATCGTCCGGCAGATGCGGCCCGGCTCCGCCGTGATCGAGGAGCTGAAGGAACCGGCACCGGGCTGCCGCACCCAGTTCGTGAGTTTCTGGAGCGACCTCGACCAGATCATGGTCCCGCTGGAGACGGCGTGCGTGGACCACCCGGACCTGATCGTGCAGAACGTCCGCGTGACCGGGATCGGTCATCTCGCGCTGCCCGTCCACCCGGCCGTCGCGAACGGCATACGCCAGGCCCTGGATCTGACCGAGCCGGGAGCAGACGCCAGGGAGGCACCGTCCGGCCTCACGGTCGCCTGAAGCGGAAGCCCGCAATCCATCCAGGACACACCCGAACCGTCAAGGCTGCCCGAAGCGGGGACCGACCATCAACTACCGGACATCAGGCGCAAAATACTCGGTCCCGCGACCACACGCTTGACGCAAGACATCGAACACCTCTCGAACGCAAAGCCAAAGCTGTGCCCGCAGTCCGCCGAAAGGCGGCCGAATGCCCGTTTCCTGAGAGCATGAAACCTGCCGAAGATTGTCGCGCCCGTATACCGCCGGGTACAGTCGCCGCACTGCTCCGCCCTTGCTGCCGAGGCGAAAGAGAAGTTGGTGAACGACCGTCACCCGTCGGGGAGCTCGACTCCCCAGCCCTCGGCACCCGACGCCGAGTACGCCCACTACGCGGCGTACGACGCGCACAGTGCCCATCACGGTGGCCCTGGCTACGACGCCTACTCCACCGGCGGTTTCGACACCGGCGCCATCGACACCGGTACCTTCGCGGTGGACCCGCTCTTCGGCGACATGCCCGGCGGTGACCACGGCACCGGCCAGTGGGCGACCGACACGGGGCCCCAGCCGGCCATCGGCTACGACGCGTACGCCGCGCAGCACCACACCGCCACGTACGACACCGGCGGCTTCGAGACCACCTCTGCGTGGGCGACCGGCGGCCACCAGCACCTCGGTGACGCGCAGCACCTCGCGGACATCCCGGCGCAGCCGACCCCCGACGGCACCGGCCAGTGGGACACCACCGCCTGGAACCAGGCGCCGCAGACCGGGCAGTGGGAGACACCGGCCTTCGACACGGGGGCGGCGTACGACGCCACGGCGTGGAACTCCGCCGGCGACACGCACCACCCGCACCACTCGCATCCCGAGCACTCTGAGCACCTCACGGGCCCCGCGGACCTCACGGACCCTGCCGACCTCGCGGATCATGCGGACCTCGCAGACGTCGCAGACGTCGCAGACCTCCGAGACTCGCAGTCGTACGAGCTCGCCGACCCGTACGAAATCTCCGCCGACGTCCCCCACGAGGCCGACGCCCTCCACGACACCGCGGAGCACGAACCGGTCACGGTGGCCCCGGGCACCGCGCCGCGCGCCTCCCGCGCGAAGAACGGCGGCTCCGGCCAGGGCCGTTCACGGACCCGTCGCCGTACGCCCGCGAAGCGTTCCGCCCTGTTCACCGTCGCCGTGCCCTCGGCCTGTGTGATGGGTGTCGCCGGTGTGGCCGCCGCCTCGGTGGGCGACTTCGGCGGCAACGACAAGAGGGAGACGACGGCCTCGGCCCCGGACGTCACGTCCGTGAAGCCCTCGACCGCCAACAACAAGCTGGACACCCAGCTCGCGAACCTCTCCGCCGACGCCGGCGACTTCGCCGACCGCGCGAGCCGCACGCAGGAGCGCATCGACCTCAAGGCCGAGAGGGCGGCCGCCGAGAAGCAGGCGGCGGCGGAAGCGGCACGCAAGGAACGGCTCCGTCCCAAGTTCGTCCTGCCGGTGAAGCAGCACGGGCTCAGCGCCTCCTACGGCCAGGCCGGCGTCAACTGGATGTCGGCACACTCCGGCATCGACTTCCCCGTGTCGTACGGCTCGGAGGTCATGGCGGTGACCGACGGGACCGTCTCCACGAAGTGGAACAGCGCCTACGGCAACATGGCGATCGTGACGGCCAAGGACGGCACGGAGACGTGGTACTGCCACCTCTCCACGCACAAGATCTCCAGCGGTCCCGTGAAGGCGGGCGACGTCATCGCCTTCTCCGGCAACTCCGGCAACTCCACCGGCCCGCACCTGCACTTCGAGGTGCGTCCCGGCGGCGGCTCGGCGATCGACCCGCTGCCGTGGCTGCGCAGCCACGGCCTCGACCCGACGTAGCCCCGGCCGTCGAAGCCTCCGACGCCCGCCGTCCGTACGGCCTGGTCGTCGCTCGGGTCCGACCAGGCCGTAGGCGTCAGAGCTTCTCGACCGGCGCGTACCGCAGCAGGAGCCGCTTCGGCTTGGGCTCGCCGAAGTCCACCGTCGCCTCCGCGTTCGCCCCCGTGCCCTTCACTCCGACCACGGTGCCGAGGCCGAACTGGTCGTGCGTGACCCGGTCCCCGACGGCCAGCGAGACCACCGGCTTCTCCGAGGCGCGGCGCGTGGCGAAGCCCTGCGCGCCCCCCGCGCGCGACCGCGACGAGGACAGCGACGAGGCGATGCCCGCAGCCGGGCCTGACGACGCCGGAGCGCCGACGGAGCCCTTCCGCTTCCAGTCCAGATGCGTATCCGGAATCTCTTCGAGGAAGCGCGACGGCGGGTTGTAGGAGGGCGTGCCCCAGGCGCTGCGCATCGAGGAGCGCGTGAGGTAGAGCCGCTCCCGTGCGCGCGTGATGCCCACGTACGCCAGGCGGCGCTCCTCCTCCAGCTCCTTGACCTGGCTGAGGGAGCGCATGTGCGGGAAGACGCCGTCCTCCATGCCGGTCAGGAACACGACAGGGAACTCCAGGCCCTTGGCGGTGTGGAGCGTCATCAAGGTGATGACTCCGGAGCCGTCGTCCTCCTCATCCGGAATCTGGTCCGAGTCGGCGACCAGTGCGACACGCTCAAGGAAGTCGGAGAGCGATCCTGCCGGCGCCGTCACCGCATCGCCTGCTCCCGCCTCACCTGCTCCCGCATCGCCCGCCGCAGCCTCACCACCGGCGGTCTGGGCCTCTTCCCGCTGGGCGTTCTCCTGCTCGAACTCCAGCGCTACGGCCGCGAGCTCCTGGAGGTTCTCGATGCGGGTCTCGTCCTGCGGGTCCGTCGAGGCCTGCAACTCGGCCAGATAGCCCGTGCGTTCGAGTACGGCTTCCAGGACGACGGCCGGGCCCGCGCCCGACTCGACGATGGTCCGCAGCTCTTCCATCAGCGTGTTGAACCGCTTGACGGCGTTCGTGGAGCGGGCCGCCATTCCGTATGCCTCGTCGACACGGTGCAGCGCCTGCGGGAAGGAGATCCTCTCGCGCTGCGAGAGCGCGTCGATCATCGCCTCGGCACGGTCGCCGATGCCCCTCTTGGGTACGTTCAGGATGCGCCGCAGCGGGACGGCGTCCTCGGGGTTGGCGAGAACGCGCAGGTAGGCCAGCACATCGCGGACCTCCTTGCGCTCGTAGAAGCGGACGCCGCCGACGACCTTGTAGGGCAGGCCGACGCGGATGAAGATCTCTTCGAAGACGCGGGACTGCGCGTTCGTCCGGTAGAAGATCGCGACGTCGCCGGCCTTCGCGTCTCCCGCGTCCACCAGGCGGTCGATCTCGTCGGCGACGAACTGCGCCTCGTCGTGCTCGGTGTCCGCCACATAGCCGGTGATGCGCGCGCCCGCGCCCTGGTTGGTCCAGAGGTTCTTCGGGCGGCGGCTCTCGTTCCGCTCGATGACCGCGTTGGCCGCCGTCAGGATCGTCTGCGTGGAGCGGTAGTTCTGTTCGAGGAGGATCGTCGTCGCGTCCGTGTAGTCCTCCTCGAACTGGAGGATGTTGCGGATGGTGGCGCCGCGGAAGGCGTAGATCGACTGGTCCGCGTCACCCACCACGCACAGCTCGGCCGGGTCGTCGCCCTCGCCCCCGGAGGGGCCGACCAGCTCGCGCACCAGGGCGTACTGCGCGTGGTTCGTGTCCTGGTACTCGTCGACCATGACGTGGCGGAAGCGGCGGCGGTAGTGCTCGGCGACGTCCGGGAAGGCGCGCAGGAGGTTGACCGTCGTCATGATCAGGTCGTCGAAGTCCAGTGCGTTCGCCTCGCGGAGACGTGACTGGTACATGGCATAGGCCTGGGCGAGGGTCTGCTCGAAGCCTCCCCCAGAGCCGCCGGCCTGGGAGGTGCCCCCAGCGACCTGGCCCGCGAAGTCCTCCTCGTCGATCAGCTCGTTCTTGAGGTTGGAGATCTTGGCGCTGAACGACTTCGGCGGGAACTTCTTGGGGTCGAGATCGAGGTCGCGGCAGACCAGGGCCATCAGGCGCTTGGAGTCCGCGGCATCGTAGATCGAGAACGAGGACGTGAAGCCCAGCTTCTTGTACTCGCGGCGCAGGATGCGGACGCAGGCGCTGTGGAACGTCGACACCCACATCGCGTTGGCCCGGGGGCCCACGAGCTGCTCGACGCGCTCCTTCATCTCGCCCGCGGCCTTGTTCGTGAAGGTGATCGCGAGGATCTGGCCCGGGTGCACACCGCGCTCGGCGAGGAGGTACGCGATGCGGTGGGTCAGGACGCGGGTCTTGCCGGAGCCCGCGCCGGCGACGATGAGCAGCGGGGAACCCGCGTGCACGACGGCCGCGCGCTGGTTCTCGTTCAGTCCTTCGAGCAGCGTCGCCGGGTCGGTCACCGGGCGCGGGGCACCGTCCCGGTAGTGCGTGTCCCGGGTCATGGGCGCGTCGAACTTCCCGTCGAACAAATCGTCCGGAACGTGCTCCGGAGCGCTGTCCTCGGGCGGGGGCGGGTGTTCTTCGTCCGCGGCCCGGGAGGGCTGCAGGTCCGCCAGGAAGCTGTCGTCAAAGAGGCTGCTCATCGCCTCCCGAGTCTAGGCGGACCCACTGACAACCCGCGCCGGGTTCCGCCGACCCGTCCGTCGCTCACGGCATGTCCACGGCCGGACACCGTCCGAGACGGCCCTGTGGGCACGCTGCGCACGGGCCGCGCCGGAGCCTCGTAACGTCACGAAAACGTATCGGGCATATCGAGCATCGACCTTCACAGGCGTCGCACAAGTTGGCTAGCGTGCTGCGCGGGCCGCTCGTATTCCCACCGGCGAACCCCGCCGGGAACGCGCGGCCCCCGCCGAGTCCGACATGTTCGGAGCCGGGGACCCACCGAGAACCTGGGGTGAATCGGTCCCGTGCGCAGTACGGAACCGTAGGGCAACCTTCCGGACCATCCGCCCGAACCCGACAGCTAACCCGGTAGGCGGGCTACGGAAGGAGTCGCCTCCCTTGGCGTCGCACCGCAAGCCGCGGAACCGGCCGGCCGGAGTCCGCACCGCCCCCGCCGTCGGCATCACCACGGCCGCCCTCACCTCCGTGGCGCTTCTGTCGCAGAGCGCCCAGGCCGCGCCCGCCTCGCCCACGAGGCCCAGCCTCGAAGAGGTGCGGAAGAAGGTCGACGACCTCTACCACCAGGCGGGCGTGGCCACCCAGAAGTACAACTCGGCCAAGGAGAAGACCGAGAAGCAGCGCAAGAAGGTCGACCACCTCCTGGACGATGTGGCCAAACGCACGGACAAGCTGAACGACGCACGTCAGGAACTCGGCTCCTTCGCCGCCGCGCAGTACCGCACCGGAGGCGTCTCGGAGACGGCAACGATGTTGCTGGCCGACGATCCGCAGGGCTATTTCGACCAGAATCACCTGGCGGACCGGCTGACCACGCGGCAGAAGAAGGCCGTCGACGACTACGAGACGCAGCGGGCGGCGGCGACGAAGCAGCGCACGAAGGCGGCGAGGAGCCTTGGGACGCTGACCGACTCGCGGGACGACCTGCGGACCAGCAAGCGGACCGTCCAGAAGAAGCTGGGCGAGGCGCGCGAGCTGCTGTCGGACCTGACCGCCGAGGAGAAGGCACGGCTCGCGGCGATCGAGCGCGAGAGGGAGCGGGAGGCGAAGCGGAAGGCCGAGAGGCTGGCCCGCGAGCAGGCCGCCGAGGCGGAGCGCGAGCGCCGGGCCGAGGAGGCGGCGCAGCGGGAACGGGAGAAGGAGCGGGGAGACGGTCAGGGCACCGGCTCGGGTTCTGGCCCGGGCACAGGTTCCGGTTCCGGCTCCGGCTCCGGAAGCTCGGACGGGAGCTACGCCACCAAGGCCGCGAAGGTCATCGACTTCGCGGAGGCCCAGATCGGCAAGCCCTACGTGTGGGGCGCCGCGGGCCCCGACTCCTACGACTGCTCCGGCCTCACCCAGGACGCCTGGAAGGCCGCCGGGATATCACTGCCGCGCACCACATGGGACCAGGTCAAGGTCGGGACGACCGTGAAGACGGCGGACGCCGAACCGGGTGACCTGGTCTTCTTCTACGACGACATCAGCCACGTAGGGATCTACACGGGCGACGGCAAGATGATCCACGCCCCGAAGCCGGGCGCGAACGTCCGCGTCGAGTCCATCTACTACATGCCGATCCACAGCGTGGTGCGCCCGGCCTAGCTCCATCTCTCCGCACCCTGCCGCACCGCACCGCGCCTCGCCCTGCCGGTGCCGGAGTGACTACGGAAACGGCACCACGGAAGACGAAAACGCCCTCCACGCGTGCGTGGAGGGCGTTTCCCTGGTCCCGTTCTCAGCAGCCCGGCATCAGGTCCACAGCACGGCGATGAAGATGTTCGCCGTGGTCAGCAGCCCCACCGCCCCGAACACGCCCTTGTCGATCTTCTCCTCGTCACGCTTCACATAGACCAGCGCGAGGATCACGATCAGCACGGCCATCTTGATGCCGATCTTGAGGTTGTTGACCGCGTTGTCGTCGGCCTGGTTGAGGCCCACCAGGACCACACCGGTGACGAGCATGGTCAGCGCACCGTGCAGCATCGCCGGGACGAAGCGGGCCGTGCCCTGGCCCATCTGCTTCATCTGGGTCAGGAAGCCGCCCAGGAGGCAGGCGATGCCGATGATGTGCAGGGCGACGAAGAGATGGATGAGTACGTCCATGGGCCGGAGCCTAACCCTCGCCCCCCACGCCGGTCGCAGGCGGGCCCGTAGCAGCTCTGCGAGGGCCGGACGGTTGTATCCGCCGTATCGGTCAGGGCCGTACACGAAGGCCGCCCCGCTTCGCGACCGCCACGGTCAGACCCGTTCACCGTTCCGCCCACTCACGACAGTTGCGCACAATCCGCGGCCAACCCGTGACGGCCCCGCTTAGCGTCCTTCCCCAGGTGACCGGCTCCCCAATGCCGCCCGGCGCACGGGCGGCAGTCGGACACCACCGCCGAGAAAGGTCCGGCGGCGGTCCGCTCCCCCTGTGCGGGCCGCCGCCGGACATGTGAGGAGCTCTCTTCGTGGCAGCACACCGCAAGCCCCGGCACCGCTCGTTCAGCGGGAGCACGGCCCGCACAGCCGCCACGATCGTCCTCGCGGGAGCCGCCTCCGCGACCGCCTTCGACGGCACGGGGCACGCGGAGCCGCAGCTCGGCCCGGCCGAGGTGAGGTCGAAGGTCGACGCGCTGTACCACGAGGCGGAGATCGCCACCGAGAAGTACAACGGCGCCAAGGAGAAGGTCGACAAGGCGGAGAAATCGCTGGGCGAGCTGCGTGACGAGGCGGCCCGCAGGACGCAGAGGCTCAACACCGCCCGGCAGAGCCTCGGCTCCTACGCGACCGCCCAGTACCGCGCCGGCGGCCTCGATCCCTCCCTGCAGCTCGCGCTCTCCTCGGACCCCGAGCAGTACCTGGAGCGCGCCTCGCTCGCCGACCGGGCCGGCAGCCACCAGGCCGCCACGGTCAGCGGCGTACGGGAGCATCTGCGGGGCATCGACCAGCTGCACGACGAGGCCGACGGCCGCCTGGCCACCCTCCGGGCACGCCAGGCGGAGCTGCGCAAGCACAAGGCCACGGTCACCGGAAAGCTCTCCGAGGCCAAGCGACTCCTCTCCCGGCTCACCGCCGAGCAGCGCGCGGAAGCCACGGACGAGCGCATCGAAGGCCAGGCGGACGCCGACGGCCCCCGGACGTCCCGCACGGATGCCCGGCAGGCGGCAGGGGCTGCGTCGAAGGCTCCCAACGCCCGGGCGGCATCCGCCGTCTCCTACGCGTACCAGGCGATCGGCAGCCCCTACGTGTGGGGCGCCACAGGCCCCGACGCCTTCGACTGCTCAGGGCTCACCCAGGCCGCGTACCGCGCGGCAGGCGTCTCACTGCCCCGCACCTCCTATGCGCAGATCGCCGCGGGCGAGCGCGTGCCCCGCTCCGGGCTCCGCCCCGGTGACCTGGTGTTCTTCTACTCCGGCATCAGCCACGTAGGCATCTACGTGGGCAACGGTCAGATGATCCACGCCCCCAACCCGAGCGCTCCGGTCCGGCTGGCACCGGTCGACCAGATGCCGTTCGCGGGAGCCACGCGGGTGGCTTGAGCAGCCGGCCCGGGCCGATGCCCTCGGCAGACGCCGCCCACTGACCGGCCCCTTGCCCTCGTCGAACCCGGTCGTCCCGCCGCCTCGGCCTCGCGCACTGCACTGCCGATGGCTCCGCTCAGACCAGCCGCCGCGCCGTCGCCCACCGTGTCAGCTCGTGGCGGTTGGAGAGCTGCAGCTTCCGCAGGACCGCCGACACATGCGACTCAACGGTCTTCACGGAGATGAACAGCTGCTTGGCGATCTCCTTGTACGCATACCCGCGCGCGATGAGCCGCAGGACCTCCCGCTCCCGCTGAGTGAGGCGGTCCAGGTCCTCGTCGACCGGCGGCGCGTCGGTGGAGGCGAAGGCGTCCAGGACGAAGCCGGCCAGACGCGGCGAGAACACCGCGTCGCCGTCCTGCACCCGGAAGATCGAATCCACCAGGTCGGTGCCGGTGATGGTCTTGGTGACATACCCGCGGGCGCCGCCGCGGATGACACCGATGACGTCCTCGGCGGCATCGGAGACCGAGAGCGCGAGGAAGCGCACCGGATTCTCCGCGTCCGCCATCAACGGCGCGCAGCGGCGCAGCACTTCCACACCTCCGCCACCGGGCAGGTGCACGTCGAGAAGGACGACCTCGGGCCGTGTGGCCGTGATGGTCGTGACCGCCTGGTCGACATCGGCCGCCTCTCCGACCACCTCGACGCCGGTGACGTCGGTCCGGCCGATCTCCGCCTGCACCCCGGTGCGGAACATCCGGTGGTCGTCGACGAGCACGACCCGCACGCGACGCCCGCCCGCACCGCCGCCCTCGTCCGAACCGGTCGGCTCCACGGGCTCGTTCGCCTCGGTCGCGTCGCTCATGTCGTCGCCGTCCTCTCCATTTCCAGCTCGACTTCCGTGCCGCCGCCGGGCACCGCGCGCAGCCGCGCCGTGCCGCCGTTGCGCTGCATGCGGCCGATGATCGATTCTCGTACGCCCATGCGGTCGTCCGGCACGGAATCCAGGTCGAAGCCGGGGCCGCGGTCCCGGACGGACACGAACACCGTCTCTCCCTCGACTTCGGCGAAGACCTGCACCGCGCCGCCCTCGCCACCGTACTTGGCGGCGTTCACCATCGCTTCCCTCGCGGCCTGCATCTGCGCGCTCAGCCGCTCGTCGAGCGGGCAGTCGCCGACCACGACGACCTCGATGGGCACGCCGTGCTTGTCCTCGACCTCCGCCGCGCTGCGACGGACCGCCTCGGCGAGGGTGTCGGGCTCCTCGTCCTCGTCCTTGCCGGTGCCCTCCGGGTTGTAGAGCCAGGCGCGCAGGTCGCGCTCCTGGGCACGGGCGAGGCGGCGCACCTCGCTCGCGCTCTCGGCGTTGCGCTGGATCAGGGTGAGTGTGTGCAGCACGGAGTCATGCACGTGGGCGGCGACCTCTGCTCTCTCCTGGGCCCGGATGCGCATCAGCCGCTCCTCCGAGAGATCCTGCGTCATGCGGACGAGATAGGGGCCGGCGAGGAGCGCGATGCCGACCAGCACGGCCAGCGCGGCCTGCAGCACGGCCCCCAGGTGGGCGGCCGACCCCTGGAGCACGAAGATGCCGGAGACACCGGCACCGACCAGGAGCACCCCGGCAGCCGAGCGGGCCAGCGTCAGGGTGCGCCGACGACGGCCGACCGCCATCCAGCGGGCCCTGCGGGCGTTGTCGGCCTGCCGCCAGACAAGAGCGACGCCGGCGGCGACGAGCAGGGACGGGACGACATAGGCCTTGGTCGAGCCGTCCAGATTCACGTTGCTCACGAACGCCATGGCGACGACGACCATCGCGAGGAGCGCGACGATCTGCCCCTTGTCCGGCTTGCGCGCCACGAGTCTTCGCCGGCCGTCGGGTGAGAGCTCGGTCGTGACGGCCGCGGGCGGCCGCTCCGCGTCCACACCTCCGATGCCGAGCGGGACGAAGAACCAGAACGCCGCGTACAGAAGAGCGCCGAGACCGTCCGCCGTGGCCAGGCCGACGAAGATCAGCCGCACCCAGATCACGGGCAGCCCGAGGTGCCCGGCGAGACCGCGTGCGACACCACCGAGCCAGCGGCCGTCGCCGCTGCGGTAGAGCTTGCGCAGCGGTCGGACGGCGTCGATGGGTGGTGCGGCGGTCTCCGGCATGTCATCGATATTCACACGCGGGCGCGAGCGGGGGCATCAGGGTCGATCCCCGAGACTTCCCTGATCTCGGCCCCCGTCCCGCCCCTGTCAGGGTCCGTGCCCGAGACGTCTCAGGGGCGATATCAGGGTCCGGCCAGGGTTGTCCCGACTGCCGCGCCGCGCTCACGGCCGTCACCATGGACACATGACAGATCAGCAGCCCACCGAGACGGAGACCGAGGCCGCCATCCACGACGCCCTGCGCGGTGCGTACGGCGCTTCGGGCGGCCCCGTGGGCGGCCTGGGGCAGGAGCTGGCCGCAGACTCGCGGAAGTTCCGCCGCGATCGCCGTCACAAGCGGCTCGGCGGTGTGTGCGCGGGGCTCGGCCGGCACTGCGACATGGACCCGGTGATCTTCCGCATCGGCCTCGCAGTCCTCTCGATCACGAGCGGTCTCGGTCTGGTCTTCTACGGCTTCGCGTGGCTCTTCGTCCCGTACGAGGACGAGGAGGAGAACGAGGCGCGCAGGCTCCTCTCCGGCCGGGTGGACGGCCAGGCGCTGACCGCCGTGCTGTTCGCCCTCGTGGGCTGCGGAGTGTTCCTCACCTTGCTGAACAACGGCGGGGCGCTGACGTTCGCCGCCGTCCTCGCCCTGCTCCTTGCGGGCGCGGGGTACTGGTCGCAGCAGCGCGGGGCCCTCGCCCCCGACCCGGTCGCGGCGCAGGCCGCGGCGGACGCTCCGCCCGAGGCGAAGGCGCCGCCGGTCACCTTCGGCCCCTCCTGGTGGCGCGACCCCATAGTGAAGGACGGCACGCACGACGGGCCCTCGGGCTACTTCTGGGGCCCGCAAGGTCTGGAGATCCGCTATGAGCCGTCGGGACACCACCATGGCGCGCCCGGCGCGGGAGCCGCGTCCGTCCGGCCCCCGAAGCCCCGTGGACCGCGCTGGATCGGTGGCTGGGTCTTCCTGTTCGCACTGCTGGCCGGCGGCCTCGGCACGGGGCTGACCTGGCACGAGCATCCGCTGGGCACGACCTTGCAGGCGGGTCTGGCGTGTGCGCTCGCGGTGTTCGGTCTCGGCATCGCGGTCAGCGCCTTCCTGGGACGCACGGGAGCGGGATCGATCGTGCTTGCGGTCATCACCGCCGGGCTCCTCGCGGCCACGGCGGCCCTGCCGAAGAACATCACCACGCACTATGCCCGGACGGACTGGATACCGACCACGGCGGCCGATGTCCGCCCCCAGTACGAGGTGGGTCTCGGGACGGGCAAGCTCGACCTGAGCAGGATCGACCTCGGCAAGGGCCAGACGCTGGAGACAAGCGCCGAGGTCGGCATGGGCGACCTGAGGGTGATCGTGCCGAAGGACGCCACCGTGCGGCTCGACGCCGAAGTGGGCGTCGGCGACATCGTGTTGCCGGACGACGGCGGCAAGGACCTGGACATCGCTCCAGGCAGGGAGAAGAAGGTGACGCTGGAGCCGTCTTCGGGCGGCAAGGACGGCGGCACGCTCGATCTGCGCCTCGAAGTAGGCGTCGGACAAGCGAAGGTGACCCGTGCTACGTCATGAATCACACCCCGGCAAGCTGGTGGCGGGCCTCAGCATCCTGGCGGTCGCCGTCGTGTACGCGGGCGACGCCGGAGGTGCCTGGGACGCACCGTGGTTCGTCGCGCTGCCCATGGTGATGGCGGGGCTGCTCCTCGCAGGCGTGACGGCGGCGATCCATGGCATACGCCCGCGCGGCGCGGCCCGTACGGGTGGCCGCCCCCGGTCCGGCGGGGAGCCGCGCGACTGATCGGGCTCCGCGGCTAGCGAGGCCCCCGGGCGCCCCTGCGGCGGCCGGCGAGCATGGCGTCGACGGAGAGGACGGAGGCCCCGGCGAGTACCAGCGGCAGCCATGCCATCAGATAGGCGAGGTCGTTGCCGTAGTAGTAGGGCTCGGTGGCCCAGCTGACCGTCAGCCACAGGCTGAGCGAGATCAGCGCACCGCCCAGTGCGGCGATACGGGTGAAGAGGCCGAGCAGGGTGCCGATGCCGACGGCCAGTTCACCGAAGGCGATGGTGTAGCCGAAGCCGACGGGGCTCTTCAGCGAGAGATCGACCAGGGAGGGGATCGCGGAGATGTCGCGGATGTCGGTCATCATCTGCCCGATCGACCCGACACCGCTCGCCCGCATGAAGACGTCGTCGGTGAGCTTGTCCAGACCGGCGTAGATGAAGGTGACGCCGAGGAAGATCCGTAGGGGGACCAGGGCGTAGCGGGAGGCGGTCGTCCGCCGGTCTTCACGCCTGGCGCAGTGGGTGTGGCTGTCCGTCCGCATGCCGTGAGCCATGGCTCTCGCCGCCTCTCCCGTCGACCCGTCACCTGACCATACGGAGAAGAAGGGGCGGTTGCTCATCCGTCTGCGTCGGGTCTCGGAGCATCCCGCGCGGAATCCTGCACGACATCGTTCGAAATCTTGAGGGGAGGAGAGTTGCGATGCTTCAGGCGAGGGGGGTCGGCCGGTGGCTGGGCCGGCTGGTTCAGTCCGTGACGTCGACCGTGACGCGGTTGGTCTCGATGCCTGCCGCGGTGATCACCTGGACTTCGACGCGACCGGGTTCGACGTCGACGGGGACGGGCACGGTCAGCGTGGCGTCGGTCGGGTTGGTGAAGCCACCCGCCACGGGCACGAGGGGTACGTGGACGTGGACCGCGCCGATGCGGACGATCATGCGGGCCAGCCGGTCCGCGCTCCCCGCACCCGGCGGCACGAAGCCGGCGCCGCGGATCTCGATGTCGTCGCCCGTGCGGATCGGGGCGTCGAGGTCACCGGCCTCCCGGGACCGCACCACGGAAAGGATGACGGGACGGCCGCCTTCGGAGTACTTCCCCGCCAGGTACGTCGCGGCCGACACGAGGACGAGCAGCGCGAGTCCCCAGGGCAGATCCGGCAGCTGCTCCGGCCGACGCGCGAGGCGTACGGCGGCGAATACCACGGCGACGGCGCTGACCAGGACGTACTGCGTGTCGGTGAAGCTGCCGCGGCCCGCGTCGTCGGTGAGCGTGTCGGCGGCCCGCGGCCGGTGGGCGCGCACCTTCTGGAGCCGCTGGCCGAGGACCCGCAGGCCGACGACCCTGCGTACGAGGACGGCGACCCCGCACACCACGGCGAGGACGGTCACCGTCGCGGCGGCCCGTTCGATCCCAAGCCCGGCGATCACCTCGTCCCGCTCGTCGTGCCCCGAGGCCACGGCAAGCCGGCCCGCGAGGACGAGCACCGCGAAGACGACGAGGAACACCCAGGAAGCAGCCACGGCGCGCGAGGTGGAGAGCCGGTTGTCCTCACCGATCACCGGCGCGAGGATGCCGCCGCGCTCCCGGTGGACGTATGCCGCGCCGGTCAGCGTTCCGCACACGAGGGTGGCGGCGATCAGTCCTGCCGTGCGCGCGGCGGTCCAGCCCGCGCCGATCGCGGTGAGCGCCTGGACCAGAAGAAGGACGGTGAAACCTCCCCACACGACACCCAGCGTGCGGGGCCACAGGCGCCGCAGCCACGCCTCGCCCTCGGCCCTGCCGCGTTCGGCCACGTCCTGCGCGGACTGCGTCAGCTCGTCCGACACCCACTGCCGGGAAGCTCCCGCCGAGTGGGCGACGGCCGCGGGGACGCCTTCGCCGGCCGCCAGTTCATCACGCTTGGTGAGGAACGCGGCCACGGCCAGCCGGTGCCCCTCGCGGGCGCCGTGCGGGCAGCCACCGCACGTGCAGCCGCCGCCGTGCGCGCCCTGTCTCGCCTCCTGCACCGCCACCGCGTACGCCGCCTTCCCCGCCCTCGCGACCCTTCTGGCCGCCTCTGAACTTCCCTGTGAAACAAGGGGATTGTGCCGCACTGAGGGGTGTCCTCACTCCTCGGGTCAGGTCAGCGGGGGTGAACTGGTCGCCGCGATGTTGACTTCGGGGTCAGGTCAGCAGGTCGGGCTAGCTGCGGCTGATGTCCTGCCGCGGGGACGGGTGTTTGAGCCACGCGACCAGATCTATGGGTGTGGGCGCCCGCACGTGCCCTCATCCTCCGCGTCCTGCTGTACGAGGCGGAAGCTGCCGGGGGCGAGCGCAGGTGGTCAGAGGGGTGGGGAGCAAGGAGCCGGGTCGATCAAAGGCGACAGAAGGTGTCCGGTATCGGCGGGAGACTCGACGCATGTCGTTCAACCAGAGAGACCTCGGCACAGCGGAGCCCGTCGGCTGGGAAGGTTTCGTAGCGGCGGAGCCGGTGTTCGCGGCGACGGTCCAGAGCCGCTTCGACGCATTCGTCCACCACACCCTCGCCACGCTCCGCAAGGACGGGTCTCCGCGCACCTCGGGGATCGAAGTCCGTTTCCTGCACGGCGAGTTGTGTCTCGGCATGATGCCGGGCTCCCTCAAGGCGCTGGATCTGCGCCGCGACCCGCGCTTCGCGCTCCAGGCGAACCTGGGTTCCGACGCCGAGATGACCGAGGGGGACGCCCGGATCACGGGCCGTGCGGTCGAGGTGCGGGACCCTCGGGTCATCGCGCGCTATGCCGACGCGGTGCAGCCGCCGGACCCGGACGCGTTCCATCTCTTCCGTACCGAGCTGACGGAGGTGGTCCGTACGTACATCGAGGACGGGAAGTACCTCGCGGTGCAGCTCTGGAAGCCGGGCGCTGCGCTGCGGACGACGCGCCGCACCTGACGGTCTCCACCGGGCGGCCGGGTGACGCGGAACGGCGCCGCCCGCCTCGCGGGAGGCGGACGGCGCCGTTCACGGCAGGAGGGAGATCACTCCCACTCGATGGTCCCCGGCGGCTTCGAGGTCACGTCGAGCACGACGCGGTTCACGTCGGCGACCTCGTTGGTGATACGCGTGGAGATCTTCGCGAGGACGTCGTAGGGCATGCGGGTCCAGTCGGCCGTCATGGCGTCCTCGGACGAGACGGGGCGCAGCACGATCGGGTGACCGTAGGTGCGGCCGTCGCCCTGGACGCCGACGCTGCGGACGTCCGCGAGCAGGACGACCGGGCACTGCCAGATGTCGCGGTCGAGACCGGCTGCCGTCAGTTCCTCGCGGGCGATGGCGTCGGCCTCGCGGAGGAGGTCCAGACGCGCCTTGGTGACCTCGCCCACGATGCGGATGCCGAGGCCGGGTCCCGGGAAGGGCTGGCGCTGGACGATCTCGTCCGGCAGGCCGAGCTCGGCGCCGACCATCCGGACCTCGTCCTTGAACAGCTTGCGCAGCGGCTCGATGAGCTGGAACTCAAGGTCCTCGGGGAGGCCGCCCACGTTGTGGTGGGACTTGATGTTGGCGGTGCCGGTGCCGCCGCCGGACTCGACCACGTCGGGGTAGAGCGTGCCCTGGACGAGGAACTCCACCGGCTGGTCGCCCGGGGCCTCGGCGATGATCTCCGCCTGGGCCTGCTCGAAGACGCGGATGAACTCGCGCCCGATGATCTTCCGCTTCTCCTCGGGGTCCGAGACGCCGGCGAGGGCCTTCAGGAAGCGGTCCGCGGCGTCGACGACCTTGAGCTGGACGCCGGTCGCGGCGACGAAGTCCTTCTCGACCTGCTCGGTCTCGCCCTTGCGCATCAGGCCGTGGTCGACGTACACGCAGGTGAGCTGCGAGCCGATGGCCTTCTGCACGAGGGCGGCGGCGACGGCGGAGTCCACGCCGCCGGACAGGCCGCAGATCGCACGCTTGGTGCCGACCTGCTCGCGGATGGCGGTGACCTGCTCGTCGATGACGTTGCCGGTCGTCCAGTCGGGCTTGAGGCCGGCGCCGCGGTAGAGGAAGTGCTCCAGGACCTGCTGGCCGTGGGTGGAGTGCATCACCTCGGGGTGGTACTGCACGCCGTACAGCTTCTTCTGGTCGTCCTCGAAGGCCGCGACGGGCACGACGTCCGTGGACGCGGTGACGGTGAAGCCCTCGGGCGCGGCGCTGCACGCGTCGCCGTGCGACATCCACACGGACTGCTCGGCCGGGGTGCCCTCGAAGAGGGTGGAGTCGGCCTTGGAGACGGCGAGCGGCGTACGGCCGTACTCACGCGCGCCGGTGTTGTCGACCGTGCCGCCGAGGGTGGTCGCCATGAGCTGGAAGCCGTAGCACATGCCGAAGACGGGGACGCCGGCCTCGAAGAGGGAGCGGTCGACGGTGGGCGCGTGCTCCGCGTACACCGAAGAGGGGCCGCCGGAGAGGATTATTGCCGCGGGCTTCTTGGCGAGCATCTCGGCGACGGGCATCGTGCTCGGCACGACTTCGCTGTAGACCCGTGCCTCACGGACGCGACGGGCGATGAGCTGGGCGTACTGCGCTCCGAAGTCGACGACCAGAACGGTGTCGGGAGCGGCGGCAGCGGTGGGCGCTGATGGCACGGCGGCGGCCTTCCGGCGTTGAGCGTGAGCAAGAGGCTCAGTGCGTGAGCAGGGGGTCTGTTTTGTCGATTCTACCGGGCTCGACGGGATCACCTTCGTCGCATCCGACGGCTCTCGCGACGGGAGGGAGACGTGGGGTGACAACGCGGGCGGCACGCGGGCGGCACGCGGGCGGCACGCGGGCGGTACGCGGGGTGGCACGTGGGCGGTACGTGGGGCGGCACTCGGGCACCACGTGGGGAAGCACGCGGGCGGTACGCGGGGCGGCATGCGGGCGGTACATGGGGTAGCACGCGGGCGGTGCGTGGGGCGGCGGGCGCCGGGCTTGGTGGTGCGGGTTGTACGCCGGGGGCGCGCGCCAGGTTCCCCCCTCGCCCACGCCCCCCGGGGGCTAGCGGGGGCGGTGGGGTCTCAGTATGCGGGCCGTCTGCCGGGGGCGTTTGACCGCGCGTGGGCCGGTGGGGGCATACTGGCTCCGTGACCAAGCGCTACGACTTCCTCTTTACCTATGGCAACCGGCCTGCCGGCTGCCATGGTCGAGCTGCTTGATCACCTGACAAGCGACTTACCGGGCGCCCCGGGCCGACAAGGCCCGGGGCGCTTCGTCGTATCCGGACCTTGCCGCTCCGGGGCTCCCCGGCCGAACCGGACCTCCCAGGAGCCCACGATGACCACCGCCACCACCCCCATTGCCTCCGCCGACTCCGCCGCTGCCACCGCAGCCACCGCCCCGTCCGGTGCCAAGGGTGCCGCCCTGGCCGCTGCCGAGAGGACCGGTGCGTGTACTCCCGAGGCCGTCGGCACGATCGAGAACGCGCGGGAGCGTATCGACGCGCTCGACGACCGCATCATCGGGCTCGTCCAGGAACGGATGGCCGTCTCGGCCGTCATCCAGGAGGCCCGCATCACCTCGGGCGGGCGCCGCGTGAACCTCTCGCGCGAGATGGAGATCCTCGGCCACTACAGCGACGCCCTCGGCAAGCCCGGCACCGCCCTCGCGATGACGCTCCTCGAACTGTGCCGTGGCCGCGTCTGACCACCCGATCCTGCCTCCCCCGCAGCCGGGCCACACGCGCCCTGCGGATCTGAGTTCGGGTCGGCTCTCACCCGTACGGCGCGTGACCGGTTGCGGGCGGGCTTCGTTGGTCCCGGTGTCCGTGTCAGCCAGGGGCGGGCCCGCAAGAACCACGCGTGGCTCCGCTGGGGCGATGAGGCGCACGGACCGTTTTCCCGTGCGCCGTGGGACCTCGCTCCAGTGATGTGACCGGACGGCAGGGGACAGCAGCCCGGTCACCCAAGAGAACGGTCGGCTCCGGGGACGCCCGGGGCCGACCGGGCTCCTCCTCCCCGTCTTCCTCGGCCGCCCGCCCGCGCGCGCCCTCCGGCCCTTTTCCCGGCCTCTTTTGCCTATAGAAGCGGTCGAAACGGTTGCCCCGCGCCCGCCCATCGAGCACGATGCGTAGGAGGACGGCCTTGCGGCCATCCGTTCGCAACGTGACTGCCAGTGGTCGAGACCAGGCGTGCGCCCCCCGTGCGCCGGGGCGGCCACTGGTTGTGCGGGCCAAGCGGCGCACACCCCCCGGCGCCGCCCCGCGGCACCGACACTGCCCTGAGTCGGTGCTGACGGCCAAGGGCCCCGCGGATCCGTCCCGCGGGGCCCTTCGCTACGTCCGGTTACCGCCCGCTACTGCTTCTCCAGCTTCGCGACCTGGGCCTCGACGACCTTCTTCGGTACGCCGAACTCCTTCGGCTTGAGCAGGTTGATCGAGTAGAAGGCGACGAGCGTCGAACCGCTGCGCACGACGGTGAAGCTCATCGGCGTCTTCTGGTCGTCGATGAGGCCCACGAGCTTGTACGACACGGCGTCGTCGCCCAGCTTCGGGGCGGTCAGGGGAGCGACCTCGCCGAACTTGGAGCCCGCGTCCTCGTAGGACTTGCACTTCTCCGTGGACGTACGGAGGTCGTCCATGACGTTCTTGGCGGCGCCCTCCTTGTGGGCGAGCAGCGCGAACGAGATGACCGTGGCGTCCAGCTCGTCCGGGCCGGTCATGGAGCGGCCGACGCGGGCAGCGGCCCTGGGGTCGCTGGTGAACATGAACATGTCGGCGACCGCCTGGCAGGCGCGCGGGTTGACCGGCAGGGTCAGCTCGGGCATGTCCTCGGCGGAGAGTTTCTCGACCTTGTACCCCTTGAGGTCGCCGTTGGCGAGCACGGCCTTCTCCAGCTGGGCCGAGGAGAGCGCGGCCTTCGCCTCCGGCTTCGGCTCGGGGTCCTTCTTCGGCTGGTCCGAAGCGGCCGACTTCGACGGCTTCTTGCCGTCGTCGGAGTCGGAGCCGGAGTCGCCGCCACCACCGCACGCAGCGGTCAGGCCCAGCGCGACCGTGACCGTCGCGGCCACCACGGCCCGGGACACAGTTGACTTCACGTTCTTCTCGCCTTCAGTTCTCATCCTGCGGATCGCAGGCCCCCGCCCGAGGCGACATGAAAGCGCTGACACGCCGACTTTGCCAGTGATTTGCGTAACGATCGGAAACCGCCGGAAAGGTTGTACCGCGCCTGTGTGACTTTGGCGGCTGCGACGTCGTCCAGGGACGTCCATCAAGGTCGCCCGGGGCCGTCCACCAGGTCAGAGCTTGGCGAGTTGCGCGTCGACGATCGCGGGCGCCACCTCGGGGTTCTCGTCGGCGGTGGGCCTGGCCCCACCGACCCCACCGTCCCCGCCGCCGTCCCGTTCCGCCTGCCGGTCCTCCTGGACGCCCTCGGGGTCGTAGAGGTTCGACGCCGCGAAGGTCATCAGCGTGCCGCCGCGGCGTACGACCGTGACGCTCTCGCGGATCACGAAGTCGCCCTCGCGGTGCGCGTACGCGTACGAGACCGCCTCGTCGCCCTTGTCCGGCGCGGGCAGCGGGTGCATCCCGAAGTAACGGTGGCCGCCCACGCGGAAGGTGGCGCACCCCTTGGCCTTCGCCGCCTCTGCCCTCTCCGTTGCCTCTGCCCTCTTCGCCGCCCCGGCGGTCCGCGTCGCCTCGCGCAGGTCCGCCATCGTGCCCCTCGCGTCGGTGACCGCGTAGGAGGCGAGTTCGACGTCCGTCGTCGTGTGGTCCCCGGCGTCCGCACCGGTCACCACCCGGGCGACCCGGGCCCTCGGCTCGGGGAGGACGGCGAGCGGGGCGCACCTCGCGGGGGACGCCTGGCCGGCGCGGGCGGCGGTGGACGCCGCCGTGTCGGACGCCTTCGGGCGCTCGACCTCGTACCCCTTGATGTCACCCGTGGCGAGGGCCGTCCTCTCCAGCCGTGCCGCGGGGCCCTTCGAGGGAGCCGCACCCTCCCTCGGCTTCCCCCCACCGCCACCGCCACCGTCGCCGCCCTCACCCCCGCCGCCGCACGCGGCGGCCGATCCGAGAAGGGCGAGGGCCGCTACGGCCACCACGGATCGCGACACAGCTGACTTCACGGACTTCTCCCCCGGCTCCCGGCACTTCACGTACGTAGGCGTGGTGCGGAGTCACTCGCACCACTTCGGCCTCCACGACGGCCTTCACGACCGCCGCAACGACTACGACGGAAGAAGATCATCACCGGTTCCGCCGGGATCTCCGCCTGGCCCGCCCCTCCGCTCACCGGCCCCGTTCACACGCCCCGCCCACCGGCCCCGCTCACCACCCCCAGATCCAGAACCGCAGCGGGCTGAGCAGCACGATCGCCGCGGCCATGCCGCCGAAGACGATCACCACGCTCCACACCTGGCGGCTCCGCCGCGAGCGCTCGGAGCGGCCGCCGCGGGTCGGACCCGTGGGCGCCGCGCGCCAGTCGTCGGGGCGCCAGCGCACGGGCTCGGCGTCCCGTTTCGCGCGCCGGCGGCGCAACCGTCCGGCCCTCGCCGCTTCCTGGCGGGCCGCCTCCTCGTCCAGCCGCCTGAGCCGTTCGGCCACCATGCGGGCCCGCGCGGACGGCTCCTTCGGCGCCGACGCACGGATGTCCCGTTCGCTGTCGTTCTCGAACCTCTCCCACACCTCATCGGGTATGGCCACGCCGTCCCCTCCCCTTTTCCCCCCTCGGCCGGGCCCGGCGCCCGGAGAGGGGGGCAGTTCTACGGCACCCCCTCACGACCGCACAAGCAATGTGATCCATGCCACATAAGGATTCTGTGAATGCGGGGACAACCATTCACAGCCATTGCAGGTCATGCATGCAGTAACTATGGCCACACCCGCGTCCACACCGCGGAGGCCTCCACCTCCGTGCTGCCGCCCAGGCAGTGCGCCGGACTTCCTGAGGAACTCATGAAGCTTCGCCGTGCCATGGCAGCAGTGGCGGCCACGGCTGCCATAGCCCCGATCGCGCTTCTGTCGGCCCCGGCCGCCTACGCGACGGGGGACACCGCCGACGAGACGCCGGCCGCGGTGGCCGAGACGCCGGACCCCTCGAAGAGCACGGCGGAGGGCGACCCCGCCAAGACGCCCACGGGTACGCCGGACCCCAGCAAGACGCCCACGGGCAAGCCGACCCCCACACAGACCCCCACCCAGACCCAGACGCCCACGGGCAAGCCGACCCCCACACAGACCCCCACCCAGACCCAGACCCCGACGGGCAAGCCGACCCCCACCGCCACCGACGAGCCCACCGACGAGCCGACGGACTGCCCCGTCGACGACGACGGCGTGGACGTGGACTCGGACCTGAAGATCGAGCTGACCGGTCTGCCGGGCAAGATCGTGGCGGGCAGCGGCTGGCACGAGTTCCAGCTGACCGCCGCCAACCCGACGGACAAGACGCTCGGCGAGGTCAACTGGATCGCGGCCGTGGACAACTTCTCGGACAGCGACTCCGAGAAGAACTGGCTGAGCAACTACGCCGACCTCCAGTACTGGGACCCGGCGGCCAAGTCCTGGACGTCGATCGACGGTGACCTGAACGGCGGCCTCGCCTTCGGCGTCACCTCCGAGCTCGGCCCGAAGGACAAGGTCGCGGTCAAGCTGCGCCTCGACGTCAGCGCCAAGGCCCCGACCGGCGAGGGCTACGCGATCGGCCTCGGCGGCTACGTGGACAGCGAGGCGAACTGCGTGCACAACTCGTTCGCGTACTACCCGCTGACGATCCTCAAGCCGGGAAGCACCAACGAGAACCCGGGCACGCCCACCCCGAAGCCCGACGTCAAGCCGTCGGACGTGAAGGTGCCCCAGGGCGGCGCCAAGGAACTCCCCGTGACCGGCAGCCTCGCCGAGACCGGGTCGAGCTCGATGCTGCCGACCATCGGACTCGTCGGCGGCGCCGCTGTCGCCGTCGGTGCGGGCGCGATGTTCGTCGTCCGTCGCCGCAAGGCCGACACCGCCGCGTAACAGCGGCCCACAGCACGCGGAAGGACCTGCGCTCGGAGGGGGGTGCAGGTCCTTACGTGTGTCCGGGTACCGGTACCCGGACGGCTGACGTGCGCGGGTACCGGCACCCGCGCCTACTTCTTGGGCGGCACCGCCGGCATCCCGAGGAACGGCAGCCGCAGCGCGCCGAAGGCGTCCGCGGGGACCGCCGGGGCCTTCGGTTCGACCGCAGCGAGGCGCGCGTACCGCTCGCCCTGGGCGGGTCGCGGGTCCTCCGCGCCCTTGTTGGGCCAGAAGGACATGGCCCGCTCGGCCTGTGCGGTGATCGTCAGGGACGGGTTCACGCCGAGGTTCGCGGAGACCGCGGCCCCGTCGACCACCGAGATGCCGGGGTGGCCGTAGAGCCGGTGGTAGGGGTCGATGACGCCGGTGTCCGGGGAGTCGCCGATGGGGCAGCCGCCCAGGAAGTGGGCGGTCAGCGGGGTGCCCATCAGCTCGCCGATGTTGGAGCCCGCGAAGCCGTTGATCTCCTGGGAGAGGAGCGTCGCCGCGCGCGTGGCCTCGGGGATCTGGTCGGGGTTGGGCGCGCCGTGGCCCTGCCGCGCGGTGAGCAGGCCCTTGCCGAGCCCCTTCTCCTTGCGGTACGTGGTCAGGGAGTTGTCGAGCGTCTGCATGACCAGGCCGATGATGGTCTTCTCCGACCACCGCCGGTTGGAGAGCGAGCGCACGAGGAGCAGGGGGTGGCGGGCCACGTTGCCGAGCCACCCGGCGACCCGCGCCTTGCCGCCCCTGCGGCTGTACGGGACCTGGAGCACGGTCAGGCTGCCCATCGCGTTGGACTTCTTGCCGTACCGGACGGGCTCGATGTGCGTGGTGGCGTTCGGGTGGATCGACGAGGTGATCGCCACGCCCTTGGTGAAGTCGGCCTTCGGCGCGCCGTGCCGCTCGCGGTAGCGGCGGTCGGTGGTCTGGGCGCCCACCAGGGCCTCGGAGTTGGTGCGGGTGAGCGTGCCGAGCCGGGGCGAGAGGCGGGGCAGCAGACCGGTGTCCTTCATGCGGTGGAGCAGCGTCTGGGTGCCGTACGTACCGGCGGCGACGACGACCTCGCGGGCCGTGAATGTGCGGCCCCTGCCCTTGCGCCGGTCGTTCGTGGGCAGTGTCGAGACCGCGTAGCCGCCCCGCGCGTTCTCGGTCACGGCGACGACCGACGTCATCGGGTGGATGACCGCGCCGGCCTTCTCCGCGAGGTGGAGGTAGTTCTCGTTGAGGGTGTTCTTCGCGCCGTGCCGGCAGCCGGTCATGCACTCGCCGCACTCGTTGCAGGCCTTGCGGGCGGGGCCCGCGCCGCCGAAGTAGGGGTCGGGGACCTCCGTGCCGGGCCGCGCGGTCGCGGTGCCGTCCCCGTCGTCGCCGTCGCCGAAGAACACGCCGACGGGCGCCATGTGGAAGCTGTCCCCGACGCCCATCTCCTCGGCCGTGGCCTTGAGGTGGACGTCCGAGGGCGTCATCGTCGGGTTGAGCCGCACCCCGAGCATGCGCTTGGCCTGCTCGTAGTACGGACCCAGCTCGGCCTGCCAGTCCGTGATGTCCTTCCACTGCGGGTCGTTGAAGAACGCGGCGGGCGGTACGTAGAGGGTGTTGGCGTAGTTCAGTGAGCCGCCGCCGACGCCCGCTCCCGCGAGGACCATGACATTGCCCAGCAGATGGATGCGCTGGATGCCGAAGAGGCCGAGGGCCGGGGCCCAGAGGTAGTTCTTGAGGTCCCAGGAGTTCTTGGGCAGGGACTCGCGGGTGAAGCGGCGGCCCGCTTCGAGGACGCCGACGCGGTAACCCTTCTCCGTCAGGCGCAGCGCGGACACGGCACCGCCGAAGCCGCTTCCCACGACGATGACGTCGTAGTCGTACGACGCGTCGCCGCCCGCCTGGTTCCGGACAGAGCTCTCCTGTGACATCGACTCTCCTCGTGGGGAACGGGCGCCGTACGGGGCGCGGCGGGCTTCGGCTAGCGCAGCCGCAGGGCCTTCATGACCTTCAGGCTCGTGCTCATGAACGCCGCGTACTTCTCGTCGTCCAGGCCGAAGGAGGGCGCGAGCGGCATCAGCCGCTGCTGGGCGATCGTCTGCGCCTCGGTGTACTTGAGGATGCCCTCGGAGCCGTGCCTGCGGCCGAGGCCCGAGTCCTTCATGCCGCCCATCGGGGCCTGCACGCTGCCGTAGGCGGGCGCGTAGCCCTCGTTGACGTTGACCGTGCCGGTGTGCAGGCGGGCGGCGAGCTTCCGGCCGCGGCTGCCGTTCTTCGTCCAGACCGAGGAGTTGAGGCCGTACGGCGTGGCGTTGGCCAGCTCGACCACCTCGTTCTCGTCCGTGAAACGGTAGATCGAGACGACCGGGCCGAACGTCTCCTCGCCGCAGACCGCCATCGGCGCCTCGACGCCGTCCAGGATGGTCGGCTCGTAGAAGTAGGGGCCGATGTCCGGGCGCGCGACGCCGCCCGCGACGAGCGTGGCGCCCTTCGCGACGGCCTCCTCGACGTGCCGGGTGACGGTCTCCAGCTGGCGCTCGCCGACGAGCGAGCCCATGTCGGCGCCGTACGCGAGGGACGTGCCGAGCCGCATGGCCTTCGTACGCTCCGCGAAGCGCGCCACGAAGCGGTCGGCGATGGACTCGTGGACGTAGAGCCGCTCGATGGAGATGCACAGCTGGCCCGCGGAGGAGAAGCAGGCGCGGACCGCGCCGGCCGCGGCCTTGTCCACGTCGGCGTCGTCCAGGACCAGCATGGCGTTCTTGCCGCCGAGTTCCAGCGAGACGCCGACGAGGCGGGCTGCGGCGCCCTGCGCGACCTCGCGGCCCGTGCGCGTGGAGCCGGTGAACGAGACGTAGTCGGCGTGCCTGACGATCTCGGGGCCGACGACCGGGCCGTCGCCGAGCAGGACCTGGAATGCCTCGGCGGGCAGGCCGGCCTCGATGATGAGGTCACGGGCCCACAGGGCGGTGAGGCAGGTCTCCGTGTCGGGCTTCATCACGAGCGCGTTGCCCGCGACGAGGGCGGGCAGCGCGTCGCCTATGGAGAGTTCGAGCGGGTAGTTCCAGGGGGCGATCTGCCCGACCACACCGCGCGGCAGGCGGTTCTCGGTGACCTTGGTGAGCGTCGGGACGACGCCGGTGTGCCGCTTGGGGCCCAGGTACGAGGGGGCCTTGCGGCCGTAGTGCCGGGCGGCGACCACGACGGCCTGGATCTCCTCGTGGGCGTGGAGCCTGGCCTTGCCGGTCTCCAGCTGGATCAGGTCGAGGACCTCGGCCTGGCGCTGGAGCACCAGGTCGTGGAAGCGGAGCAGGACGGCGGCGCGCTGCCTGACGGGCGTACGCGCCCAGGCGATCTGCGCGGTGCGCGCCCGCTGGAACGCGGTGGCCACGTCGTCGGGGGTGGACTCGGGCAGGTCGGCCAGCTTCTCGCCGGTGAGCGGCGTGTGGTTGGCCGTGCGGCCCGAGCCGATGACGTCACGGGTGAGCTGGGCGATCAGCTCGGGCGTGACCACGTCGGCGGCGGTACGGGCGCCGTCGGGTGCCGGGGCGGTCGGGTTCGTACCGAGGGGCGCTGCGGTGGCCTGCGTGTCCGTCATGCTCGTGAGAGTAGGCCCACACAAGCCTTTTGGGTACCCATCGGTAACGGGCTTCACGGGTCACTCACACCACGCCAGTGATTGCTGGCGATAAAGCCGCTGATCAGGGCGTTACCGCTTCACCGGGCCACTTCTCAGAGCTTGTCGAGCTCCAGCTCCGCGATGGCGGTCTCCGCGACCTCGCGGCCGCGCGCGGTGAAGTCCCCCTTGCCGGGATAGCCGATCATCAGCCGGTACATGTCGCCCGCCTCGGACTTGTAGTACAGGATGCGCATCTCCCGCGGGCGCGGGTTCTGGCTGTCGTTGCTGGAGTAGACGACCGTGTTCTCCGCCGCCTTGCGGCCCTGGTACGTGGTCTCCTTGCCGTCGCTCCTGGGCACGGGATCGGAGGCCATGCCGAGGCCGTAGCTGCCGGACTGCTTGTACTCGGCGTTGTCGTCCCACATCTGCGCGGCGGCGGTCTCGGCGATCTCGCCGCCGTCGTCCTCGGCCTTCTTCTCCAGGGTGAGGCTGATCCAGACGCTGCCGCTGGGGTCGGTGTACTGCACCCAGTGCGTCGTCGGCTCCTTGTTGTCGTCCTCGCTCCTGGTGTAGCCCTCGGGAGCGGCGACGGTCGCCGCCAGCTCCTTCGACGCGTGCTTCTCCCAGCCCTCCGTGTCCGAGCCGCCGAACGGGTCGAGCGCCACGAGCACGGAGGCCACCACGGCCGCGGCGACCGCTCCGGCGACGGCGGCCAGCGCCCTGCGGCTCAGGAAGATGCCCTTGCCGCGCTCCCGGCCCGCCCCGTCGCCGACCGTGACGGCCTGCGTCGGCGGCGGCTGCGGGGGCCTGGCCGCCTCCTCCAGGAGGGCGCGGACCCGGGCGGCGTCCGGGCGCTGGGCGGGGTCCTTGGCCAGCAGGCGGTTGATCGCCTCGGCGAGCGGGCCCGATGCGGACGCGGGCGGGGCGGGTGTGGCGTTCAGGACGGACTGGAGCGTGGCCGGGGTGTTGTTGCGGCGGAAGGGCGAGACGCCCTCGGTCGCCGCGTACAGGACGACGCCGAGCGACCAGAGGTCGGACGCGGGGCCGGGCCGCTGCCCGAGCACCCGCTCGGGGGCGATGAACTCGGGCGAGCCGACGAAGCCGCCGGTGTCCGTCAGGTTGGTCTCACCCTCGATCTGGGCGATGCCGAAGTCGGTGAGGACGACGCGGTCGTGGTTGCCGAGCATCACGTTGTCCGGCTTCACGTCGCGGTGCAGGATGCCCGCCCGGTGCGCGGCGTCCAGGGCGTTCAGGACGTCGAGGCCGACGCGTGCGGCGTCCCTGGCGCCCAGCGTGCCCTCCTGGAGCGCGGCGCCGAGCGAGCGGCCGTGCACCAGTTCCATGACGATCCAGGGCCGGCCGTCCTCGACCGCCACGTCATGGACGTTGACCACGGCCGGGTGGTCTAGGCGGGCCGCGGCGCGCGCCTCGCGGCGCATCCGCTCGTACGCGTTGGCGCGCTCGCGCTCGGGCAGGTGGTCGGGCAGCCGCGGCTCCTTCACCGCGACCTCGCGGTCGACCGTCTCGTCCTTGGCGCGCCACACCGTGCCCATGCCGCCGTGCCCGAGCCTCGCCAGGAGCCGGTAGCGGCCCGCGACGAGCCGCCCGGCGCCGGGGTCGGCCGCGGCCCGCTGCTCCGGCACCACCTGGGTGGGCTGCGGCTGTGCCGGCTGCTGCTGCGCGTAGGGGTTGCCGGGGTGTACCGCGCCGTCCTGCCCCGGTACGCCGGGCCGCGGCGGCGGCTGCAGGTCGAAGCTCGTCGGGTCGTACGGGCCCGGGCCGTGTGAGGTTCCCCCGTCATTGCTCATGCCTCATGACTACCGTGGGCGGCACCTCGTTTTCCAGCCAGGCCGCTCACTTGTGACCGGGGTGATGCACGGGCCCGGACAGCAGGGGCGACCACCGTACGACCGGCCCTGACGACGCCTCCTAGCGCCGTACGAACGTGTCGACCGCCGTGTCGAAGTACTTCCGCACCTGCTCCGACTCCTCCGCGGGCCCCGAGACCCACACGTCGTACATCTTGCCGCCCTCCGCCCAGCACAGGTCGTACGTCTGCCGCTCGCCGCCCGCCTTGCCGGGGTCGTCCCAGATGAACTCCCAGAGCGCCGCGGGCCTGCCGTTGCGGGTGGTCTCGGTGATCTCGCCGTCGCGGTAGCCGGGGTTGGTCCGCGGCCCCTCGTCGTCGGCGCGGCGCTGTACCGCGAGCGGTCCGCCCGGCTCCGGCTCGGCCTCCTTGATGCCGACGCGGTAGGTGCCGCCCGGCGAGACGTAGAAGATCCGGACGCCGTCGGTCCGGCGCACGAAGCCGCGCGGCACCGCGAGCTCGAAGCCCTCGGGGTCCTTGGCGAGGCGGTAGCCGTCGGGTGCCTGCGGGGTGGAGGGGCCGGGCGACGGCGTCTCCTCGGTGACGGTGACCGTGGGGCTCGGGGGGACGGTGGTCGGCGATGGCGACGCCGTGTTGGCCGGTTTTCCGTCGTCGCCGTCCCTGCCGAGCAGCAACGCGGTGGCCGAGACCGCGCCCCCGGTCACGGCCGCCACCAGCGCCGCCGTGATCAGCACGGCCCGTCTCTGGCGCCCGCGCGGCCCCAGCGCCCGGGCGGGCCTCGGCAGCAGGACGCGCCGCGCGCCCGCCAGGCGTCCGTGCCCCGCGCCTTCGCGGCCCGCTCCCCTGCCGCCGGCCGGCGGCGCGGACATGCGCCCCGTGTCGACGTACTCCCGGAGCAGCCGCTCGGCCCCCGCCGCGTCGAGGCGCCGCCTCGGGTCCCGCTCCAGCAGGCCGTTGACGACGGGGAGGAGCGGGGCCGCGCGCTCCGGCGGGCGGATCTCCTCGTATATGACGGCGTGCAGGACACCGCCGATCGAGTCCCTGCGGAAGGGCGACTCGCCCGCGAGCGCGGTGACGAGCAGCGCGCCGAGCGACCAGAGGTCGGAGGCGGGTCCGGTCCGCTCCCCCGCGATGCGCTCGGGCGCGGTGTACTCCGGCGAGCCCACGAACGACCCCACTTCCGTGAGCGTCGTCGCCCCGCTGACCTGCGCGATCCCGAAGTCGGTGAGCACGACACGGCCGCCGGCCCGCTCCACGAGCACATTGGCGGGCTTCAGGTCGCGGTGCAGGATGCCCGCCTCGTGGGCGGTGCTCAGGGCGCCGAGCAGGTCGATGCCCATCCTGGCGACGGTCTGCGCGTCGAGCGGACCCGTCCGGCCGATCTGCCGGGCCAGCGACCCGCCCTCGATCAACTCCATGACGATGTACGGCTGCTCGCCGTGCTCGACGACGTCGTGGACGACGACGATGTGCGGATGCCGCAGCTGGGCGACCGCGCGGGCCTCGCGCAGGGTGCGCTCGCGCTGCTGCGCGGCCTCGGTGTCGGAGAGCGTCTCGTCCCTGTCCAGTTCCTTGACGGCGACCTGGCGGCCGAGCAGCAGGTCCGTGGCGCGCCACACCGTGCCCATGCCGCCCCGGCCGAGCCGCGCGTCGAGACGGTAACGCCCCGCGATCACCCGGGCGTTGCCGTCGCCCCCCATGGCGTCGGCGTCCCCTCCGCCGGCTCTGCCCGCGCCGGCGCCGGCCGCGCCGGCGTGGTCTCCCAGGCTCCCCATGCGGCCATCATGCCCCACACGTGTACGAAGGAAATGGGTGTCACCGCCGGGCGGCTGGTTCCGGCCGCAGCCACCGGGAGCCCCACTGGTGCACCGGGGCACCCGGGGCCCGCGTCAGCCCTCCCGCCAGCCCCGGAGCATCGAGTCGAACTGCTGCCGGGTGGTGTCCCAGCCCTCGGCGGGGGCCGAGAGGTAGATGGCGTACTCGACGCCGTCCTTGCTGATGTAGATCTGTTCGATGGCCCGCCGGGGGCCCTTGGTGGTGTCGTTCGCCCCGGCCGTCCAGCTGAACTCCCAGAGGGCTCCGTGCCGGCTGCGGAACGTGTTCGAGTCCAGGTGCAGCCGCCGGTAGTCCTGGTACTTCCGCAGGCCCTTCTCCAGGTCCAGCTGATGCATGTACGGGGAGTCGAAGTCGGGGCTCTTGTCGACGCCGATCCGCAGGAAGCGCCGTCCGCCGTCCGGCGTGTAGTCCACCTGGCTGCCGTTCGCCTGGCGCTTCCAGCCCTTGGGCAGCATGAGGCTGAAGCCGTCGGGGTCCTTCACGCGCTCCCAGTCGGCGGGTATGCCGCTCACGGACTGCCCCGCCTGTTGCCCCGCGGTCCGCCCCTGTTCCTCGCCGTCGCCGCCGGTGAGGTGCAGGAAGCCGAGGACTCCGCCGCCGCCGAGCAGGGCGGCCGCGACCACGAGGGCGGCGACGGCGAGCCCGCGGCGGCGCGACCCGGCCCGATCCGCCGCGGGGCCCCGGCCGTGGGCGTCGTGGCCGCCACCGGCACCCTGGACGGCCGTGACGGGCCCCGCGCCGTGCGGGACCGCCGCCGAACCGTACGGGCCCGCTGAACCGTGTGGCGCCGCCGAGCCGTACGGGCCCGCCACGCCGTAGGGGGTGGTCCGGCCGTACGAGGTGGCCTGCCGCGGGCGGATGGGGTGCGCCTGGGTCGGCACATAGGCCTGCGCCGCGCTCGGCCGCCGCCCCTCCGCGGCCTCGGCCAGCATCGACTCCGCCTCCTCGGCGGTCGGCCTGGCCGCCGGGTCCTTGCGCAGGAGCGCCTCGATGACGGGCGCGAGCAGGCCCGCGTGCGCGGGCGGGGGCGGCTCCTCGGTGACGACGGCCTGCATGGTGCCGAGCGGCGACGTGCGCCGGAACGGCGAGGTGCCCTCGACCGCCGTGTACAGCGTGGCCCCGAGCGCCCACAGGTCGGACGCGGGGCCCGGGTTGGCGCCGCTGACCCGCTCGGGCGCGAGGTAGTCGACGGAGCCGACGACCTCCCCGGTGCGGGTGATCGTCGAGTCGCCCTCGATCGCGGCGATCCCGAAGTCGGTGAGCAGGATGCGGCGGTCGTCGGCGAGCAGGACGTTGCCGGGCTTGACGTCGCGGTGCAGCACCCCCGCGGCGTGCGCGGCCCGCAGCGCCTTCAGGGTCCACAGGCCGATCCGGGCGGCCTCGACCGGCTCCACGCGGCCCTGGTCCTTGACGGCGTCCGCGAGCGAACAGCCCTCGACCAGCTCCATCACGATCCACGGCCGGTCGTCGTACTGGAGGACGTCGTGGACGGTGACGACGGCGGGATGGTTGATCCTGGCCGCCGCCCGCGCCTCCGTCTGGGTCCGCGCGAAGAGGACCGCGCGGTCGGCCTCCTGCACGAACTGCGCGGCCGTCAGTTCCTTGACGGCGACGGTACGGTGCAGCACCTCGTCCTGCGCGCGCCACACCCGTCCCATGCCACCGCGGCCAATGGATTCACCGAGACGGTAGCGGCCCGCGAGGAGCAGGCCCTGGCTCTGATTCACGTTCCCCCGCAATGGTCTTGACAGGGCCAGGTTAAGGAGCGGGCCGCGCGCAGGGAACCGCAGGGGGGCCACGGAGACCTCAATGTGACGCTTGCCGCGCATGCCGGACGGGGCGGCCCACGCTCTCCGGGCCTGGTCAGGAAGGGTTCTGAGGGCCCGTCGGGGATCAGCCGGAGACGCGGTAGGTGGCGGACGCCTGTTCGTAGATCCGCGTCACCTCGTCCCGCTCGGCCTCCGGACCGCGCACCTGCACCACGTGGTACTTGCCGCCGACGACCATCGCGAGATTGCGTACGTAGAGCTCGCGGCCCGCGTCGTCCTGCCAGGTGAACTGCCCCTCGGCCATGGCCCGCCCGCCGACGTCGATGCGCCGCATGCCGCTGGAGGTGGCCCAGGACGAGTCGCGGAACGGCTGAAGCTCCCGCTCGTGCTCGCGCTGGTACTTCATGGGGTCCCGGCCGTAGCCGTCGGTCGTGTCGCGGCCCGGGACCACCAGGAGTTCGAAGTCGCCGTGGGTGTAACGGACCTGGCCGCGGCCGTTCTTCGGCTGCCGGTCCCAGCCGCGCGCGACGGCCACGCGGAATCCCTCGGTGTCCTTGCGCAGGACGAACCCCTGCGGCAGCTCGGGTCCTGTGGTCTGCGGCTGCTGCGAGCCGCGGTTCTTGCCGGACGCGTCCCCGTCCCTGCCCTTGCCCTTGTCCTTGCCGGGGTCGTTCTCAGGGTCCTTCCCGGGCTTCTCCCCGTCGCTGGGGTCGGGGTTCGGCGGCGCCGCCGAACCGGCCTCGCCCACGGACCCGGCCCGGTCGCCCGAGCCCCCCTCGTCGTTCTTGGGCATGAACAGCATGGCGTACGCGATCGCCGCCACGAGGCCGATCAGGATGGCGAGCAGCAGCAGCCGTCCCAGCGACCGCGGGCGCGCGGGGCCGCGCTCCCGCGACACGGGCGCGGCCTCGCGCGGGGGCGGCGGCGTCCCGCGCAGCTTGCGCGGCTCGGGCGGCGGCCCGGACGCCCGCACGGCCCTGCCCCTGCCGCGCTTGTGCCGACCGTGCCCCCCGGTGGTGGCGGGCGCGGACGCCCGGCGCTTGCGCACGACCTCGCCCCTGCGGCGCACGATGGGCAGGCGCCCCGCGTCGTACGGCGGCACCGGCACCACGTGCGCCCCCGCCTCCGGCTCCGGCGCGGACCGCACCAGTGAGCGGAGCCAGCCGTTGACCTCCTCGAAGTCGAGGCGGTCGGTGGGGTCCTGACGCAGCAGCGACTCCACCACGGGCCGCAGCGGTCCGCACTCCTCGGCGAAGGCGGGCGGTTCCGCGCACACCATCTGCACCAGTTCCGCGGTGCTGTCCTCGGGGTAGGGCGCGTGTCCCTGCACGGCCCTGAAGAGGAGGGCGCCCAGGGCCCACAGGTCGGTGGCCGGGCCGATCGGCGCGGCGAGCTGCCAGTTCTCGTGCACGGGGCCCGCCTGCTCGGGCGCCCACCGCTCGGTGACGGCCCCCACCACGACCATGCGCGCGTGCCGCGCCCGCTCGGCGTCCAGGGCGCTGCCGGGGCCCCGCCGCGCCTCGCCCGCGTCCCCCCACTCGCCGAAGCCGCCGGCGGGGGCGCCGGTGCCGGTCGGGGCGGGGGTGGCTTCGGGGGTGCGGGGCTCGCCCGCGCCGCCGGGCGCGCCCTTGCGACGGGCCGTGGCGCCGGTGGGCGGTGCGGGGTCGCCCGCGCGGGCCGCGGGGACGCCGCCGCGCGGCTCCGCGGCGTGCCACGGCTTCGTCCCCGCCACTCCGTACGGGTCCGTGATCCTTCCGGGCGGCCCGGGCTCCGTCTCGGCCCCGGCCGCCCTGCCCGGACCGCTCCCGCCGCCGCTCCGCGGCTGCGGCACCCCGCGTCCGCCGCTCTCCTCGTCGCCGAGACGCGCCGCGGCCCTCGTGCCCGCCCGGTACGCCGCGACGGCCGCGCCCGCGCGCGCGGTCCGCGCGTCGTTCCACGCCGCTCCCGCGGTGTCCGCCGCCTCGACGGCGCGCCGCACCGCGGACTCCGCGAAGCCGGCCGCCGGCGCCGGTTCGAGCACCTCTTCGCCCGACTCGTACGCACCGCCGTCGTCCAGGCCCGGTTCGAAGGCCCCTTCGTACGCCGACACGTTCCCCACCGAGCCCGCGGAGCCCGCCGGCTGGCCGGCCTCCACCGGGCGAGGGTCGTATCCGCACAGGGCTTCCTCGGCCGCTCCGGCCGCCAGGCCGGTCAGCATCACGCGGCCGTCGTCGCAGATCAGCACCGTGCGGGCGGTGATGTTCCGGTGCACCCAGCCGTGCGCGTGCAGCACGCGCAGCGCCGCCAGGACGTCCGCGGCGACCTCGGCCGCCCGGTACGGGCTCAGCGGCCGGTCGGCGAGGAGCGCCGCCAGAGGGCGCGCCGCCACCAGTTCGCTCACTATCCACAGCGAGCCGCCCTCGGCGAACACGTCGAAGACCTGGTCGAGCCGTGGGTGATCGGGTATCTGCGCGGCCGTCTGCGCCGCCTCCATGGCGCGCCGCACCGCGGGGTCCGTCGGCCTGCGCGTCGTCCGCGCCGAGGCCCGCCGCATGCCGCCCGCGGCGCCGGCCCTGGGCACGAAGCCCTCGGGCAGATCGTCCTCGTCGAGGACCTCCGCCTCGACGACCTCGGGCAACGGAACCTGCCTGACCAGCACTTCCTGCCCGCTGTACGTGTCGAAGGCACGGGACTCGGCCAGTTCGTACTCGTCCGTGGGCGGTAACGGCAGGCGGTAGCGGTCGGCGAGCACCCGACCCGCGTAGTCGTCCACGATGCCTTCCCCGTCCGCCCGGTGGTCAATTCCGTTCGTCTTGCGGCTCATTGCGGTCCGTAGCGGCTCATCGCGCTGCGCGGGGTCCGCACGTCCTCACGATACGTGCCCTACCCGCACCCCAATGAGGCGATACGAGATCTCGGCGCCCAAATCTCAGGCCCACGCTTGCCGTCCCCGTAACCCGCCGTCCCCGTAACCCGCCGGGCCTCCGAGCCGCCCGGTCCCCGTACGGCGGGCAGGCCGGTCTCAGGACTTCGGCTGGAACGTCCGCGTGAAGGTCTTCCACGCGGAACGCCGCTGCTCGCTGCCCCAGTCGTCGGCCTTGGCGGTGTACATCAGTCCGTAGCCCAGGCCGCTGTGGACGACGAAGCCGCGGTCCACCGACCGGTACTTGGTCCCGCCGTCCACGTAGGTGAACTCCCAGTCGGCGGTGTTCCAGCCGCGGAAGCCCACCTTCTCGATGCGAATCCGGTCGTACTGCGACCGGACCATGTAGTTCTCCTGGTTCTTCCAGTCGCTCACCGGGTCGTCCTTGGGCGTCGTCGTCCATCCGACGAGCAGCTTCTGCCCGTCGGGACCGCTGAACCGCGCGCCCGCGCGGCTCGTGGTCTGGAACTTCCACCCCTTGGGCAGCCCGATCTTGAAGCCCTGGTCGTGCTTGTACGTCGACGCCGCGCCGTCGGCGGGCTTCTTGGCCTCGTCCTTGCTTGGGTCGTGGCCCTGGCCCTCGTCGGCGTCCTCGTCCTTGCCGGGGTCCTCGGTCTTGCCCTTGCCCTCGCCCTGGGCCCCGTCCTTGCTGTCGTCCGAACCGGCGCCCTTGTCGCCCTTGTCGTCCTTGCCGTCCCCGGCGGTCGCCCCGCTGGACGCGGCCTTGTCGCCGCCCTTGCTGTCCTTGCCGGAACCGCTGTCGTCGCCGCCGGAGAGCGCGAAGGCCAGCACCGTGCCGAGCACCGCGAGCACGGCCACCACGGTGACTATCACCAGCGTCCGCCGCGGCACCACGTCGGTGAGCGACGCCTTGGGAGGCACCCTCGGCGCTCCCCTCGGCGGCGTCCCGGGCGGCGGCACCGCGGCGGTGCCGGGCACGCTCCCGGCACCCGCGCCGACCCCGGCGCCACCCGCCCTCGTGGCCGCTCCGGCACCCGCCGCGCCGCCCGTGCCCGACGGCGAACCGGGCGTCGTCGCCTTGCGGACCGACCGGAACGCGTCCTTCAGCCGGTCGGCGGCCTCCTCGGCCTTGCTCCCGACACCGGTGGCCGCGCCCGCGCCGGCGGCGGCGCCCGCCTTCTTCGCGGGCCTGGCCTGGCCGCCCGCCTTCGACTGCTTGGTCAGCTTGGCCGGCCTCTCCGGGACCGGCGGCAGCGGCACCACCTTCGTCGCCTCGACCGGCTCGGGCGCCGCCTTGGCCTCCGGCGCGTGGATGACGTCCCGCAGGAGCGCCCGCGCTCCCGCGTCGTCGAGCCGCTGCGCGGGGTCCTTGGCGAGCAGGCCGTAGATGACCTTCTCCAGGGCCGGCCCGGCGTTCGTGGGCCGTTCCACATCCTCGGTCATCACCGCGGTGAGGGTCGCGATGGCCGAACCCTTGTCGTAGGGCGGCACGCCCTCCACCGCCGCGTACAGCAGGCCGCCCAGTGACCAGAGGTCGGCCGCCGGGCCCGGCTTGTGGCCGCGGGCGCGCTCGGGCGAGATGTACGAGGGCGCGCCGACGAGCATGCCCGTGGACGTGATCGACGGGTCGCCCTCGACCTGCGCGATGCCGAAGTCCGTGAGGACCACCCGGCCGTCCTCGGCGATCAGCACGTTCGACGGCTTGACGTCACGGTGCAGGATGCCCTCGCGGTGCGCGGAGCGCAGCACGTCGAGCACGGCGAGGCCGACCTCGGCCGCCCGCCTCGGCGTGAGCAGCCCGTCCTCGCGGATCACCTCGGCGAGGGACTTGCCCTCCACCAGCTCCATCACGATCCACGGCCGGTCGTCCTCGTCCACGACGTCGTAGACCGTCACGGCGCTGGTGTTGCGGATTCGCGCGATCGCCTTCGCCTCGCGCAGCGTGCGCGTGATGAGCCGCCGCTTCTCCTCCTCGTCGATGCTCGACGGGAACCGCAGCTCCTTCACCGCGACCGTGCGGCCCAGCGTCTCGTCCTTGGCGCGCCACACCGTGCCCATGCCGCCGCGGCCGAGCACCTCTCCCAGCCGGTACCGGCCGGCGAGGAGACGTTCGCTCTTGTCCCGACGGGCCTCACCCGTCTGCTCCGCGTCCGACATGCGTCCCCTCTGCTGCTACCGCTGCTACCCGCGCAACCCGCCCTGACAGAGCCTTCATTGTCCCCTACTCGGGGACCGCCCGGCGCCCAGGGTCCACCGTTGCGCACGATGGGCCGCGCGTGGGGCGGGACCGCCGTGCCCATACCGGGCTCCGTGCGGGCCAACCCCCTTACGGCGGGCCTGATCTGGCTGTCCGTCGGCCGACCGACTCTCGGCGGTGGCCACGGAGGCCACTCTTCCGCTGCTCATCGGCCGAGGCAAGGCCCGGACCGCGGCCCTGTGCCCCACAGCTCGCCGCTCCCGGCACGGCAGACCCTCGCAACTGGTCACGCCCCGGCCGGAGCGGCGGTCACCGCAGCCTCCCCCTCCTGCCGCCGCATCACCCGACGCCACGTCATATAGCGGACAGGGAAGGACAAGCGGGTCAACTCAACGGCACGATGTCCGGCGCCCCCAGCCTCGCGGCGTCCGCCGTCAGGTCGTCGGGCTGGCGCTGCGACTCCCGCTCGGCCTCCACCCGCTTCTCGTAGTGCTGGACCTCACGCTCGATCTGGTCCTTGTCCCAGCCGAGGACGGGCGCCATCAGCTCGGCGCACTCCCGGGCGCTGCGCGTGCCCCGGTCGAACGTCTCGATGGAGATGCGCGTCCGGCGCGTCAGCACGTCGTCCAGGTGCCGGGCGCCCTCGTGCGACGCGGCATAGACGACCTCGGCCCGCAGATAGTCGTCGGCCGCCTGGAGCGGCGCGCCGAGGGCGGGGTCGGCGGTGACCAGTTCGAGCACTTCCTCGGCCAGGGCGCCGTACCGGTTCAACAGGTGTTCCACGCGCACCACATGAAGGCCCGTCCGGGCGGCGATCCTCGCCCGCGCGTTCCACAGCGCGCGGTACCCCTCGGCGCCCACGAGCGGGGTGTCCTCCGTGACGCAGTCGGCGACGCGCTGGTCGAGGCCGTGCACGGCCTCGTCGACGGCGTCCTTGGCCATCACGCGGTACGTCGTGTACTTGCCGCCGGCGATGACCACGAGGCCGGGCGCCGGATGGGCGACCGTGTGCTCCCTGGAGAGCTTGCTCGTGGCGTCGGACTCGCCGGCGAGCAGGGGCCTGAGTCCCGCGTACACCCCCTGGACGTCGTCGCGGGAGAGCGGCCTCGCGAGCACCGAGTTCACGTGCTCCAGGAGATAGTCGATGTCGGCGCTGGACGCGGCCGGATGCGCCTTGTCGAGGTCCCAGTCCGTGTCGGTCGTGCCCACGATCCAGTGCCGTCCCCACGGGATGACGAAGAGGACGCTCTTCTCGGTCCGCAGGATGAGGCCCGTCGTGGAGTTGATCCGGTCCTTCGGCACGACCAGATGGATGCCCTTGGACGCCCTGACGTGGAACTGGCCCCGCTCGCCGACCATCGCCTGGGTGTCGTCCGTCCACACGCCGGTGGCGTTCACCACCTGCTTGGCGCGGATCTCGTACTCCCCGCCGCCCTCGACGTCCTCGACCCGGGCGCCGACCACGCGCTCGCCCTCGCGCAGGAAGCCGGTGACCTTGGCGCGGTTGGCGACCTTCGCGCCGTACGCCGAAGCGGTGCGGACCAGGGTGGCCACATAGCGGGCGTCGTCCATCTGCGCGTCGTAGTACTGCATCGCGCCGACCAGGGCGTCCTTCTTCAGGCACGGGGCGACGCGCAGGGCGTGGCGGCGCGTGAGATGGCGGTGCACGGGCAGGCCGCGGCCGTGGCCGCGCGACATCGACATGGCGTCGTACAGCGCGACGCCCGATCCCGCGTACAGCCTCTCCCAGCCCTTGTGCTGCAAGGGGTAGAGGAACGGCACCGGCTTCACCAGGTGCGGGGCGAGGCGTTCGAGGAGGAGGCCGCGCTCCTTCAGGGCCTCGCGCACCAGCGCGAAGTCGAGCATCTCCAGATAGCGGAGTCCGCCGTGGATCAGCTTGCTCGATCTGCTGGACGTGCCCGACGCCCAGTCCCTCGCCTCGACGAGACCGGTGGACAGGCCCCGGGTGACGGCGTCCAGAGCCGTGCCGGCACCGACCACGCCTGCGCCGACGACCAGGATGTCCAGCTCCCGGTCGGCCATTCCCGCGAGTGACTCGGCACGCTCGGCCGGGCCCAGTGTCGCTGTCCTCACCGCTGCCTCCCGCATGGATCGGGTGTGGTCGGACTCACATCATGCCCAGATTTCGGCCGCGCCCGCTGATCTCGCCCGCAGCCTGTGGACAACACTCCGGAGCCCGGCACGAAGCAATACCGCAAAACGGTCATATTTACTCCTAGTCTGACATTGCGCTCGCCTCTCTTGTCCACAGGGCTTGCGCGCTCGTACCGCTCCGGCTATTGGGAGGACGGCCCACCGCCATGCCCGCAGATCTCGCCGTCATCGGTCTCGGCCACCTCGGCCTGCCCCTCGCGCAGACCGCCGTCGCACGCTCCATCGCGACCATCGGCTACGACCCCGTCCGCGCCACCGACCTGGCGGGGGGCCGCCTGCCGAGCGACGGCACCGAGGGCATCCTCACCGCCGCCGACCTCCGCCGGATGCTCGCCAAGGGCTTCAGGCCCACCACCGACCCCGCCCAGCTCGGCCGCGTCCGCACCGCCGTGATCTGCGCCCCTGCCCCGCCCGCCGCCGACCGCTCGCTCGACATGAGCCAGGTGGCCGAGGCGGCCCGGGCGCTTGCCGCACGGCTGCGGCCGCACACCACCGTCATCGTGGAGTCCCCCGCGTACCCCGGCACCACCGAGGAATTCATCCGTCCCCTCCTCGAAGCCGGCTCGGGGCTGGTCGCCGGGCGCGACTTCCACCTGGCGTACTCCCCCGGCCGCCTCGACCCCGGCAACCGCGACCACGGCTACGCGGGCACCCCCAAGGTCATCGGCGGCATCACCCCGGCCTGCACCGAGTCGGCCGCGGCCTTCTACGGCCGCCTCACCGACAAGGTCGTACGCGCGCGTGGCCCCCGCGAGGCCGAGACCGTGCACCTCCTGGAGACCAACTACCGGCACGTGAACATGGCCCTGGTCAACGAGATGGCGGTGCTCTGCCACGACCTGGGCATCGACCTGTGGGACGTCATCCGCTGCGCCGAGACCAAGCCCTTCGGCTTCCACGCCTTCCGCCCCGGCCCCGGCGTCGGCGGCCACGGCGTCCCCATGGACATCCCCGGGCCCGCCCGCGGCGCTCGCCCCCTGCGCATGGTCGAACTGGCCCAGCAGGTCAACGACCGCATGCCCCAGTACGTCATCCAGCGCGCGGCGACCCTCCTGAACGAACACGGCAAGTCCGCCCGCGGCGCGCGCGTGCTCCTGCTCGGCGTCACCTACAAGCCCGACCTCGCCGACCAGCAGGGCGCCCCCGCCCAGGAGGTGGCGGCCCGCCTCATGGAGCTCGGGGCGGCCGTCAGCTACCACGACCCCTACGTGCCGAGCTGGCAGGTGCTCGGGCACCCCATCCCCCGCGCGGACTCCCTCTACGAGGCGGCCGCCGACGCCGACCTCACGATCCTCCTCCAGCACCACCGCACGTACGACCTGCAAGGACTCGCCGTGAAGGCCCAGCTCCTGCTGGACACCAGGGGCGCCACCCCGGCGGGCGCGGCGCACCGGCTCTGAGGCCCTGGGGACGCGGAAGGGCCCCGGTACACCCGTACCGGGGCCCTTCCGCGCGTGTCGCCGTCAGCGCTTGTGCTGCGAGTCCGCGACCGTCACCTCGACGCGCTGGAACTCCTTGAGCTCGCTGTAGCCCGTGGTCGCCATGGCGCGGCGCAGCGCCCCGAAGAAGTTCATCGAACCGTCCGGGATGTGCGAGGGGCCGGTCAGGATCTCCTCGGTCGTGCCGACCGTGCCGAGGTCCACCTTCTTGCCGCGCGGCACGTCCTCGTGGACGGCCTCCATGCCCCAGTGGTGGCCCTTGCCGGGCGCGTCCGTGGCGCGGGCCAGCGGGGAGCCCACCATCACGGAGTCGGCGCCGCACGCGATGGCCTTGGGCAGGTCGCCGGACCAGCCCACGCCGCCGTCGGCGATGACGTGCACGTACCGGCCGCCGGACTCGTCCATGTAGTCACGGCGGGCTGCGGCGACGTCGGCGACGGCCGTGGCCATCGGCACCTGGATGCCCAGGACGTTGCGCGTGGTGTGCGCGGCGCCGCCGCCGAAGCCGACCAGGACACCCGCCGCGCCGGTGCGCATCAGGTGCAGGGCGGCCGTGTAGGTGGCGCAGCCACCGACGATGACCGGCACGTCGAGCTCGTAGATGAACTGCTTGAGGTTCAGCGGCTCGGCGGCCCCGGAGACGTGCTCGGCGGAGACCGTCGTACCGCGGATGACGAAGATGTCGACCCCGGCGTCCACGACGGCCTTGGAGAACTCGGCGGTGCGCTGCGGGGAGAGCGCGGCGGCGGTGACCACACCGGAGTCGCGCACCTCCTTGATGCGCTGCCCGATGAGGTCGGCCTGGATCGGCGCGGAGTAGATCTCCTGGAGGCGCCGGGTGGCGGTCTCCGAGTCCAGCTCCGCGATCTCGTCGAGCAGCGGCTGCGGGTCCTCGTACCGCGTCCAGAGCCCTTCGAGGTTCAGGACGCCGAGGCCGCCGAGCTCACCGATGCGGATCGCGGTCTGCGGGGAGACCACCGAGTCCATGGGGGCGGCCAGGAAGGGCAGCTCGAAGCGGTAGGCGTCGATCTGCCACGCGATCGAGACCTCCTTCGGGTCGCGGGTGCGCCGGCTCGGTACGACGGCGATGTCGTCGAAGGCGTACGCGCGGCGGCCGCGCTTGCCGCGCCCGATCTCGATCTCAGTCACGTTGTGGGGCCTTTCCCTCTTGGTCTGCCTGTCCAGTATCCCCGACACGCACCGCGGGGGCGGCCCCGGTGACCCGGGACCGCCCCCTCACGCGTGCGTGCGGCCTGGCGACTACTTCGTACGGCTGTAGTTCGGCGCCTCGACCGTCATCTGGATGTCGTGCGGGTGGCTCTCCTTGAGGCCCGCGGACGTGATGCGGACGAAGCGGCCCTTGCTCTCCATCTGGTCGATGCTCGCCGCGCCGACGTAGCCCATCGTCTGGCGCAGGCCGCCGACGAGCTGGTGCAGGACGTTGGCCAGCGGGCCGCGGTAGGGCACCTGGCCCTCGATGCCCTCGGGCACGAGCTTGTCGTCGGAGGCGACCTCGGCCTGGAAGTAGCGGTCCTTGGAGTAGGACCGGCCCTGGCCGCGGGACTGCATGGCACCGAGCGAGCCCATGCCGCGGTACGACTTGAACTGCTTGCCGTTGATGAACATCAGCTCACCCGGCGACTCCTCGCAGCCCGCGAGGAGCGAGCCGAGCATCACGGTGTCGGCGCCGGCGGCGAGCGCCTTGCCGATGTCGCCGGAGTACTGGAGGCCGCCGTCGCCGATGACCGGCACGCCGGCCGCGCGGGCCGCGACCGCCGCTTCGTAGATCGCGGTGACCTGCGGGACGCCGATGCCGGCGACCACGCGGGTGGTGCAGATCGAGCCCGGTCCGACGCCCACCTTGACGCCGTCGACGCCGGCGTCGATCAGGGCCTGCGCGCCGTCGCGGGTGGCGACGTTGCCGCCGATCACGTCGATGCCCACGGCCGACTTGATCTTCGACATCCAGCTCAGGGCGTTGCTGTTGTGGCCGTGGGAGGTGTCGACGATCAGGAAGTCGACCCCGGCTCCGGCGAGCGCCTGGGCGCGCTCCAGTGCCTCGGGGCTCGCGCCCACGGCGGCACCGACGAGCAGCCGGCCCTCGGCGTCCTTGGCCGCGTTCGGGTACTGCTCGGCCTTCTTGAAGTCCTTGACGGTGATGAGGCCCTTGAGCACACCGGCGTCGTCGACCAGCGGCAGCTTCTCGATCTTGTGGCGGCGCAGCAGCCCCATGGCGTCCACACCGGAGATGCCGACCTTGCCCGTGACCAGCGGCATGGGGGTCATGACCTCGCGCACCTGCCGGGTGCGGTCGTTCTCGAAGGCCATGTCGCGGTTGGTGACGATGCCGAGCAGCTTGCCCGCCGCGTCGGTCACCGGGACGCCGCTGATGCGGAACTTCGCGCAGAGGGCGTCGGCCTCGGCGAGCGTGGCGTCGGGGTGCACCGTGATCGGGTCGGTGACCATGCCGGACTCGGAGCGCTTCACGAGGTCGACCTGGTTGACCTGGTCCTCGATGGAGAGGTTGCGGTGCAGGACACCGACACCGCCCTGGCGGGCCATGGCGATCGCCATGCGGGCCTCGGTGACCTTGTCCATCGCCGCGGAGAGCAGCGGGATGTTCACCCGGACGTTCCTGGAGATGCGGGACGAGGTGTCGACCGCGTTGGGGAGCACTTCCGACGCGCCCGGCAGCAGCAGCACGTCGTCGTAGGTCAGCCCGAGTGTCGCGAATTTCTCGGGCACCTCAGTCGAAGAACCGCCGTTTGCAGTCATGACACCTTCCCCAAATGGCCTTGATCGGTGCGGATGTCCATGCTAACGGCCGTGGAGGGTGTCTCATTCCACGAGCAAGATCATCGGGCGGATTCGTGCGTTCGTACGGCCGGGGAGGTGGGCGAGGTCACTGCTCGGCGAGCGCCCGCAGCCGGCTCAGCGCGCGGTGCTGGGCCACCCGCACCGCGCCCGGCGACATCCCCAGCATCTGCCCGGTCTCCTCGGCGGTGAGCCCCACGGCGATCCGGAGCAGCAGCAGCTCGCGCTGGTTGTCCGGGAGGTTGGCGAGGAGCTTCTTGGCCCACTCGGCGTCACTGCTGAGCAGCGCGCGCTCCTCGGGGCCGAGCGAGTCGTCGGGCCGCTCGGGCATCTCGTCCGAGGGCACGGCGGTGGACCCGGGGTGGCGCATCGCCGCGCGCTGCAGGTCGGCCACCTTGTGCGCCGCGATCGCGAAGACGAACGCCTCGAAGGGGCGCCCGGTGTCCTTGTACCGCGGCAGGGCGAGCAGCACCGCGACGCAGACCTCCTGCGCCAGGTCCTCCACGAAGTGGCGCGCGTCACCCGGCAGCCGGGACAGCCGGGTGCGGCAGTAGCGCAGCGCGAGGGGGTGGACGTGGGCGAGGAGGTCGTGCGTGGCCTGCTCGTCCCCCTCGACGGCGCGGAGGACGAGGGCACCGATCACCGTCGTCTTGTCTTCGCGCATCGGTCCATGGTGCCTTGACGGCGTCGGATCCGTGGCACCGCGTCCGTAGTTGTGCACTGAAGCGTTATGAGCAGGTGCGCCGGAACTCATCCTCCGCGCCCTCCCCTCCCGCTCGATCGACTCGTCCCCGAGGAACTCCACACCTCAAGGATGCGGCATCCGCCGCGAAGCGACGGCAACCGCGCCCGCGACGCCCTGCCGCGGGCACTCGTCGCCCCGCCCACCACGCGGCGGGCGGGGAGCGCCGTGCCCCCGCGGCGGCACATTCAGCGGACCAGGCCCCAGCGGAATCCGAGCGCCACGGCGTGGGCGCGGTCGGAGGCGCCGAGCTTCTTGAACAGCCGCCTGGCGTGGGTCTTCACGGTGTCCTCGGAGAGGAAGAGCTCCCGTCCGATCTCCGCGTTCGACCGGCCGTGGCTCATGCCCTCAAGGACCTGGATCTCACGCGCCGTGAGCGTGGGCGCCGCGCCCATCTCGGCCGAGCGCAGTCTGCGCGGGGCGAGCCGCCACGTGGGGTCGGCGAGCGCCTGCGTGACGGTCGCCCGCAGCTCCGCGCGCGAGGCGTCCTTGTGCAGATAGCCGCGGGCACCGGCGGCGACGGCGAGCGCGACCCCGTCCAGGTCCTCGGCCACGGTGAGCATGATGATGCGCGCACCGGGGTCGGCGGACAGCAGCCGCCGGACGGTCTCGACGCCGCCCAGGCCGGGCATGCGCACGTCCATCAGAATCAGGTCCGAGCGGTCGGCGCCCCAGCGGCGGAGGACTTCCTCGCCGTTGGCCGCTGTCGTCACACGCTCGACGCCGGGCACGGTCGCGACCGCGCGGCGGAGCGCCTCTCGGGCAAGCGGGGAGTCGTCGCACACGAGGACGGATGTCATGACTGTCCTCCGCGGCTCTCACAGCTGCTGCGCGTCACCTTGAGCCTCCAGGCTGGTACTTATTCGTCACCTGTGCGGTTGACGCTCTCGGACACCTGCCCGAGCGCTTCTTCTTTCAACCGCCTCGCACTCTCAACGACGGTCACCCGAAAGAGTTACGGGGCTGTCAGCCATCTTCGGCACTCTACGTGAGGGCGCGGATACGGCGGAGGGGGCGCGGCAGACCCACAAGCTTTCATCACACGGGCTGCCCCATTTAGCGCCTTTTCTTCCCTTTTTGCGGTGTCTGAGGCTAGATTCCTAATGAGTCATATTTTCATCTCCTTAGATCGTAGATGTACGGTCGTGGGCACCGTATCCGCGTCAGAACGGCTTCAAGGGGACCAGCAATGGCAGATTTCTCCCGCCTTCCCGGACCGAACGCAGATCTGTGGGACTGGCAGCTCCTCGCGGCCTGCCGCGGGGTGGACAGCTCGCTCTTCTTCCACCCGGAGGGTGAGCGCGGCGCGGCGCGCTCGGCCCGTGAGAACTCCGCCAAGGAGGTCTGCATGCGGTGCCCGGTGCGCGCGGAGTGCGCGGCGCACGCGCTGGCCGTCCGCGAGCCGTACGGCGTGTGGGGCGGCCTGACGGAGGACGAGCGCGAGGAGCTGATGGGGCGCGCGCGGAACCGGCTCGTCACCGCGTCATCCGCCCCGGCGGCCTCGGCGTCGCCCACGACGGCGGCGTCGTCGCACCACTGAAGGAACGTTTTTCCCAGACCGACCGGCCCCCAGACCGACCGGCCCCCAGACCGACCGGTCTCTCTGACCGGCTGGCTTCCTGATTGACCGGCCTTCCTGACCGACCGGGCAGTTCAGCGGGCAGCGGCCCGCGCGAGGTGGTCGAGCGTGGCGGCGACGGCCGGCACCTGCGCCAGGTCCGGCAGCGTGAGCGCGACGATCTCCCGCCGCACCGGCGGCTCCACCGTCACCGTACGGACCCCTCTCGGGCGCACGGACTCGATCGCGAGCTCGGGCAGGACCGCCACCCCGAGGCCGGCGCCCACCAGGCCGATCACCGCCGGATAGTCGTCCGTGGCGAAGTCGATCCGGGGCACGAAGCCCGCACCCTCACAGACGTCCACGAGCTGCCTGCGGCAGCGCGGGCACCCCGCGATCCAGGGCTCGTCGGCGAACTCACCGATGGTGACCGCCTCCGCCCCGGCCAGCGGATGCCCCTCCGGCACGAGGCCGACGAGCCGGTCCGCGAGCAGCGGCCGTACGACGAGGTCGTCCCAGTCCTCGGCGGCGGACGCGCCGGACCCCTTGGCCTCGGGCGCCGCGCGCCGCGCCGCGTACCGGAAGGCGAGGGCCACGTCGCAGTCGCCCTCGCGCAGCATCTCCACCGAGCGCGGCGGCTCGGCCTCCACGAGGGAGACGCGGGTGCCGGGGTGCTCCGCGCGCAGCGCCGCGAGGGCGCCGGGGACGAGCGTCGAGCTGCCGCTGGGGAACGAGACGAGGCGGACGCGCCCCGCGCGCAGTCCGGCGATGGCGGCGACCTCCTCCTCCGCGGCGGTGAGCCCGGCGAGGATGCCCGTGGCGTGCCTGACCAGGGCCTCGCCCGCCTGCGTGAGGCGCATCTCGCGGCCGGTGCGGATCAGCAGCGGCGTGCCGGCGGAGGCTTCGAGGGCCTTCATCTGCTGGCTCACGGCGGGCTGGGTGCAGCCGAGCTCGCGGGCGGCGGCCGAGAAGGAGCCGGTGCCGGCGACGGCACGCAGCACACGGAGATGTCGGGCCTCGATCATTCCTCGATCATAAGCGACGCTTGGGTGGAGGGCGAAATATTGCTTCGCCACTTTGAGGCGGTTCGCCTAATCTGCCTGCCATGAAGCTTCTCTCCGTGAACATCGGGCGCCGCACCGCCGTCCCCTACACCGCGGCGCCCTCCGGCCTCACCGGCATCGACAAGCGCCCGGTGACCGGGCCGGTGCACGTGTCGGCGCCCGGCCCGAAGGGCGTCGGCGGCAGCGGTCTCGCGGGCGACGAGATCGGGGACCTGCGCCACCACGGCGGAAACGACCAGGCGGTGTACGCCTACGCGCGCGAGGACCTCGACGCCTGGGAGCGCGAGCTGGGGCGGCGGCTGGCCGACGGTGCCTTCGGGGAGAACCTCACGACGGCCGGCGTCGACGTGAACGGGGCGCTGATAGGCGAGCGCTGGCGGATCGGCGGCGGCCCGCTCCTCGAAGTGACGAGCGGGCGCGTCCCCTGCCGGACGTTCCAGGGGCACCTGGGCGAGGGGGGCTGGGTGAAGCGGTTCACGCGGCAGGGCGTCACGGGCGCCTACCTGCGGGTGCTCGAACCGGGGGTGATCCGCGTCGGCGACCCGGTCGAGGTGGTGCACAGGCCGGAGCACGACATCACCGCCGCGCTCCAGTTCCGTGCCGTCACCACGGAGAAGGAGCTGCTGCCGAGGCTGCTCGAAGCGGGCGACGCCCTGGACGCCGGGGCCGCGGAGAAGGCGCGCGCCTACGTGGCGCGGCACGGCGGCCGGGCCTCCTGACCCCGGCGGCCCCCGACCGCGCGTACGCGCCGATCCCCGGATCTCACTAGCCTTGGGCCATGACTACGGCTCTGATCACGGGATCTACCGCCGGCATCGGCGCCGCCTTCGCGCGCCGCCTCGCCGGTGACGGGCACAACCTCGTCCTCGTGGCGCGCGACACCAGACGGCTGCGGGAGCAGGCGACCGAACTGCACGACCGGCACGGCATCGAGGCGGAGGTGCTCACCGCCGACCTCGCGACGGACGGCGGCATCGAGGCCGTGGAGAAGCGGCTCGCCCGCCGCAGGGACCCGGTCGACCTGCTGGTCAACAACGCCGGGTTCGGCAACAAGGGCCGCTATCTGGAGGTGCCCGTCGCGGACGAGCTGACCATGCTGAAGGTGCACTGCGAGGCGGTGCTCCGGCTGACGTCGGCGGCGACGGAGACCATGCGCGAGCGCGGCAGGGGCGGGGTGGTGAACGTCGCGTCGGTGGCGGCGTTCCTGCCGCGCGGGACGTACGGGGCGTCGAAGGCGTGGGTGGTGCAGTTCACCCAGGGCGCGGCGAAGGACCTCGCGGGTTCGGGGGTACGGCTGATGGCGCTCTGCCCCGGCTTCGTCCGTACGGAGTTCCACGAGCGGGCCGGGATGGGCACGGACAACATCCCCAAGTGGATGTGGCTCGACCCCGACAAGGTCGTGGCGGCGGCCTTGGCGGATCTCGCGCGGGGCAGGACCTTGTCCATCCCCGACCCCCGCTACAAGGCCCTCATGGGGGTGGCGAAGCTGGCGCCTCGCCCTCTGCTGAGTGGGGTCACGTCCCGTACGGGGCGGAAGTACGGCCCCCAGTAGGGCTGTCCCTCCGCGTCCCTGCGTGCCCCTGCGTGTCCGCTCGCGCAGTTCCCCGCGCCCGAGGGGAACCGGAAAAGGGCTGAGGCCCGGCTCCCCGTAAGGGAGAGCCGGGCCTCAGTCACCGTTCAGGCGAGCGCGGCGCCTCAGTGGGAGTGGCCGTGACCGTGGCCGTGACCGGCCTCGGCCTCTTCCTCGGCCGGCTTCTCGACGACCAGGGTCTCGGTCGTGAGGAGCAGCGACGCGATGGACGCGGCGTTCTCCAGGGCGGAGCGGGTGACCTTGACCGGGTCGATGACGCCGGCCTTGACCAGGTCGCCGTACTCGCCGGTCGCGGCGTTGAAGCCGAAGCCCTTCTCCAGCTCGGCGACCTTGGAGGTGATGACGTAACCCTCAAGGCCGGCGTTCTCGGCGATCCAGCGCAGCGGCTCGACGGCGGCGCGGCGGACGACGGCGACACCGGTGGCCTCGTCGCCCTCCTTGCCGAGGTTGCCCTCCAGGACCTTGACGGCGTGGACCAGGGAGGAGCCACCACCGGAGACGATGCCCTCCTCGACCGCGGCGCGGGTCGCGGAGATGGCGTCCTCCAGACGGTGCTTCTTCTCCTTCAGCTCCACCTCGGTGGCGGCGCCGACCTTGATGACGCACACGCCGCCGGCCAGCTTCGCGAGGCGCTCCTGGAGCTTCTCGCGGTCCCAGTCGGAGTCCGTGGCCTCGATCTCGGCCTTGATCTGGGCGACACGGCCCTCGACGTCGGCCTTGTTGCCGCCGCCGTCGACGATCGTGGTGTCGTCCTTGGTGACGGTGACGCGGCGGGCGGTGCCGAGCACGTCGAGACCGACCTGGTCGATCTTGAGGCCGACCTCTTCGGCGATGACGGTGGCACCGGTGAGGGTGGCCATGTCGCCGAGCATCGCCTTGCGGCGGTCGCCGAAGCCGGGGGCCTTCACCGCGACGGCGTTGAACGTGCCGCGGATCTTGTTGACGACCAGGGTCGAGAGGGCCTCGCCCTCGACGTCCTCGGCGATGATGAGGAGCGGCTTCGAGGAGTTGGCCTGGATGACCTTCTCCAGCAGCGGCAGGAGGTCCTGGATGGAGGAGATCTTGCCCTGGTGGATCAGGATGTACGGGTCGTCGAGGACGGCCTCCATACGCTCCTGGTCGGACACCATGTACGGCGACAGGTAGCCCTTGTCGAAGGCCATGCCCTCGGTGAAGTCGAGCTCCAGGCCGAAGGTGTTGGACTCCTCGACGGTGATGACACCGTCCTTGCCGACCTTGTCCATCGCCTCGGCGATGAGCTCGCCGACCTGCGGGTCCTGGGCCGACAGACCGGCGACGGCCGCGATGTCGGCCTTGTCGTCGATCGGGCGGGCGGTGGCGAGCAGCTCCTCGGAGACGGCCGCGACGGCGGCGTCGATGCCCTTCTTCAGGGCGGCCGGGGAGGCGCCGGCGGCGACGTTGCGCAGGCCTTCCTTGACCAGGGCCTGGGCGAGCACGGTGGCGGTGGTGGTGCCGTCACCCGCGATGTCGTTGGTCTTGGTCGCCACCTCCTTCACGAGCTGGGCGCCGAGGTTCTCGTACGGGTCCTCGACCTCGACCTCACGGGCGATGGTGACGCCGTCGTTGGTGATGGTCGGGGCGCCGAACTTCTTGTCGATGACGACGTTGCGGCCACGGGGGCCGATCGTCACCTTGACCGTGTCGGCAAGCTTGTTGACGCCGCGCTCAAGGGCGCGACGGGCGTCCTCGTCGAACTTCAGGATCTTCGCCATGGGAGCGGTTCAGCCCTCTCGAAACTCAAGTGAACGAGCCGCGCCCCTCGCCGCCCGGCAATCAGCGGGGTGACCAGGGGCGCAGCTCAAAGCAGAAAGTTGCTTCAGGGTGAATTACTTCTCGACGATCGCGAGCACGTCGCGAGCCGAGAGGACGAGGTACTCCTCGCCGTTGTACTTCACCTCGGTGCCGCCGTACTTGCTGTACAGCACGATGTCGCCGGTCTTCACGTCGAGCGGCAGGCGCTCGCCGTTCTCGAACCGGCCCGGGCCCACGGCCAGGACGACGCCCTCCTGGGGCTTCTCCTTCGCGGTGTCCGGAATGACCAGGCCAGAGGCGGTGGTCTGCTCGGCATCGAGCGGCTGGACCACGATGCGGTCCTCAAGCGGCTTGATGGCAACCTTGGAGCTGGCGGTCGTCACGATCCGGTCTCCCCCTTCGGAGATCTCACGGGGTCAAGTCTGAGGTGTGGCGACCAGGTGGATCCGTCGTCGCGGGTGCCGGACCTGCCCGTCGCTGTTGGCACTCTCCAACGGGGAGTGCCAGAAGTGAGACTAGGACGGCGATTAGCACTCGGTCAAGCGGAGTGCCAATCGGCGGTGCCGGGTTCTTACGGTTCCCCGGTCACCGCCGGCCGTGGCGGGCTCGGCACGGGCGTGTCCCGGCAACGGTTCCCGGCGCCCCGCGGTTCCCGCCGCGCCGTCTCCGCGGGGCGGGGCCGCCCGGTCACCCGCGGCCCGGCGGCGGGCGCCGTGCCCCCGCAGCCGTCCGCCCCCGGCGAGCGCCTCGGCACCTTCTCCGCCGCCTTCCGGCCGAGGCGTTCGATCGGGTCCACCGATTCGGCGCAGCCCGTGAGGACCGCGGGCGCGAGCAGGGCGCCCAGGAGGGCTCCGGTCAGGAGCCGGCGGCGTGCCCGCGCCCGGGGGTTCACAGGTAGTCCTCCAGCCTGGCCACCGCGTAGCCCTTGTCCGTGACCGTCTCCATGACCTGGCGGACCATGTCCGGCATGGTGCCCTTCCAGTCCTCGCGGCCCCGGAAGTGGGTGAGGATGATGTCGCCGGGGTGCAGGTCCTTGTCCCACTCGCGCCACTCCATGTGGTCGGCGAATGCCTCGGACGCCCACAGCGGCACCGCCTTGATGCCGCAGGACCTGGCGGCGCGGAGCGTGTCCCGGTTGTAGTTGCCGTAGGGCGGCCGGAAGAGTTCGGGCCGCTTGCCGTACCGCTTCTCGATGACGTCCTGCATGCCGCAGATCTCGTGGCGCTGGTCCTCGTAGGACAGGCCGGGCAGGTAGGGGTGGTGGAGGGTGTGGTTGTTCAGGGCGACCCCCCGGTCCTGCATCTCCTTGAAGTACCCGTAGTCCTTCTTGACCAGGTAGTCGCTGAGGAACGCGGTGTAGGGGATCTTCAGGTCGCTCATCATCCGCAGCAGCGCCGGGTCCTTCTCGTCGCCGTCGTCGATGGTCAGGAAGACGACCTTCTGCCGGGTCGGGACCGTGGTGAAGACCGGCGGCAGACGCGACTGCCCCGCCACCTCGAAGCCGTCGCGGGTCCTGATGCGCGGCTTGGTGCGCGGCGGCTCCGGGGCCTGGAGCGGGGGGTCGGCAAGGCCCCAGCGCTTGGCCGCGGCGGCCCGCGCGGCCTGGGCGCCGTGGAGCCGGTGGGCGTAGAGGTCGAGTGCGTCGGCGGCCGGGGCCCGGAGCGCCTGCCGGCCGCGGGCGCCGGGCGCTCCGCTTCTGTCGCCCTCGGAGGCGCATCCCGAGGCGATCGCCGCGGCGGTGAGCACGGCCACCGCCGCGGCCGGCCGGCCCTTCCGCCTTACGGCGGAATATTCCTTTTGTCGTACTAGTCGCATGGCGCCGAATCCTCGCAGCTCAACGCCCTGCCGAGGCCCGACACCGCCGCCGGGCACCGCACCGTCCACCGACTGGCCCACAATGGGGCAGGTGAACGACCCGAACACGCCGCGTACCCACGACGCCGGCCCCGGCGACCCCCTCGCCGCCTTCGCGGCCCTCCTCACCGAGGAGGGCAGGGCCCTGCTCGACGAGGTGCGGGACGTCGAGCCCGCGCGGGAGCTCGCGGCGGCCACCCGGCTGCGCCGCGAGCACCCCGCCTCCCTCGTCTCCGCCGCGCTGGCCCAGGCCCGCCTGCGGCAGCGCGCCACGGCGAAGTTCGACGCCGCTGACGCGGCCCGGATGTTCTTCACGCCGGACGGCTTCGAGCAGTCCACCCGCACCTCCGTCGCCACCCACCGCGCCGAGTCCTTCGCGGCGCTCGGCGTGCGCTCCCTCGCCGACCTGTGCTGCGGCATCGGCGGCGACGCCATCGCACTCGCGCGGGCCGGGATCTCCGTGCTCGCCGTCGACCGCTCCCCGCTGACCTGCGCGGTCGCGCGCGCCAACGCCGAGGCCCTCGGCCTCGCCGAGCTGATCGAGGTCCGCGAGGCGGACGTCACCGAGGTCGACACCAGCGGGTACGACGCGGTGTTCGTGGACCCCGCCCGCCGCGGCGGACGCGGCCGGATCTTCGACCCCGAGGCGTACTCACCGCCCCTGTCCTGGGCGGTCGAGGCGGCCCGCAAGGCCCCGCGCGCCGCGCTGAAGATCGCCCCGGGCGTGCCGCACGAGGCGGTCCCCGATGAGGCCATGGCGGAGTGGATCTCCGACCGGGGCGACGTGAAGGAGGCCGTGCTCTGGTTCGGTGACGACGTGACGCCGGGGACCCGGCGGGCGACGCTGCTGCCCACGGGCGCCTGGATCGACGCCTCGCCCGCCGCCGCGCTCCCCGACCCGGCCGTGCGGCCCGTGGGGCGCTACCTCTACGAGCCCGACGGCGCCGTCATCCGCTCCCACCTGGTCGCCGAGGTGGCCGAGCAGGTCGCGGGCGGCCTCATCGACGAGACCATCGCGTACGTCACCTCCGACGAACTGCACGACACCGCGTACGCCACCGCGTACGAGATCACCGACCGGCTTCCCTTCAACGTGAAGAAGCTCAGGGCGCTGCTGCGGGAGCGCGGGGTGGGCGTGCTCACCGTGAAGAAGCGCGGCTCGGCGGTGGAGCCGGACGAGCTGCGGCGCAAGGTGAAGCCGCAGGGCGAGAACGCGGCGACCGTCTTCATGACCCGGGTGGCGGGCGCCCCCACGATGCTGGTCGGCCATCCGGTGTCCGGCGGCTGAGCGGCGCCGTCAGCAGCCGGCCGCCCGCGCCAGGAGCAGCTCGCGCTCCCGGCCGTTGCGGGTGAGCGAGGCCGCGCGCTCGAACTCCGCGCGGGCGTCCGCCGTCCTTCCGAGCCGGGCGAGGAGGTCGCCGCGCACGCTGGGCAGCAGGTGGTAGTCGCGCAGGGCCGGTTCGGCGGCGAGCGCGTCCACCAGGGCGAGGCCGGCCGACGGCCCCTCCGCCATCGAGACCGCCACCGCCCTGTTCAGCTCCACGACCGGGGAGGGGGCGCGGGCGGCGAGCAGGCCGTAGAGGGCGGCGATCTGCCGCCAGTCGGTCTCCTCGTAGGTGTGCGCGTGGGCGTGGCAGGCGGCGATGGCGGCCTGGAGCGCGTACGGGCCGAGGGGCCGCCCCGAGGCCGCGGACTGCGCGCGGGCCAGGCCGGCGTAGCCGCGGCGGACCAGCATCTGGTTCCAGCGGGCCCGGCTCTGGTCCTTCAGCAGCACCGGCTCGCCCGCGGGTCCCGTGCGCGCCGCCGCGCGGGAGGCCTGCAGTTCGAGCAGGGCGGCCAGGCCGTGCACCTCGGACTCCTTCGGCATGAGCCCGGCGAGCACCCTGGCGAGCCGCAGGGCGTCCTCGCAGAGGCCGGGACGCAGCCAGTCGTCGCCCGCCGTGGCCGCGTACCCCTCGTTGAAGATCAGGTAGATGACTTCGAGGACGGAGCCGAGGCGGGCCTCCCTGTCGGGGCCGTACGGGACCTCGAAGGCGACGGCCCTGGCGGCGAGGGTCCGCTTGGCGCGCACGATCCGCTGCGCCACCGTCGGCTCCGGGGCGAGCACGGCCCGGGCGATCTCCCCGGTGGTCAGGCCGCCGAGCAGGCGCAGGGTGAGCGCCACGCGGGCGTCGGCGGAGAGCACCGGGTGGCAGGCGGTGAAGACCAGGCGGAGCAGGTCGTCGTCGATGTCGTCGGGGTCGGCGGGCGCGTCGCTCCGGGGCGGCGCCGACGCCAGGTCGCGGCCCATCAGCGCCAGCTTGTCCGCGTAGCGCTCGCGGCGGCGCACGAGGTCGATGGCGCGGCGCTTCGCCGTGGTCATGAGCCAGGCGCCCGGGTTGTCGGGGACGCCCTGCTCAGGCCACTGTTCGAGGGCGGCCACCAGGGCGTCCTGCGCCAGTTCCTCGGCGATGCCGACGTCCCGCACGATCCGGGCGACCCCCGCGATGACGCGGGGCGACTCCATGCGGAAGACGGTCTCGATGGCGCGGCGGGGATGCTCCGGCGAAGGGCTCACGGCCACCCATCAGAGCACCCCGGCGCGGCCATCGCAAAGGTCACCGGTGCGGGCCTCCCCGCGGGGCCCGCGGGCTTGTCAGCCCTCTTCGATCTCCCGCACCTCCGCGGTGATCGTCCAGTACTCCTCGTGCGTCCTGAGGAACCGCTTCGTCCACTCGATCGCCTCGGCCCTGTCCTTGGCCTGGACGATCGAGTAGCCGCCGATGACCTCCTTGGTCTCGGTGAACGGGCCGTCGGTGACGGACAGCTCGCCCTGGTCCCAGGTCACCCGGGTGCCCTCGGCGACCGGCTTGAGCCCGGCCGTGTCGAGCATGACCCCGGCCTTGGTGATCTCTTCGAGGAGCGCGCCCATGCGCTCCTGGAGCTCGGGGCTCGGGCCGCCCTCGGGCGCGGTCTTCTCGTCGACACGGATCAGCGTCAGAAAGCGCGGCATGGTGGTCTCCCCACGGCTTGCGGCGAGGTCTTCTCCTCGCCTCTCACCCGGGCGTCGAACGGGGGACGCCCGTATCGACACCGCCGCGGAAAAAGTTCCGGGAAGTTTCCCCGCGCCCCGCGGGCGGGGCGTGCCAGGCTCCCCCGCATGCCCTTCGACCACAACGACCACTACCACCGTCTGCTCCTGCGGAAGCTGCCGCCGCACGGCAGCACCGCGCTCGACGTCGGCTGCGGCACGGGCCGCTTCGCCCGCCTCCTGGCGGCGCGCGGCTACGAGGTCGACGCCGTCGACCCGGCCCCGCACGTCGTCGCGGAGGCGCGGGCGGCCGGCGGCGGCCCCCGCTTCCGTACGGCCGACGTGACCGAGGAGGAACTGCCCGAGGGCCGCTACGACGTCATCACCTGTCTGGCGAGCCTGCACCACATGCCGTTCGGCACGGTCACGCGCCTGCGCGCCGCGCTCGCCCCCGGCGGCACCCTGCTCGTCCTCGGCTGCTACGCGGGGGTGACGTGGTGGGACCCCGTGGCGTCCGCGGCCAACGCCGTGGCCCGGGTGGCGGTGTACGCGGGCGAGCGCCTGCGCGGCGCGCACGAGCCGCCGCTCAAGCCACCCGTGCGGCAGCCGGACATGACGCTCCCGCGGGTCCGTGCCGAGGCGGCGCGGCTCCTGCCCGGCAGCGACGTGCGGCAGCTGCTGTTCTGGCGGTACCTGCTGACGTATCAGCGGGCCTGATCAGGGGCTTCGGTCGTCGGCCGACTCGAACCGCCAGCGGTGCACCGCCCGCGTCACGAGGTCCGACGGGGGCTCCGGCAGCTCCGGCAGGTCGGCGTCGTAGGGCGCGTCCCACCAGGTGACGACGAGCACGCGGTCCTGCGGCGCCGTGAAGTGCTCGCGGCGGACCGGCTCACCGGACAGCTCCCGCGCCCTGGCCCAGGCGAGCAGTTCCCCGCCCCGGCCCCCGGCGGCGCGGGCCTCCCACATCAGGGCGACGGTCACGGGTACAGGTTCTCCTTGCTGACCTCGTGCACATGGTCGTGGCCGTGGGTGTGGCCGGGCACGTGCGGCTCCGTGACCGGCAGCGACGAGTCCGCCGACAGGTCCCAGGCGGACGCCGCGCGGTTGCGCGCCACCATCTCCGCGCCGAGCGCGGCGACCATCGCGCCGTTGTCCGTGCACAGCTTGGGGCGCGGCACGCGCAGCCGGATGCCCGCCTTCTCGCACCGCTCCTGGGCGAGGGCGCGCAGCCGCGAGTTGGCGGCCACACCGCCGCCGATCATGAGGTGGTCGACGCCCTCGTCCTTGCAGGCGCGCACGGCCTTGCGGGTCAGCACGTCGACGACCGCCTCCTGGAAGGACGCCGACACGTCGCGCACCGGCACGTCCTCGCCCGCGGCCCGCTTCGCCTCGATCCAGCGGGCGACGGACGTCTTGAGCCCCGAGAAGGAGAAGTCGTACGGGGCGTCGCGCGGCCCGGTGAGCCCGCGCGGGAAGGCGATGGCCTCAGGGTCGCCCTCGCGCGCGTACCGGTCGATGACGGGGCCGCCGGGGAAGCCGAGGTTCAGCACGCGCGCGATCTTGTCGAAGGCCTCGCCCGCCGCGTCGTCGATGGTCGAGCCGAGCGGCCGCACGTCGGAGGTGATGTCCTCGGACAGCAGCAGCGAGGAGTGGCCGCCGGAGACCAGGAGGGCCATGGTCGGCTCGGGCAGCGGCCCGTGCTCCAGCTGGTCCACGCAGATGTGCGAGGCGAGGTGGTTGACGCCGTAGAGCGGCTTGTCGAGGGCGTACGCGTACGCCTTCGCGGCCGAGACGCCGACGAGGAGCGCGCCGGCGAGGCCGGGCCCCGCGGTGACCGCGATGCCGTCGAGGTCCTTGGCGCTGACCCCGGCGTCCTTCAGGGCGCGCTGGATGGTCGGCACCATGGCCTCCAGGTGCGCGCGCGAGGCGACCTCGGGCACGACGCCGCCGAAGCGAGCGTGCTCGTCCACGCTGGAGGCGACGGCGTCGGCGAGCAGGGTGGTGCCGCGGACGATGCCGACGCCGGTCTCGTCGCAGGAGGTCTCGATGCCGAGGACGAGGGGTTCGTCGCGCGAGTCAGCCATGAATCTCGGTTCCTTGTACGCCGGTTGCGGTGGTGGAGGGGTCGGTGCGGCGCATCACCAGGGCGTCCACGTTGCCGGGCTGGTAGTAGCCGCGCCGGAAGCCGATGGGCTCGAAGCCGAAGCGTTCGTACAGCTTCTGGGCCCGGGTGTTGTCGACCCGCACCTCCAGCATCACCTCGGCGCATTCGAACGCGGTGGCGGCCTGGAGCAGGTCGGTGAGGAGGCGGGCGCCGAGGCCGGTGCCCCAGTGGTCGCGGGCGACGGCGATCGTCTGGACGTCCGCCAGGTCTCCGGAGGCGGCGAGGCCCGCGTACCCGACGAGGCGGTCGCCGTCCACGGCGACCACGTAGCGCCGGGTGGCGTGCGGGCCGCGGGCGTGGGCCAGCTCGGACCAGAACATCCCGCGCGACCACGCGTCGTCCGGGAACAGCTCCTTCTCCAGGGCGAACACCGGGTCGATGTCCCACCAGCGCATCTCGCGCAGCACGGCTGCGGCGGTCACCTGGGTCACTTGGGGGTGACCACCTTGTAGTTCTTCGGCACCTGCGCGTCGGGGCGGCGCAGGTACAGCGGCCGGGGCGCCGGCAGCTCCTCGCCCGCCGCGAGCCGCTCGGCCGCGAGGGCGGCGAGGGAGGCCGCCGAGACGTGCTCGGGGCCGCGGGCGTCGGTGAAGGTCCCGGGGTAGAGCAGGGCGCCCGCGCCGACCGCGGGCAGGCCGGCGACCTCGGCGGCGATGTCGGCGGGGCGGTCCACGGCAGGTTCACCCGTACGCGTGCGTACGTCGTCGTAGCGCGCCCAGTACACCTCCTTGCGGCGGGCGTCGGTGGCGACCACGAAGGGGCCGCCGTCGATGCCGGAGGCGTACGCGAGGCCGTCCAGGGTGCACACGCCGTGCACCGGGACGCCGAGCGCGAGGCCGAAGGTGTCGGCGGTCATGAGGCCGACGCGGAGGCCGGTGTAGGGGCCGGGGCCCACACCGACGACGACGCCGGTCACGGCGTCGAGCCGGAGCCCGGCGTCGGCGAGCACGCGGTCGACGGCCGGAAGCAGCAGTTCCCCGTGGCGGCGGGCGTCGACCTGGCTCGACTCCGAGACGACTCGGGAGCCGTCGTGCAGGGCGACGGTGACGGCGGGCGTTGCGGTATCCAGAGCGAGCAAGAGCACGCGAACAGCCTACGGCTCCGGCGCACGTCGCACGGCCGCCCCGGGATGTGCGCCCCCTGCTGCTACCGTCACCCCGTAGCCGGACGCAGTACGAAAAGGTGGGTGGCGCAAGGTGTCAAGGAGCAGCTCGGGATTCGTGGCCGGGCTCACCGCCGCCGCGCTCGCCGCGGTCGGCTTCCTCGCCTACCAGGCCTCGGCCAGCGCGCCCGACAGCCTGGCCAAGCCCCCCGCCAAGTCCCCCACCGCCTCCGCCTCGGGCTCCCCCAAGGAGAAGTCCCGCCCGGCGGAGGTGCCGCAGCGGTCCGGTGACGGGGAGCGGGTCGTGTACTCCCTGGGCGCCGACCGCGTCTGGCTGGTCGAGGGCTCCGGCAAGGTGCGCGCCACGTACGAGGTGACGCCCGGCTCGGTCGACCCGGCGCCCGGCACCTACACCGTCGGCTCGCGCACCGGCTCGGTCAAGGGCACGGACGGCGTGGCGATCGAGCACGTCGTGCGGTTCACGAACACCGACGGGGTCACGATCGGCTTCAGCGCGGCGATCGACGGTGCCACGCCGAAGGCCGACCCGGCGACGAAGACCGGCGGCATCCGTCAGTCGCGCGAGAACGGCAGCGCGATGTGGAAGTTCGCCGTCATCGGCAAGAAGGTCGTCGTCGTTCCGTAGCGACGTCCGCCGTGGCGGCCGGGGACGCGGGCGGCGTGGACACCGCGCTCGCCGCCGCGCAGGAGGCCAGCAGGGCGCTCATCGAGACGCCCCCGGGGCGCGCGGCGCCCGCGGGCGCCGGCAGTCCCCGCGGCCGGGGCCGCGGCGCCGCGTCACGTTCTGAAGCCGACATGGATGCCTCCTGGGGGCTTCGGGCAGACGTGGTTAGGTAGACCTAACCAGTTCCGTCACCCATGTGACCACGCGCGGCCCGCACAGCGCAACAGTTTCCCGACGCCCTGTCGGAAACTCCGGCCGGGCGGCGGGCTACGCGGACAGCGCGGCCAGGTCCGCCTCGGTCCAGCGGGCACCGAGGCCCCGGAGGGTCACCTCGCGGACCTCGTCCGCCGTGTCGCCCACGGCGCGGTCGATGACCACGTGCAGGCGGTCGTCCGACAGCTCCTCGACCTTGCCGTCGCCCCACTCCACGACGATCACCGAGTCGGTGAGCGACACGTCGAGGTCCAGGTCCTCCATCTCGTCGAGGCCGCCGCCCAGGCGGTAGGCGTCGACGTGCACCAGCGCGGGTCCCGCGCCGAGCGGCGGGTGGACGCGGGCGATGACGAAGGTCGGCGAGGTGACGGCGCCGCGCACGCCGAGGCCCTCACCGAGGCCGCGGGTCAGCGTCGTCTTCCCGGCGCCCAGCTCACCGGTGAGCATGACGAGGTCGCCGGGGCGCAGGATCTTGGCCAGGCGGCGGCCCAACTCGCTCATCTGCTCCGGGGAGTTGACCGTGATCTCGGCGGTGTTGGCGGGGGCCTGGTGGTGCGGTGCTTCCATGGCGTCCACGGTAGCGGCTGGAACACCCCGGGCCCCGCCGTGTCACCTGTCGGACGTACCCGTACCGGCCGCCGCGCGGCCCGCGCCCGACCTGGCGATCAGCTCCGCGAGCCGGTCCGTGACCAGCTCGGGGTGTTCCAGCATGACGAGGTGCCCCGCGTCCGGCACGAGGACGAGTTCGGCGTCGGGCAGCAGCGCGGCGATGGCCTCGCTGTGCCCGCTCGGCGTGACCAGGTCCTCCGTCCCGGCCAGCACGAGCACCGGCAGATCGGCGAAGTGCTTGAGCGCCTCGGCCTTGTCGTGCTCGGCGAAAGCCGGGTAGAACTCCGCGACCACGTCGATCGGCGTTGCCTCGATCATCCGCTCCGCGAACCGCGCGATGGCGGGGTCCACGTCCTTCCGCGAGAACGAGTACCGCTTGATGACGCCCGCGAAGAGGTCCGCGGTGGCCCGCCGCCCGCGCTCGACGAGATCGGCCTGCGAGCCCAGGGTCCGCAGCAGCCCCGGAAGGACCCGGCGCACCGCGTTCATCCCGGCCACCGGGAGGCCGAAGTTCACCTCGCCGAGCCGCCCCGACGACGTACCGACGAGGGCGACGCCGACGACGCGCTCCCTGATCAGCGCCGGGAACTGGTCGGCGAGGGCCATGGTCGTCATGCCGCCCATGGAGTGCCCCACCAGGACGAGGGGCCCCTCGGGCGCCGCCGCGTCGATGACGGCCTTCAGGTCGCGCCCGAGCTGGTCGATGGAGACCGGCACGGCACGCTCGACCTGGTCGACGCCGCGCCCGGAGCGGGCGTGGCTGCGCTGGTCCCAGTAGACCGCGCGGACGACGCCGCGCAGGGCGGCGCGCTGGAAGTGCCAGGAGTCCTGGTTCAGGCAGTAGCCGTGGCTGAAGACGACGGTGACGGGCTCCGGGGCGCGGCGTCCGTGCCCGAGGAGGCGGCGCGCGCGGGCGCCCCGGCCGCCGGCCGCGGCCTCCGTACCGTCCTCCCCCGTACCGACGTCCTCGACCTCGTACGAGAGTTCGGTGCCGTCGTCCGCGTACGCCGTGCCCGGCATGCCCCGCAGCGAGCCGTAGGGCCCGGCGGCGTCGAGCGCGAGCCGTGCCTTCTTGCGCATTCCGCGGCCGACGGTGAGCCGCTCTATGGCCACACCCGCCGCCGCGCCCGCGGCGATGACGCCTATCGCGGCGCCCGCGACCCCGGCCCGCCGCCAGTTCCCCGCCGCGGCGACGGCCTCCACCGCCGCGTCCGCCGCGGCAGCCCCCGTGGTGCTCTCGCTCACGTGCCGCTCCTAGTCAGTGGTCGAACCGCTCGTTCACATCTCTCCCGGCCCGGGACGCTCATTCACGAAGACGCGGGGGACGCGCGATCCGATGCGGGTGACGATCTCGTACGCGATGGTGCCCGCCGCCTGCGCCCAGTCCTCGGCGGTCGGCTCCCCGCGGTCACCGGGCCCGAAGAGCACCGCCTCCGCGCCGACCGCCGGCTCGTCGCCGCCGAGGTCGACCACGAACTGGTCCATGGCCACGCGGCCCGCGACCGTCCGCCACTTGCCCGCGACCAGGACGGGGGCGGTGCCCGACGCGTGCCGCGGGACGCCGTCGCCGTACCCGGCGGGGACGAGGCCGAGGGTGGTCTCGCCGGGGGTGACGTAGTGGTGTCCGTAGCTGACGCCGAGGCCGGCGGGGACGTGCTTGACCAGGGCGAGCGAGGCGCTGAGGGTCATCACGGGCCGCAGCCCGAAGTCCGCGGGCGTGCCCACGTCGGGGCTCGGCGAGATGCCGTACATCGCGATGCCGGGGCGCACGAGGTCGAAGTGGGTCTCGGGGAGCGTGAGCGTCCCGGGGGAGTTCGCGATGTGCCGGACCTCGGGGCGCACCCCCTGGTCCTCGGCGTACGCCACCATCTCGCGGAAGACGGTGAGCTGCGCGGCGATCGAGGGGTGTCCCGGCTCGTCGGCGCAGGCGAAGTGCGACCAGAGGCCGGTGACCCGCACCAGCCCGTCGGCCTCGGCGCGCAGGGCCGCCGCGACCAGCTCGGGCCAGTCGGCGGGCGTGCAGCCGTTGCGGCCGAGGCCGGTGTCGGCCTTGAGCTGGATGCGGGCGGTGCGCCCCGCCTCGCGGGCGGCGGCCGTCACCTCGGTGAGCGCCCACAGCGCGCTCACCGACATGTCGAGGTCGGCCTCGACGCCCTCGCGCCAGGGCCCGCCCGGCGTCCACAGCCAGCACAGCAGCCGCCCCCCGATCCCGGCGGCGCGCAGGGCGAGGGCCTCCTCGGGGGTCGCGGTCCCGACCCAGGTGGCGCCCGCCTCCAGGGCGGCCTTGGCGCAGGGCACCATTCCGTGTCCGTACGCGTCGGCCTTGACCACGGCCATGAACGCGGCGTCCGGCGCGTGGGCACGCAGCGAGCGCACGTTGGCGCGGAGGGCGGCGAGGTCGATCTCGGCGCGGACACGGTGGGCGGCTGTCTCGTTCATCGCGCACCAGTGTCTCAGAGGCCGCCGTCACCCCCTCTCCCGTGGCCGTGCACGGCCCAGGGCGGGCGGCTGCTCTTGCCTCAGCCGCAGACGTCCCGCCACGCCGCCGGGACGGCCTCGGCGACGTCCTGCGCGGCCACGGGGGCCCCGTCCGCCGCGTGGCGCGCGGCCAGGCCGTGCAGATAGGCGGCGACCGACCCCGCGTCACGCGCTTCGAGCCCGGCCGCCAGCAAGGACCCGGCGAGGCCCGACAGCACGTCGCCGCTGCCCGCGGTGGCGAGCCAGGCGGTGCCCGTGGGGTTGACGCGCACGGGCCCTTCCGCGTCGGCGACCAGGGTGGTCGACCCCTTGAGCAGCACGGTCGCGCCGTAGCGCGCCGCGAGCTCCCGTACGGCGGCGAGCCGCGCCGACTCGACCCGCGCGCGGTCGACGCCGAGGAGCGCGGCGGCCTCGCCCGCGTGCGGGGTGAGCAGCGTGGGGGCGCGCCGCGCACGGACCCGGCGCTCGTCGGCGAGGCGCAGGCCGTCGGCGTCGATCAGGACGGGGACGTCGGCGTCGAGCACGTCGAGGAGCCGGTCCTCGTCGTCGCCGAGCCCGGGGCCCACGGCCCACGCCTGCACCCGCCCGGCCTTCGACGGCGGCCCCGCGGACACCAGGGCCTCGGGGAAGCGGGCGACGACGGCGTCGGCGGCGGGTCCCGCGTACCGTACGGCGCCCGCGCCGCCGTGCAGGGCCCCGGCGACGCAGAGCACGGCCGCCCCGGGGTAGCGGGCCGACCCGGCGACGACGCCCACGGCGCCACGGCGGTACTTGTCGCTCTCCCCGGTGGGCACGGGCAGCAGCCGGGCCACGTCGGCGTACTGGAGGGCCTCCAGCGCCCGCCGCTCCCGCGGCAGGCCGAGGCCGATGTCGACGAGCCGCACGGCTCCGGTGTACTCGCGCCCCGGGTCGACCAGGAGCCCCGGCTTGTACGTCCCGAAGGTCACCGTCACGTCCGCGCGCACCGCCTCGCCGTGCACCTCGCCGGTGTCGGCGTCCACGCCGCTCGGCAGGTCGACGGCGACGACGGTGGCCGTCCGAGCCGCCGCCACCAGGTGCGCAGCCCGCTCGCGCAGTCCGCCCCGGCCGCCGATGCCCACGATGCCGTCGACGACGAGCCGCGCGCCGGCGACCGCGTCCTCGGCCCGGCCGTCGCGCTCGTCGGTGCCGTCCACCACACGGCCCCCCGCGGCACGCAGCGCCGCCAGGCCGCCGGGGTGCGCGCGGTCCGGCGCGAGGAGCACCGCGGTGACGCCCGCGCCCCTGCGGGCCAGCCGCGCCCCCGCGTACAGGGCGTCGCCGCCGTTGTCACCGCTGCCCACCAGCAGCGTGACCCGGCTGCCGTAGACCCGGCCGAGCAGCCGGGCACACTCGGCGGCCAGCGCCGCCGCGGCCCGCTGCATCAGAGCGCCCTCGGGCCCCCGGGCCATCGCCGCCCGCTCCGCCGCCCGTACCTCCGCCACGCCGTAAGCACTCCGCATGGCCCCCAGTCTCCTCCCTCTCGCGACGCCCCGCCCGGGAGCCGCGGACCGCTACGCCTCCGCCACCACCACCGCCGAGGCCACGCCCGCGTCATGGCTCAGCGACACGTGCCAGGCCCGGACGCCCAGCTCGGCGGCGCGCTCCGCCACCGTGCCGCTCACCCGGAGCCGCGGCTGCCCCGTGTCCTCCACGTACACCTCGGCGTCGGTCCAGCGGAGCCCACCGGGTGCCCCCAGCGCCTTGGCCAATGCCTCCTTCGCCGCGAAGCGGGCCGCGAGCGAGGCCACGCCCCGCCGCTCCCCGCCCGGCAGCAGCAGCTCGCCGGGGACGAAGAGCCGCTCGGCCATCCCGGGCGTGCGCCGCAGCGCCGCGCCGAACCGCTCGATCTCCGCCACATCGATGCCAACCCCGATAATCACCGGCTCAGCGTGACACACCCCACCCCGCCCGCCGGGCCCGCAGCCGTGACAATGAACTGTGATCTCTTCGGTCTCCGCGCCAATGAAGGCGCCGCGGAGCGCCCACCGGCACAAGCCGGAGGCGACTCCCTACGTCGACCTCACCCGCAGCGAGTGGAGCGCGCTGCGGGAGAAGACGCCGCTCCCCCTCACGGCGGAGGAGGTGGAGAAGCTCAGGGGCCTCGGCGACGTCATCGACCTGGACGAGGTCCGCGACATCTACCTCCCGCTCTCCCGCCTCCTGAACCTCTACGTGGGCGCCACCGACGGTCTGCGCGGCGCCCTGAACACCTTCCTCGGCGAGAAGGGCTCGCAGTCGGGCACCCCCTTCGTCATAGGGGTCGCGGGCTCCGTGGCCGTCGGCAAGTCGACCGTCGCCCGCCTCCTCCAGGCCCTGCTCTCCCGCTGGCCGGAGCACCCCCGCGTGGAACTGGTGACGACCGACGGCTTCCTGCTCCCCACCAAGGAGCTCGAAGCGCGCGGCCTGATGTCCCGCAAGGGCTTCCCCGAGTCGTACGACCGCCGCGCCCTCACCCGCTTCGTCGCCGACATCAAGGCCGGCAAGGAGGAGGTGACGGCGCCCGTCTACTCCCACCTGATCTACGACATCGTGCCCGGCAGGCGCCTCACCGTCCGCCGCCCCGACATCCTGATCGTCGAGGGCCTGAACGTCCTGCAGCCCGCGCTCCCCGGCAGCGACGGCCGCACCCGCGTGGGCCTCGCCGACTACTTCGACTTCAGCGTGTACGTCGACGCCCGCACGGAGGACATCGAGCGCTGGTACCTCAACCGGTTCAAGAAGCTGCGCCTGACGGCCTTCCAGAACCCGTCCTCGTACTTCCGCAAGTACACCCAGGTCTCCGAGGAGGAGGCCCTCGACTACGCCCGCACCACCTGGCGCACGATCAACAGGGTCAACCTCGTCGAGAACGTCGCCCCGACCCGCGGCCGGGCCGCCCTCGTCGTCCGCAAGGGACCCGACCACAAGGTGCAGCGCCTGAGCCTGCGCAAGCTCTGAACCCGCACCGCTAGCCTGCGGGCCATGCTGCACCTTCGCCTGATCACCCCCGCGGACACCACCGACGAAGCGGTGCGCCTCATCGAGAGGACGACGGGGACCACGCACCTGGCCGTGGTCCCCGGCGCCGCCCGCTCTCCCGCCGGGGACGTCGTCATGTGCGACGTCGCCCGCGAGGCGGCCGACGGGCTGCTCGACGGCCTGCGCGCGCTCGGCCTCGACAGGACGGGCTCGATCGCGGTCGAGAACATCGACCTGTCCCTCTCCGAGAGCGCGGACGAGGCGGAGAGGGACGCGCCGGGAGAGGCCGCCGACGCCGTGGTGTGGGAGCAGCTCACCGACGCGACCCACGAGGAGTCGACGCTCTCCGCCACGTACGTCGCGTTCATCACCCTCGCCACGATGATCGCGGCCTGCGGTGTCGTGCTCGACAACGCGATCCTGATCGTGGGCGCGATGGCCGTCGGCCCGGAGTTCGGCCCGCTCGCGGGGTTCTGCACGGCGCTCGTCCGCCGCGCTCCCCGGCTGGCCCTGCGCGCGCTGACGGCGCTGCTCGTGGGGTTCGCGGTGGCGATGGTGGCGACCGTCGGGTTCAGCTACCTCATGGACGCGGTGAACCTCTTCAGCGACGACGCCCTGCGCGCGGAGCGCCCGAACACGAACTTCATCTACCGCCCCGACTGGTTCTCGTTCGTCGTGGCGGTCCTCGCGGGCGCCGCGGGCACCCTCTCCCTCACCTCGGCGAAGTCGGGCGCCCTGGTCGGCGTGGCGATCTCCGTGACGACGGTCCCCGCGGCGGCGAACGCCGCGGTCGCCTTCAGCTACGCCGAGTACAAGCAGGCGTGGGGCTCCACCGAGCAGCTCCTGCTGAACCTGCTCGGCATCGTCCTCGCGGGTACGGCGACGTTGCTGGCCCAGAAGGCTCTCTGGGCCGGGCAGCGGCGCCGTACCGCGAAGGCGGAGCGGGGTTAACCGAGCGCCGACTTCACCACGTCGGCGAGCCGGCTCGCCACGGACCGCGCCTGCTCGATGTCGGCGGCCTCGACCATGACCCGCACCAGCGGCTCCGTCCCCGAGGGGCGGAGCAGCACCCGGCCGGTCGAGCCCAGCTCGCGCTCGGCCTCGGTGACGGCCGTGGACAGCTCGGCCGAGGTCCGCACGCGGGACTTGTCGACGTCCGGCACGTTGATGAGGACCTGCGGGAGCCGCTTCATGACCCCGGCGAGGTCGGCGAGCGTACGCCCCGTCTCGGCGACCCGCGCCGCGAGGAGCAGCCCGGTCAGCGTGCCGTCGCCCGTGGTGGCGTGGTCGAGGACGATGACGTGCCCGGACTGCTCGCCGCCGAGGGCGTAGCCGTGCTCCTTCATCGACTCAAGGACGTAGCGGTCGCCGACGGCGGTCTGCACGAGCGAGAGCCCCTGCTCCTCCATGGCGAGCTTGAAGCCGAGGTTCGACATGACGGTGGCGACAACGGTGTCGCCGCGCAGCGTGCCGTGCTCGCGCATGGCGAGGGCGAGCACCGCGAGGATCTGGTCGCCGTCGACCTCCTCGCCCGTGCCGTCCACGGCGAGGCAGCGGTCGGCGTCCCCGTCGTGGGCGATGCCGAAGTCGGCGCCGTGCTCGACGACGGCGGCCTTGAGCAGGTCGAGGTGGGTCGAGCCGCAGCCGTCGTTGATGTTGAGGCCGTCCGGCTGGGCGCCGATCGTGACGACCTCGGCACCGGCGCGGGTGAACGCCTCGGGCGAGACGCGGGAGGCGGCTCCGTGCGCCTCGTCCAGGACGATCCGCAGTCCGTCGAGGCGGTTGGGCAGCACCCCGAGGAGATGCGCGATGTACTGGTCGAGCCCCTGGTCGTAGGAGCTGACCCGGCCGACGCCCGAGCCGGTGGGCCGCTGCCAGGGGGCGCCCGTGCGGTGCTCCTCGTAGACCGACTCGATGCGGTCCTCAAGATCGTCGGCGAGCTTGTGGCCGCCGCGGGCGAAGAACTTGATGCCGTTGTCCGGCATGGCGTTGTGGCTGGCGGAGAGCATCACGCCGAGGTCCGCGCCGAGCGCTCCGGTGAGGTGCGCCACCGCGGGGGTCGGCAGCACGCCGACGCGCAGGACGTCCACGCCCGCGCTGGCGAGGCCCGCGACCACCGCGGCCTCCAGGAACTCCCCGGACGCGCGCGGGTCCCGCCCGACCACGGCCTTCGGCCGGTGGCCCTCGAAGGTGCCCGCCTCGGCCAGTACGTGCGCCGCCGCCACGGAGAGTCCGAGCGCGAGCTCGGCCGTCAGATCCGCGTTGGCGACACCGCGCACGCCGTCCGTGCCGAAGAGTCGTCCCACTGCTGTCCTCCGAACGTTCCAAAAGCTTTCGGAAATGCTCCGAACTTGTCCCCCGCCGTCTGCCCCCTGTTCACAAGAGGGTGCCAGGGGCCGAGCGGTTCCTGATAGACGAACGCCCCGGCAGCACAGACTGTGCCGCCGGGGCGAACGAGAAGTACAAGCAGGCAGCGATTAGCGCTTGCTGTACTGCGGGGCCTTGCGGGCCTTCTTGAGACCGGCCTTCTTGCGCTCGACCGCACGGTCGTCGCGCTTGAGGAACCCGGCCTTCTTCAGGGCGCCGCGGTTGTTGTCGACGTCGGCCTCGTTCAGCGCACGGGCGACACCGAGACGGAGCGCACCGGCCTGGCCGGAGACGCCGCCACCCGCGATGCGGGCGATGACGTCGTAGCGGTCGTCGAGTTCGAGCACCTTGAAGGGCTCGTTGACTTCCTGCTGGTGGACCTTGTTCGGGAAGTAGTCCTCAAGCGTCCGCCCGTTGATCTTCCACTTGCCGGTGCCCGGGACGATCCGGACGCGGGCGATGGCGTTCTTGCGACGGCCCAGGCCGGCGGCCGGCTGCGGGTCGCCGAAGCGCGCGGCGTTCGACTCGGAGGTGTACTCGCCCTCGACGGGCACCTCGGACTCGGTGGTGTACTGCTCGACGTCGGCGATCTCGGTCTCTTCGACCGGCTGCTCAACGGTGGTCTCGGCCACGATTCTCCTCAGATTTCTTTTCGTCTTTGGGGGTGGCCGGAACTACTGCGCGACCTGGGTGATCTCGAACGGGACCGGCTGCTGAGCGCCGTGCGGGTGCTGGTCGCCCGCGTAGACCTTCAGCTTCGAGAGCATCTGACGGCCCAGGGTGTTCTTGGGGAGCATGCCCTTGACGGCCTTCTCAACGGCCTTCTCGGGGCTCTTCTCGAGCAGCTCGTCGTAACGGACGGAACGCAGACCACCCGGGTAGCCGGAGTGGCGGTACGCCATCTTCTGGGTCTTCTTGTTGCCCGACAGGTGCACCTTGTCGGCGTTGATGATGATGACGAAGTCACCGGTGTCGACGTGAGGGGCGTAGATCGGCTTGTGCTTGCCACGCAGAAGGGTGGCAGCGGTGGTCGCCAGACGGCCCAGGACGATGTCCCGGGCGTCGATGACGTGCCACTGGCGGGTCACATCGCCGGGCTTGGGGCTGTACGTACGCACGGTGTCGTAGCCTTCGCTTCTTCAGAGGTGGGGTCCTGACATGGCCACCACGGACGATGTACGACAGCCCTGGCGGACCTCGGTGACGCAACCGAGTCCTGCCGCTGGTCATCGGCCCGGTGGACCGGTGTAAGGGCCCCTCACGTGAGAATGAGAAAGCCAATACACATAACGAACTCGCAGAATACCCGCGCCGACCCGTACGGGTCAAAACGCGGGCCTGGAGACCGGCGAACCGGCTCCACCGACATGGGCGGCCTGTGAGACCCCAGGATAACCGCCCCCCGCACCTGCCCCCGCGTCCGGCGGCGGACCACCCGTCCGGTCCCGGCCACCCCGCCCCGCCCCGCCTCAGCCACCGGGCGCCGCGGTCTCCGCGTCGACCCGCCCCCCGTCGGCCGCGACGCCCCGCCGCACCCCGCGCTCCCCCGCGACCCCGCCCACCAGGCAGGCCCTGCCGAGCGTGCCCGCGAGGAGACAGAGCGTGGCCGCGTCCTTGAAGGCCCGCCGGGTCCCCGGCTCAAGCCACGGCCAGGCGAACCCCGGGACCTGCGGCACGAGCGCCAGCCAGAACCACGGGGTGCGCCCCGGCGCCCCCGGCGTGAGCACCCCGGCGAGCAGCAGCGGGAGGACGACCAGCAGGTAGTGGTCGTAGGAGGGGCGGGAGACGAGGAAGGCCGAAAGCATGAGCATCGTGGCGCACTCCGCCACCCGCGCGGGCCCCTCGTCGCCTCTGCCCCACCGACGCCAGGCACACCACACCCCGGCCGCGGCGGCACCCCCCGCGAGCAGCGTCGCCAGGGACTGCGGCACCCCGAGCCGCCCGAGCACCGCGGCCGGCGATGCCTCGTAGAGCCGTACGAAGGCGTCGTCGCCGCGCAGCAGGAAGGGCAGCGTCCGGGTGACGAACCCGGCGGGGTCCGGCATCGTCAGAGCGGCCCCGAGCGAGACCGCCACCGGCAGCCCGGCCACCGCGGCGAGCCCCCGCCACCGCCGGGCGAAGACGAAGAGCAGCGCGACGGGCACCAGCAGCGGCTTCACGGCCACGGCGGCGCCGATCACGAGCCCGGCGGCGGTCCAGCGACCGCGGGACGCGAGGAGCAGGGCGAGCGGCAGGGCCGCCGCGGACGCCACCGTCCAGTTGCCCAGCTCCACGAGGTGCCCGAAGGGGGCGAAGCCGAGGGCGAGCCCGAGCAGCCCGTACGCCGCGAACCTGCTCCGCCACGCGATCCCGTACAGCCGCAGCGCGCACGCCCACCCGGCGACGAGCCCCGCGGTGACGCCCGCCGGGACGAGGAAGCGCGCCACGGCGGCCGGCAGCAGGGCCTGCGGCACGGCGGCGAGCACGGCCCCCGGCAGATAGAGGAAGTGCCGGTCGGCGTAGGGCGAGCGCCCGTCGAGCCAGGCCCCGGCGGCCCGCACCACGATGGCGTTGTCCATGCCCCCGTCCGGGGTGCGCAGCCCCACCCGGACGACCGCGGCGAGCAGCACCGCTCCGAGCGCCGCGAGGACATGCCACTCGGCAGGCCGCGACATCCATCCCTTAACCGCCGTTCTGCCCGTTTCCATGCGGCTCAGGCTAGGCCGCGAACCCCCTCCGGCCCGGGCTCAACATCCGCCACGGCCCGTCTAAGATGCGGCCCATGAGCTTTGGGCAAGGGGGACCTCAGTGGAGTCCGGGCGGCCCCGGCGGCGGGCCCACACCCGACTGGGCGGCGCTCGCCGAAGCCTCCGAGGCGCGCACCCGGCGGCGCAAGTGGCTGATGATCGGCGGCGGCGCGTTCGCGACGATCGCCATCGCGGCGGCGGTGGCCGTCGCCGTCGTCTCCGCCAACAGTGACGACGCCTCCGCGTCGAACAAGCCGGCGAGCGAGCTCCCCGCCACGGCCGACATCCCCGGCGCGAGCAAGGACCCGGGCCCCTCCTTCAAGGCGACCACGCCGCCGCCCCCGCCGGACCCGAAGGACTACATCGCCAGCGCCAAGAAGGACAAGGCGCCGCTCACCGCCGAGGGCCTCTTCCCCGGCAGGACGTTCACCTCGGGCGAGACCGTCTACAAGAAGGGCGCGACCGACAGCACCAAGAGCTGCGCCTCGGTCACCCAGCCCGCCCTCGGCGCGATCCTCACCAGGAACGACTGCACCCGCCTGATCCGCGCCAGCTACGTCGAGGACGGCGTCGCGGTCACGATCGGCGTCGCCGTCTTCGACACGACGGCCGAGGCCGAGAAGGTCAAGGACCAGGTCGAGAAGGGCCTGGTCACCGCGTTGCCCGGCAAGGGCGTGCCGGGCTTCTGCCAGACGGGCGTCTGCCGCGGCACGTACAACGCCTACGGCCGCTACGCGTACTTCACCACCACCGGCTACACCAGCGGCAAGGACGTCACCACCGGCGACCGCAAGGCCTACGGCGTCGGCGACACCATGGCCCGCTTCGCCTTCCAGCGCATCCACGCGCGGGGCGAGGCGCAGGCGTCGGCCGCGGCGGCCGGCCCCGAGTAGCCCGGCCGCTCAGCAGCAGCCGGCGCCGGGCAGCGTCCGCTTGTTGCGCGCCTCCTTGGTGCGCGCGGCGAGCAGCTCGTCGGCGGGGTAGCCGACCTCTTCGAGGGTGAGCCCGTGGGGCCGCACCACGTGCACAGCGGAGTCCCGCACCCCGGCCGCGAGCACCTTGCCCGGCCACTCCACGGGCCGGTGCCCGTCGCCCACGAACAGCATGGCGCCGACCAGGGACCGCACCATGTTGTGGCAGAAGGCGTCGGCCCGGACGGTCGCTTCGAGGATGCCGTCGCCGCGCCGCTCCCACCGCAGCTCCTGGAGCGTGCGGATGGTCGTGGCACCCTCACGCCGCTTGCAGTACGCGGCGAAGTCGTGCTCGCCGATCAGCCGCTCGGCGGCGGCGTTCATGGCGTCGAGGTCGAGCTGCCAGTCGTGCCACAGCACATGGCCGCGCAGCAGCGGGTCGACGCCGCCGGGGTGGTCGGTCACGCGGTAGGCGTACCGCCGCCACACCGCCGAGAACCGCGCGTTGAACCCGGCGGGCGCCTCGGCGACCTTCCACACCCGCACGTCGTGGGGCAGCCGCCCGGCGAGCCTGCGCAGGAGCTTGTCCCGGTGCTCGGCCCACACGTCCTCCGGCAGGTCGACGTGGGCCACCTGCCCGCGCGCGTGCACCCCGCTGTCGGTCCGCCCCGCCACGGTCAGCTCGTACGTCTCCTGGGACCGCGTCACGGTCCGCAGCGCGGCCTCGATCTCCCCCTGGACGGTCCGCTGCCCCTGCCGCTGCTTGGCCCAGCCGGAGAAGTCCTTGCCGTCGTACGAAAGGTCGAGACGTACGCGGACGAACCCGGGCTCTACTTCGTCACTCACTCATGGTTCCTCTCAGGCAACGAAAAGCGGGCCCGCCCCTGACAAGGGACGGGCCCGCATCGCCCCCGAAGGGGCGCGGGGAACTGCGCGACCGGCCACGACGAACCCGCAGCCGAAGACGCACGGCCCCCGGCAGGACGCTTACGCGTCCTTCGACTCCTCGGCCGGAGCCTCGTCGGCCTTGGTCGTGTCGACCTTGGCGTCGGTGACCTCGGCGTCCTTGGCGGCACGCTTCGTGGCGGCCTCGGCCTCACCGGTGGCCTCCTGGGCCACGGTCAGGGCCTCGACCAGCTCGATGACCGCCATGGGCGCGTTGTCGCCGCGACGGTTGCCGATCTTGGTGATGCGCGTGTAACCACCGGGGCGGTTCTCGTAGCGCGGGCCGATCTCCGTGAAGAGCGTGTGCACGATGCTCTTGTCGGTGATGACGGACAGCACCTGGCGGCGGTTGTGAAGGTCACCCTTCTTCGCCTTGGTGACCAGACGCTCCGCGTACGGACGCAGGCGACGGGCCTTCGCCTCGGTCGTGGTGATGCGGCCGTGCTCGAAGAGCTGCTTGGCGAGGTTCGCCAGCAGAAGCTTCTCGTGCGCGGCGCTGCCGCCCAGACGGGCACCCTTGGTGGGCTTCGGCATGGTGTTTCTCCTTCATTGCTGCACCGGCCGTACGAGGTACCGGTGACAGTGTCCGAGCAGGCGGTCGCCCGTCGGAGACCCGCGCCCCGTCAGGCGCGCGGGGAACTGCGCGATCAGCCGAAGCGGACCCGCGGCGAAGAACAGTCCGCCGCGCGGAGCGCTCAGTACTGCTCGGTCTCGACGAACCCGGCGTCGGCATCGTCATCGGCGCCGAAGGCGTCGGCCGCGGCGGTCGGGTCGAAGCCGGGGGGCGAGTCCTTGAGCGCGAGGCCCATGCCGTTGAGCTTCATCTTGACCTCGTCGATCGACTTCGCACCGAAGTTGCGGATGTCGAGCAGGTCCGCCTCGGACCGGGCGACGAGCTCACCCACGGAGTGGATGCCCTCACGCTTGAGGCAGTTGTACGACCGGACGGTGAGCTCCAGCTCCTCGATCGGCAGCGCCAGGTCGGCGGCGAGGGCGGCGTCCGTCGGGGACGGGCCCATGTCGATGCCCTCGGCGTCGATGTTGAGCTCGCGCGCCAGACCGAACAGCTCGACCAGGGTCTTGCCGGCAGACGCCATGGCGTCGCGCGGGCGCATGGCCTGCTTGGTCTCGACGTCGACGATCAGCTTGTCGAAGTCGGTGCGCTGCTCGACACGGGTCGCCTCGACCTTGTACGTGACCTTGAGCACCGGCGAGTAGATCGAGTCGACCGGGATACGGCCGATCTCCTGGCCGACCTGCTTGTTCTGCACGGCGGAGACGTAGCCGCGACCGCGCTCGACGGTCAGCTCCATCTCCAGCTTGCCCTTGCCGTTGAGCGTGGCGAGGACGAGGTCGGGGTTGTGCACCTCGACACCGGCCGGCGGGGCGATGTCAGCGGCGGTCACGAGGCCCGGACCCTGCTTGCGCAGGTACATCACGACGGGCTCGTCGTGCTCCGAGGAGACGACCAGCTGCTTGATGTTGAGGATGAGGTCGGTGACGTCCTCCTTGACGCCCGGCACGGTGGTGAACTCGTGCAGGACACCGTCGATGCGGATGCTGGTGACAGCAGCGCCGGGGATCGACGACAGGAGGGTGCGGCGGAGGGAGTTGCCGAGGGTGTAGCCGAAGCCCGGCTCCAGCGGCTCGATCACGAACCGGGAGCGGAATTCGTCGACGACCTCTTCGGTCAACGAGGGACGCTGAGCGATCAGCATGAAATGTTCCTTCAGTCAGGGGCACCCACTATTTGATGCCCTGCCCGGGGCGGAGCCCCATGGTGTTACGCCTTCAAGGGTACGGGCGGCACGGACTCGAAGAGCCGTACCGCCCGGAACCTGTGAAGCGGTGAAGCAGTGAAGCGGCCGGAACCACAGATGCGTGACGCACCTGAGGTCAGACGCGCCTCCGCTTGGGCGGACGGCAGCCGTTGTGCGGCGTGGGCGTCACGTCCTGGATCGAGCCGACCTCAAGGCCGGTCGCCTGGAGCGAGCGGATGGCGGTCTCGCGACCGGAACCCGGGCCCTTGACGAAGACGTCGACCTTGCGCATGCCGTGCTCCTGCGCGCGACGGGCGGCCGACTCGGCGGCCATCTGCGCGGCGAACGGCGTGGACTTGCGCGAGCCCTTGAAGCCGACGTGGCCGGCGGAGGCCCACGAGATCACGTTGCCGGTCGGGTCCGTGATGGACACGATCGTGTTGTTGAACGTGCTCTTGATGTGAGCGTGCCCGTGGGCGACGTTCTTCTTTTCCTTGCGGCGCACCTTCTTGGCAGCGCCCTGACGACCCTTGGGGGGCATCTATAACTCCTACGGGAGGTGGTCGGTCCTGCAGCGTCAGCTGTCGATAGACCGCTGAGCGAGGACTACTTCTTGCCCGGCTTCTTCTTACCGGCGATGGCGCGACGCGGGCCCTTGCGGGTGCGGGCGTTCGTGCTGGTGCGCTGACCGCGGACGGGCAGGCCACGACGGTGACGCAGGCCCTGGTAGCAGCCGATCTCGACCTTGCGGCGGATGTCGGCCTGGATCTCGCGACGGAGGTCACCCTCGGTCTTGATGTTGGCGTCCACGTACTCGCGGATCTTGACGAGGTCTTCCTCGGTCAGGTCGCGGACGCGGGTGTTGCGGTCCACCTCGGTGGCGTCCAGCGTCTGCTGGGCCAGCGTGCGGCCGATGCCGAACACGTAGGTGAGGGCGACCTCGATGCGCTTTTCGCGCGGGAGGTCAACGCCTTCAACGCGTGCCATTCATGGCTCCTGTTGATTCTTCGGAGGTCTTCGGCAGAACCACTCCCAGTGGCCGTACTAGGTACCGGCTGGGTCCCCGGCCTCCGACCGGGGGTGTCGCCCTCCATTACCGATGGATCTGAAGAGGGACGTGCTCTGCGTATTGATTACGTGCGTCGCGCGAAACTCTGCGAACTGCAGTCGTGCGTCAGCCCTGGCGCTGCTTGTGGCGCGGGTTGTCGCAGATGATCATGACCCGGCCGTGACGGCGGATCACCCTGCACTTGTCGCAGATCTTCTTGACGCTCGGCTTGACCTTCATTGGGTGAGGTTCTCCGGGTCAGTGCCTCCACCCCGCGCGAACGGGGTGCGGGCAAGATCTACTTGTACCGGTAGACGATCCGGCCACGCGTCAGGTCGTACGGAGACAGCTCCACCACGACCCGGTCGTCAGGGAGGATGCGGATGTAGTGCATGCGCATCTTGCCGCTGATGTGTGCCAGGACCTGGTGGCCGTTCTGGAGCTCCACCTTGAACATGGCGTTCGGAAGAGACTCGACGACAGTGCCTTCGATCTCGATGGCACCTTGCTTCTTGGCCACGCTTCGCCCTTCGAATCGACTACCTTGATCGACTACATGCTCCGTATGCAGACACACGGATGCACGAGAGCCGACGCGTCAGTCTACGTCAGTGCTCTCGGAAAGACGAATCGAGAAAGTCTGCCCCACGACGAAGATCCTTAAGCAAGGGGGTCACCTGGACCGCGGGGGCCTAGCCCAGCGGGTCCGGTGCCGCCGTGATGCCGTACTCCGCCAGCTTCGCCCTGCCGCAGTCCGGGGCCGTGAGGACCAGGGGGCCCTGCTCCGTGAGGGCCACCGAGTGCTCCCAGTGCGAGGACCAGGTGCCGTCGGTCGTGATGACCGTCCAGTCGTCCTCCAGGACCTCGGTGCGGGGCGTGCCGAGCGAGACCATGGGCTCGATCGCGAGGCAGAGGCCGGGGACCAGCTTGGGCCCCTTGCCGCGGCGGCGCTCGACGTAGTTCAGGAGGTGCGGGTCCATGTGCATCTCGGTGCCGATGCCGTGGCCGCCGTAGTCCTCGACGATGCCGTACTTGCCGCCGCCCGGCTTCGGCTGGCGGCGGATGTACGTCTCGATGGCCCGGGAGATGTCCACCAGGCGGTTGCCCTGCTTCATGGCCGCGATGCCGGCCCACATCGACTCCTCGGTCACCCGGGAGAGCTCGACCAGCTCCGGGGCGTGACCGGAGCCGACGAAGGCGGTGTACGCGGCGTCGCCGTGCCAACCGTCGATGATGGCCCCGGCGTCGATGGAGATGATGTCGCCGTCCTTCAGGACGGTCTTGTCGTCCGGGATGCCGTGCACGACGACCTCGTTCACCGAGGTGCAGATCGTCGCGGGGAACCCGCCGTACCCGAGGAAGTTGGACTTCGCCCCGTGCTCGGCGATGACCTTGCGGGCGACGTCGTCCAGGTCCTTCGTGGTCGCGCCGGGCACCGCGGCCTCACGGGTCGCGGCGTGGATCGCGGCGACGACAAGGCCCGCCTCACGCATCTTCGCGATCTGCTCGGGGGTCTTGATCTGCACCATGGGGCTTCCGCTCTCCGTCATCCGTCCAACAACCGGCCACGTACACGAACCGACTACGTACACAACACTACGGCCGCGGTCCCCCGAGGGGCACCGCGGCCGAGACAGCGTACTGAACTACTTGTCGCCCTTGAGGGCGTCCATCGCGCGCTCGGTGACCTCGTCCACCTTGCCGAGCGCCGAGATCGTGACGACCAGACCCTGGGCCCGGTAGTAGTCGATGATCGGCTCGGTCTGCGTGTGGTAGACCTCAAGGCGCTTGCGGACGGTGTCCTCGCTGTCGTCGCCGCGCTGGTACAGCTCACCGCCGCAGACGTCGCAGACGCCTTCCTGCTTCGGCGGCGAGTACGTCACGTGGAAGACGTGGGCGGACTCGTTGCGGCAGACGCGGCGGCCGGCGATCCGCTTGACGACCTCGTCCTCGGGGACCTCCAGGTCCAGGACGGCGTCGAGCTTCACGTCGTCGGCCTTCAGCGCCTCGTCCAGCGCCTGCGCCTGCGACACGTTGCGCGGGAATCCGTCGAGCAGGAAGCCGTTCACGGCGTCCGGCTGCGCCATGCGGTCCTTCGCCATGCCGATCGTCACCTCGTCGGGCACCAGGTTCCCGGCGTCCATGAACGCCTTCGCCTGCTTGCCAAGATCCGTGCCCTGGCTGATGTTGGCACGGAAGAGGTCGCCCGTGGAGATGTGCGGGATCGACAGGTTCTTGGCGAGGAACGCGGCCTGCGTTCCCTTGCCCGCACCGGGCGGCCCGACGAGGACGATTCGCATCAGCGGAGGAACCCTTCGTAATTGCGCTGCTGGAGCTGGCTCTCGATCTGCTTCACGGTTTCCAGACCCACACCCACGATGATGAGGATGCTCGTCCCGCCGAAGGGGAAGTTCTGGTTGGCCCCGAAGCCCACCAACGCCATCGTCGGCACAAGAGCGATCAGACCCAGATACAGCGAACCCGGCCACGTGATCCGGTTGAGTACGTAACTCAGATACTCAGCGGTAGGACGGCCAGCCCGGATGCCCGGGATGAAGCCACCATACTTCTTCATGTTGTCGGCGACTTCCTCGGGGTTGAAGGAGATCGCGACGTAGAAGAAGGCGAAGAAGACGATCAGGATGAAGTACGTGGCGATATAGATCGGGTGGTCACCCGTGGTCAGATTCGCCTCGATCCACCGCTTCCATCCGGAATTGCCGCCCGCGAACTGCGCCACGAGAGCCGGGATGTACAGCAGCGAGGAGGCGAAGATCACAGGGATGATGCCCGCCTGGTTCACCTTCAGCGGGATGTACGTCGACGTCCCGCCGTAGGACCTGCGGCCGATCATGCGCTTCGCGTACTGGACCGGGATGCGCCGCTGCGCCTGCTCGACGAAGACCACCAGGCCGACCATGAAGAGGCCGACCGCGATGACGGTGCCGAACTCGATCCAGCCGTCCGCCAGGTCGCCCTGCTCCTTGATGGCCCACAGGGCGCTCGGGAAGGTGGCGGCGATCGAGATGAACATCAGGATCGACATGCCGTTGCCGATGCCGCGGTCGGTGATCAGCTCACCGAGCCACATGACGCACGCCGTACCGGCGGTCATCGTGATCACCATCGTGATGGTGACGAAGATCGACTGGTCGGGGACGATCTCGCTGGCGACCGGGCAGCCCTGGAACAGGGTGCCGGTGCGCGCGGTGGCCACCAGGCCGGTGCCCTGGAGGATCGCGAGCGCGATGGTCAGATAGCGCGTGTACTGCGTGATCTTCGCCGTGCCGGCCTGGCCCTCCTTCTTGAGGGCTTCGAGCCGCGGGATCACCACGGTCAGCAGCTGCAGGATGATGCTCGCGGTGATGTACGGCATGATGCCGAGCGCGAAGATCGTGATCTGCAGCAGCGCGCCGCCGCTGAACATGTTGACGAGACCGAACAGACCCTGGTTCTGACTCTGGTTGTCGATACAGGCCTGGACGTTCTTGTAGCTGACACCGGGGATCGGCACGTGCGTACCCAGCCGGTAGATCACGATGATGCCGAGCGTGAAGAGCAGCTTCTTGCGCAGGTCGGGCGTCTTGAACGCCCGGGCGAACGCGGTGAGCACGGTGCCTCCTGCGACCCCCGCGCGCGTGCGCCAGAGGTGGTGGTCTTGAGGTTCGACGAATACGTATCAGTCAACAAAACCGTGCGGGCAGACCGCACGGAGCTTAGACAGTGCACGCCACCTTACCGGCGACCGTGCCCCCCTTGGAACGACCAACCGGGGATGCCCCTTTTGTGGGGCATCCCCGGCTGGGAATCGCTCATGTCATCGACACGTCTGGATGAATCAGACGAGCTCGGTGACGGTACCGCCCGCGGCGGTGATCTTCTCCTTGGCGGAGCCGGAGACGGCGTCGACCGTCACCTGCAGCGCCACGGTGAGCTCACCCTGGCCGAGCACCTTGACGAGGCTGTTCTTGCGAACGGCACCCTTGGCGACGAGACCCTCGACGGTGACCTCGCCACCCTCCGGGTACAGCGCGCTCAGCTTGTCGAGGTTCACGACCTGGAACTCGGTCTTGAACGGGTTCTTGAAGCCCTTGAGCTTCGGGAGACGCATGTGGAGGGGCATCTGGCCACCCTCGAAGCGCTCCGGAACCTGGTAACGGGCCTTGGTGCCCTTGGTACCACGACCAGCGGTCTTACCCTTGGACGCCTCACCACGACCCACACGGGTCTTGGCGGTCTTGGCGCCCGGGGCGGGCCGGAGGTTGTGGACCTTCAGCGGGTTCTGCTCCGCCATGTCAGTCGACCTCCTCAACCGTCACGAGGTGGCGGACGGTGTGCACCATTCCGCGGAACTCGGGGCGGTCCTCCTTGACGACCTGCGTGTTGATGCCCTTGAGACCAAGGGAACGCAGGGTGTCGCGGTGGTTCTGCTTGCTGCCGATGTACGACTTCGTCTGCGTGATCTTGAGCTGTGCCATTACGCACCAGCCCCGGCACGCGCACGAAGCAGGGCCGCGGGGGCGACGTCCTCAAGGGGCAGACCGCGGCGGGCCGCGATCTCCTCGGGACGCTGCAGACCCTTGAGGGCCGCCACGGTCGCGTGCACGATGTTGATCGCGTTGTCGGAGCCCAGGGACTTCGACAGGATGTCGTGCACGCCGGCGCACTCGAGCACGGCACGCACCGGGCCACCGGCGATAACACCGGTACCGGGGGAAGCAGGCTTGAGCAGGACGACGCCCGCGGCCTTCTCGCCCTGGATCGGGTGCGGGATGGTGCCCTGGATACGGGGGACCTTGAAGAAGTGCTTCTTGGCCTCCTCCACACCCTTGGCGATGGCGGCCGGCACCTCCTTGGCCTTGCCGTAACCGACACCCACGGTGCCGTCACCATCGCCCACCACGACCAGCGCGGTGAAGCTGAAGCGACGACCACCCTTCACAACCTTGGCGACACGGTTGATCGCGACAACGCGCTCAACGTATGCGGTCTTCTCGGCGGCAGCGCCACCGTCGCGACCCTTCCGGTCCCGCCGCTCGCCGCCACCGGCACCGCCACCGCGGCGCTGGGGTCCAGCCATTGGAATTACCTCTCTCTGTTTCCGCTAGCTACGCAGTGACACAAGTCCCTGCGCGACGGACGACTCAGAACTTGAGTCCGGCTTCGCGGGCGGCGTCCGCCAGGGCGGCGATGCGCCCGGCGTACTGGTTACCACCACGGTCGAACACGACGGCCTCGACACCGGCGGCCTTGGCACGCTCGGCGACCAGGGCGCCGACCGACTTGGCGGCCGTGGACTTGTCGCCCTCGGCGCCGCGGATCGAGGCGTCCAGGGTCGACGCCGACGCCAGGGTGTGACCCTTGATGTCGTCGATGACCTGGGCCACGATGTGGCGGTTCGAGCGCGTCACGACCAGGCGCGGACGCTCAGCCGTACCCGAGATGTGCTTACGGATGCGGATGTGACGACGCTTGATGGCAGCACGCTTGTAAGCGTCGCCCTTAGCAATCTTGACACCGTATGCCATGGCTTACTTACCCGCCTTTCCGACCTTGCGGCGGATGACTTCGCCTTCGTACTTGACGCCCTTGGCCTTGTACGGGTCGGGCTTGCGCAGCTTGCGGATGTTGGCCGCAACCTCGCCGACCTTCTGCTTGTCGATGCCCTCGACCGAGAACTTGGTCGCCGATTCGACCTTGAAGGAGATGCCCTCGGGCGCCTCGATCAGGATCGGGTGGCTGTAGCCGAGCGAGAACTCCAGGTTGGAGCCCTTCGCCAGGACGCGGTAACCGACACCGCTGATTTCGAGCTTCTTCACGTAACCCTTGGTCACGCCGGTGATCATGTTCGCCACCAGCGTGCGGGACAGGCCGTGGAGGGCCTTGTTCTGACGCTCGTCGTTCGGGCGGGTGACGTTCAGGACGCCGTCCTCACCCTTAGCGATCTCGATCGGCGCGACGATGGTGTGGCTCAGGGTGCCCTTGGGACCCTTGACCGCGACCGTCTGGCCGTCGATGGTGACGTCCACGCCGGCGGGAACCGTGATGGGGAGCTTGCCAATACGCGACATTAGCTATTCCTCCGTTCCCGACTACCAGACGTAGGCGAGGACTTCCCCACCTACGCCCTTCTTGCCTGCCTGCTGGCCGGTCAGGAGACCGTGCGACGTGGAGATGATCGCCACGCCGAGGCCGCCGAGGACCTTCGGCAGGTTGGTGGACTTCGCGTAAACCCGGAGACCGGGCTTGGAGATCCGCTTGATGCCCGCGATGGAGCGCTCACGGTTCGGGCCGAACTTCAGCTCGAGAACGAGGTTCTTGCCGACCTCGGCGTCCTCGACCTTCCAGCCCGTGATGAAGCCCTCCTGCTGGAGGATCTCCGCGATGTGAGACTTGATCTTGCTGTGCGGCATCGCCACGGTGTCGTGGTACGCCGAGTTCGCGTTACGCAGACGAGTCAGCATGTCCGCGATCGGATCAGTCATGGTCATGAATTGGCCTTCGGCCTCTCTCGCCGGGGTTTCCTATCTGCGCCATCCCTCTCCCCACTCAGAGGCGGGACGGGTGCGGCGCGGGGACCTACGGCGTAGTAAGTCGGTCAGGGCGGCAGACGCCCAACCCTCCTAGCCTAAGCCATGTGGAGGAGGGCCTCTGCCAACCCTTTACTTACCGAGAGATCCAGGAGTCCTTTGAACCCTTGAAAAGGGAGGACTACCAGGAGCTCTTGGTCACGCCCGGCAGCTCGCCACGGTGAGCCATCTCACGAAGGCACACGCGGCAGAGGCCGAACTTGCGGTAGACGGAGTGCGGACGGCCGCAGCGCTGGCAGCGGGTGTACGCACGCACACCGAACTTGGGCTTACGAGCAGCCTTGGCAATCAGAGCCTTCTTCGCCATCTCGCTTACGCCTCCTTGAACGGGAAGCCGAGGTGACGAAGGAGCGCACGGCCCTCAGCGTCGTTGGTCGCCGTGGTGACCACGGTGATGTCCATACCCCGGACGCGGTCGATCTTGTCCTGGTCGATCTCGTGGAACATGACCTGCTCCGTGAGACCGAAGGTGTAGTTGCCACGGCCGTCGAACTGCTTGGGGGACAGACCGCGGAAGTCGCGGATGCGCGGCAGCGCGAGCGACAGGGTGCGGTCCAGGAACTCCCACATGCGGTCGCCACGGAGCGTGACGTGGCAGCCGATCGGCTGGCCCTCGCGCAGCTTGAACTGCGCGATGGACTTCCGGGCCTTCGTCACGGCCGGCTTCTGGCCGGTGATCGTGGTGAGGTCGCGGATGGCGCCGTCGATCAGCTTCGAGTCACGGGCGGCGTCGCCGACACCCATGTTGACCACGATCTTGACCAGGCCGGGGATCTGCATGACGTTCTCGTACGAGAACTCCTCACGCAGCTTGCCCGCGATCTCCTCGCGGTACTTCGTCTTGAGACGCGGAGTGGTGGTGGTCGTCATCAGATGTCCTCACCCGTCCGCTTGGCAACGCGGATCTTGTTGCCCTCGTCGTCGAAGCGGTAACCGACGCGCGTGACGACCTTGTTGCCGTCCTTCTCCACGACCAGCTGGACGTTGGAGACGTGGACGGGGGCCTCGGTGGTCACGATGCCGCCGGCCTGCGAGCCGCTGGCGGTCGGGCCGGCCTTCGTGTGCTTCTTGACCCGGTTGACACCCTCGACCAGGACGCGCTCGTCGCGCGGGTAAGCGGCAATGACCTTGCCCTGCTTGCCCTTGTCCTTACCGGTGATGACCTGGACCAGGTCGCCCTTCTTGATCTTCATGCTTACAGCACCTCCGGCGCGAGCGAGATGATCTTCATGAACTTCTTCTCGCGCAGCTCACGGCCGACGGGGCCGAAGATACGGGTGCCGCGAGGGTCGCCGTCGTTCTTCAGAATGACGGCGGCGTTCTCGTCGAAGCGGATGTACGAGCCGTCCGGACGGCGGCGCTCCTTGACGGTGCGAACGATGACCGCCTTGACGACGTCACCCTTCTTCACGTTGCCACCGGGGATCGCGTCCTTCACGGTGGCGACGATGACGTCACCGATGCCCGCGTAGCGGCGACCCGAGCCACCGAGAACACGGATGGTGAGAATTTCCTTCGCACCCGTGTTGTCGGCGACGCGCAGTCGCGACTCCTGCTGGATCACGTCTATCTCCTGTTTGTCTGCCGGTTCCCCCGGGGCAGTTCACCGAACTGCCCCGGGAGCCTGGCGGAACGAACTCCGAGGGGGGTGCCCCTCGGAGAATTACTTGGCCTTCTCGAGGATCTCGACGATGCGCCAGCGCTTGGTGGCGGACAGCGGACGCGTCTCCATCAGGAGGACGCGGTCGCCGACGCCGGCAGCGTTCTGCTCGTCGTGCGCCTTGAGCTTGTTCGTACGGCGGATGACCTTGCCGTACAGCGCGTGCTTGACGCGGTCCTCGACAGCGACGACGACGGTCTTGTCCATCTTGTCGCTGACGACCAGGCCCTCACGGGTCTTGCGGAAGCCGCGGGTCTCAGTCTTCTCAGTCACGTTGCTCTCGCTCATCAGGCGCTCTCCACCGTCTCGATGCCCAGCTCGCGCTCACGCATCAGGGTGTAGATCCGCGCGATGTCCTTACGGACGGCCTTGAGCCGGCCGTGGTTCTCGAGCTGGCCCGTCGCCGCCTGGAAGCGGAGGTTGAACAGCTCTTCCTTGGCCTCGCGAAGCTTGTTGACAAGCTCCTCGTTGCCCAGCTCGCGCAGCTCGGACGCCTTGGTACCGGCCGACATCACGACTCACCTGCCTCGCGCCGGACGATGCGGCACTTCATCGGAAGCTTGTGAGCAGCGCGGGTGAGCGCCTCACGAGCAATCTTCTCGTTCGGGTAGGACAGCTCGAACATCACCCGACCGGGCTTGACGTTCGCGATCCACCACTCGGGAGAACCCTTACCGGAACCCATGCGGGTCTCGGCGGGCTTCTTGGTGAGCGGACGGTCCGGGTAGATGTTGATCCAGACCTTGCCGCCACGCTTGATGTGGCGGGTCATCGCGATACGAGCCGCCTCGATCTGGCGGTTGGTCACGTACGCCGGAGTGAGGGCCTGAATGCCGTACTCGCCGAACGCAACCTGCGTACCACCCTTGGACATACCGCTGCGCTTCGGGTGGTGCTGCTTGCGGTGCTTGACCCTACGGGGGATCAGCATTTCGGTCAGGCCTCCGTTCCGGTGCTCTCAGCAGCCGGAGCAGCGGCGGGCGCCTCGGCCTTGGGGGCCTCGGCGGCCGGAGCCGACTGCTGCGGCTTGCGACCGCGACCGCCACGCTCGCCACCGCGGCCACCGCGGGCCGGGCGGTCGTTGCCACCACGGGCCGGGCGGTTGCCGGCGCGGGCAGCGGCGTTCTCGGCGCGGACCTCGGCGATGTTCTTGACGTCGCCCTTGTAGATCCAGACCTTCACGCCGATGCGGCCGAAGGTCGTCTTGGCCTCGAAGAAGCCGTAGTCGACGTTGGCGCGGAGCGTGTGCAGGGGCACGCGGCCCTCGCGGTAGAACTCCGAGCGCGACATCTCGGCGCCGCCGAGGCGGCCACCACACTGGATCTTGATGCCCTTGGCGCCCGCCTTCATCGCCGACTGCATGCTCTTGCGCATGGCACGACGGAAGGAGACGCGGGAGGACAGCTGCTCCGCCACGGCCTGGGCCACGAGCTGAGCGTCGACCTCGGGGTTCTTGACCTCAAGGATGTTCAGCTGGACCTGCTTGCCCGTGAGCTTCTCGAGGTCACCGCGGATGCGGTCGGCCTCGGCGCCACGGCGGCCGATGACGATGCCGGGACGGGCGGTGTGGATGTCCACACGCACGCGGTCACGGGTGCGCTCGATCTCCACCTTCGAGATGCCGGCGCGCTCCATGCCGGACGTCATCATCCGACGGATGGCGACGTCTTCCTTGACGTAGTCCTTGTACAGCTTGTCGGCGTACCAACGCGACTTGAAGTCGGTCGTGACACCGAGCCGGAACCCGTGCGGGTTTACCTTCTGGCCCATTACCGGGTTCCTTCCTTGCTGCTGACGACCACGGTGATGTGGCTGGTCCGCTTACGGATCCGGTAGGCACGACCCTGGGCACGCGGACGGAACCGCTTCAGGGTCGGGCCCTCATCCACGTACGCCTCGCTGATGACCAGCGAAGAGGCGTCGGTGTGGTCGTAGTTGTGCGCGGCGTTGGCAATGGCGCTGTCCAGCACCTTGCCGACCGGCACGCTCGCGGCCTGCGGGGCGAAACGCAGGACCGCCTGAGCCTCCGTGGCATCCATGCCACGGATGAGGTCCACCACGCGGCGGGCCTTCATGGGCGTGACGCGGATGTACCGCGCCTGGGCCCTGGCTTCCATGGTTGTCCCTTCGGTGTTAGTCATAGTCGTTCCACCCCGCGTTAGCGGCGCTTCGACTTCCGGTCGTCCTTGACGTGGCCGCGGAAGGTGCGAGTCGGCGAGAACTCGCCGAGCTTGTGGCCGACCATCGACTCGGTGACGAACACCGGGATGTGGGTCTTGCCGTTGTGCACCGCGATCGTGTGGCCCAGCATGCTGGGGACGATCATCGAGCGACGGGACCAGGTCTTGATGACGTTCTTGGTGCCGGCTTCGTTCTGGGCGTCCACCTTCTTTACGAGGTGGTCGTCGACGAAGGGCCCCTTCTTGAGACTGCGCGGCATCTAAACCCGCTCCTAGCGCTTCTTGTTCGACTTGCGGCGGCGGACGATGTACTTGTTGCTCGCCTTGTTGCGATCACGAGTACGACCCTCCTTCTGGCCCCACGGCGAGACCGGGTGGCGACCACCGGAGGTCTTGCCCTCACCACCACCGTGCGGGTGGTCGACCGGGTTCATCACGACACCACGCACGGTCGGGCGGACGCCCTTCCAGCGCATGCGGCCGGCCTTGCCCCAGTTGATGTTCGACTGCTCGGCGTTGCCGACCTCGCCGATGGTGGCGCGGCAGCGGACGTCGACCAGGCGGATCTCACCGGACGGCATGCGAAGGTGCGCCATGGCGCCTTCCTTCGCGAGCAGCTGCACGGAGGCACCCGCGGAGCGGGCGAACTTCGCGCCGCCGCCGGGCCGCAGCTCGATGGCGTGGATGGTCGTACCGACCGGGATGTTGCGCAGCGCCATGTTGTTGCCGGGCTTGATGTCGGCGCCGGGGCCGCTCTCAATCCGGTCACCCTGCTGCGTACCGCGCGGGGCGAGGATGTAGCGCTTCTCGCCGTCCGCGTAGTGCAGCAGCGCGATGCGCGCGGTGCGGTTGGGGTCGTACTCGATGTGCGCGACCTTGGCCGGCACGCCGTCCTTGTCGTGACGACGGAAGTCGATCACGCGGTAGGCGCGCTTGTGTCCGCCACCCTGGTGGCGAACGGTGATCCGACCGGCGTTGTTACGGCCGCCCTTGCTGTGCAGCGGGCGAACCAGCGACTTCTCCGGCGTGGACCGCGTTACCTCGACGAAGTCGGCTACGGAGGAGCCACGGCGGCCCGGCGTAGTCGGCTTGTACTTGCGGATTCCCATTTCTCAGTCCTCGTCCGATATTCGGACCAGGGCGCTCCGTTAGGAGGCCTGGCCGAAGATGTCGATACGGTCGCCCTCAGCAAGGGTCACGATGGCGCGCTTGGTGTCGGCACGCTTGCCGAACCCGGTGCGCGTACGCTTCCGCTTGCCCTGACGGTTGATCGTGTTGACGCCGGTGACCTTGACCGAGAAGACCGCCTCGACGGCCTGCTTGATCTGGGTCTTGTTGGCGCCCGGAGCCACGATGAACGTGTACTTGCCCTCGTCGAGCAGCGCGTACGACTTCTCGGAGACGACCGGCTTGACGAGGACGTCGCGCGGGTCCGAGAAGGACTTGCTCAGCGGGGTGGGCTCAACGGCGATCTTGCCCTCGGTCGCGATGCGCTTCGCCTTGGCGACGCGCGCGGCCTTGGCGGCCTTCGCGGCCTTGGACGCGATGCTCTGGTGACGGATAGCCATCAGGCTTCGCTCCCTTCGGTCTCATCGGCCTTGGTGGGGCCAGACACGAAGGACTCGAAGGCGGCCTTGGTGAAGACCACGTCGTCCGAGACGAGCACGTCGTACGTGTTCAGCTGGCCCGGCTCCAGGATGTGCACCTGGGGCAGGTTGCGGGCGGAGAGCAGCGACAGCTCGTCCGAGCGCTCGATGACCAGGAGCACGTTCTTGCGCTCACTGACCTTGCCGAGCAGGCTCTTCGCGGCCTTCGTCGAGATCTCGCCCTCGACCACGCCGGAGACGACGTGGATGCGGGAGTTGCGCGCCCGGTCGGTGAGGGCGTGACGCAGGGCGGCAGCCTTCATCTTCTTGGGGGTGCGCTGGGAGTAGTCACGCGGCACGGGGCCGTGGACGACGCCACCGCCGGCGAACTGCGGCGCACGGGTCGAACCCTGGCGCGCGCGGCCGGTGCCCTTCTGGCGGTAAGGCTTCTTGCCACCACCACGGACTTCGCCGCGGGTCTTGGTCTTGTGCGTGCCCTGACGGGCCGCGGCCAGCTGCGCGACGACGACCTGGTGGATCAGCGGGATGCTGATCTTCTCGACGTCGAAGATCTCCGCGGGGAGCTCGACCGTCCCGGTCTTGTCGCCTGCCGGCGAAAGGATGTCAATGGTGCTCATGGGTTACCTCAGGCCCCCTTGGCCGCGGTACGGACCAGGACGAGGCCGCCGTTCGGACCAGGAACCGCACCCTTGATGAGGAGCAGACCCTTCTCCGCGTCAACGGCGTGGACGGTCAGGTTCTGGGTGGTGACCCGCTCGTTGCCCATGCGACCCGCCATGCGCATGCCCTTGAAGACACGGCCGGGAGTGGCACAGCCACCGATGGAACCGGGCTTGCGGTGCACGCGGTGGGCACCGTGGGAGGCCTTGCCGCCGTGGAAGTTGTGACGCTTCATCACACCGGCGAAGCCCTTGCCCTTGCTCTTGCCGGTGACGTCGACCTTGATACCGGCCTCGAACGTCTCGGCGGTCAGCTCCTGGCCGAGGGTGTACTCGCTGGCACCAGCGGTACGGATCTCGACGAGGTGGCGACGGGGGGTCACGTCGGCCTTGGCGAAGTGGCCCTTGAGGGGCTTGTTCACCTTGCGCGGGTCGATCTCGCCGAAGGCGATCTGGACCGACTCGTAGCCGTCGCTGTCATTCGTACGGACCTGGGTAACGACGCAGGGCCCGGCCTTGACCACGGTCACCGGGACGACACGGTTGTTCTCGTCCCAGACCTGGGTCATGCCGAGCTTCTCGCCCAGGATGCCCTTGATCTGCTTGGTCATCTTCTTCGCGCCCTTCAGAGCTTGATCTCGATGTCAACGCCGGCCGGAAGGTCCAGGCGCATCAGCGAGTCAACGGTCTTGGGCGTCGGGTCGAGGATGTCGATCAGGCGCTTGTGCGTGCGCATCTCGAAGTGCTCGCGCGAGTCCTTGTACTTGTGCGGCGACTTGATGACGCAGTACACGTTCTTCTCAGTGGGCAGCGGCACCGGGCCCGCGACCGACGCACCAGTGCGAGTCACCGTCTCGACGATCTTCTTCGCCGAGGAGTCGATGACCTCGTGGTCGTAGGCCTTGAGCCGGATGCGGATCTTCTGTCCCGCCATGGCTACTTAGTAGTCCTTCGTCTCGAACGCTCTGGCTCCCGTTAGGCCCTTTTTTCTACTTCCTCCGACCCACGCGGTCGGGCGTGTCGCAGTCCCGCTCACACAGTTCTCCCGAAGGAGAATCCCTGCTAGGGGCTGCGGCCCTGATGACCGCGGGTCCGGGGGAAGAAACCCACCGGGCGCCTGGCTGAACCACCGCGCTGCACTTCCCGAAAGATTCCCGTACGTCCGCCGAAGCGCTGCCTACGGACCCTGTGGGGCCCTTCGGCAGATAAGGCGACGAGTACTGTGGGACTCGCTTCCGGTCCTCCCGGCGGGAGGCGCGCAGCATCGGCACTCAACCGAGCAACCAGGACAGTCTGCCATACGGGGCATGTCCGGTGCCAATCGAGCCGTAGAGCGTACCCGGTGGGTGACGGAGATCAAACCCGGGGTGCGGCCCGGTGCGGCGCCGCCGGTCCGGCAGGGTGGGCGTGACGATCCGCCCCCTGACGAGACGGAAGCCCCGCAGTGAGTGAAGCAGCCGCGCCGGAACCGCGTTTCGTTCCCCGCCGCCACATCAACCCCCGCTTCGCGGACGACATGGCGTTTACGCAGGTCAGCGGCCCTGCGTCGTACGCTTCCTCGACCGCTCGCCCCGTCCGCTACGTGGCGGTGGCGGACGAGCGCGGCGTGGTCACCACCTACGTATGGGCGTGCGACGAGGACGACGCGGCGGGGTGGGTCGTCCGCGGGGACGCCGGGACGCGGGCCCGCGACGACAGCCGCTGGATGCTGTCCCTGCGCGAGGGCAAGGCGCGGGGCGTGGCCCCCACGGTGGTCCTGGGCGAGCTGGTGGCCTCCCCGTCGGCGGTGCCGGGATCGCTGACGACGGCTCCGAGCCTGGAGGGCCTCTACGACCTGGCGGACGTGCCGCTCCCCGCCCCGCGGTGGCGCTCGGCGCGCGGGGCCCTGCTCGGCCTGGCCCTGGGTGACGCGATGGGCCGCCCCCTGTCGTCCCTCTCCCTGGACCGCATCGGGGAGGTCTACGGCGCCTGGGAGTCGATGGAGCTGCCGCTGTCCGACGACGGCGCCGTCCGCGTCTCCGACCAGACGCAGCTGTCGCTGGCGGTCGGCGAGGCGCTCGCGGGGGTGGCGGTCCCGGCCCGGCTCCCGGAGGCGGAGGCACGCCGGGCCCTGACGACGCGCGGCGCGCTCCCGGCCCCGCCGTGGCTGACCCCGCCGGCGGTGACGACGGCCCTGCGCACGCACCTGGTCCGCTGGCGGTACTCCCCGGACAACGACCGCTCCCCCGGCCGTACGACGCTGGCGGCGTGCGAGGCCCTGGCGCGGCCCGTCCCCTGGCAGGAGGCGACGGCGGCCGGCTCGAAGGGCTGCGCGGCGGTGGTGCGGGCGGCCGTGGTGGGCCTCGCCCCCCGCCTCTCCCCCGACCGGCGCTCGGGCATCGCCCAGCTCCAGGCGGCCCTCACGCACGGCCACCCCACCGCCCTGGCCGCGAGCGACCTCGCGGCCCACGCGGTGCACCTCCTCCGCCACCGCTGCGCCCCGGCCGACCTCCTGCCGGAGCTGCGCCTGCACGCGTCGGCGTCCCGCTACACGTACCGCGCGGACTGGCTGGGCGACCTCGCCCCCCGGGCCGACGCGGCGTCGTTCACCGCGATGGGCTGGGACGAGTGCGTGGCGGCCCTGGACGCGGCGGAGGCGGCGCTGGGCAGCGGGGCGGAACCGGGGGCGGCGGCGGGCGCGGGCTGGACGGCGGACGCGGTGCTGGGCGGCGCCGTGTACGCCTTCCTCACCACGGACGCCCACCCGCGCCACACCCTGCGCCGGGCGTCGCACACCTCGGGCCCCTCGGCGGCGACGGCGGCACTGGCGGGGGCCTTGGCGGGGGCGTACCGGGGCCCGTCCGGCTGGCCGCCGGAGTGGGTGGCGGCGGTGGAGTACGGGGAGCGGCTGGGGGCGTTGGGCGGGGCGTGGGACAGGGACTGAGCGGCGGGGCCGCGCCGCTGGCCGCGCACGGCGTGTCGCGAGACTTCCCTGCGCTGCCCGCCGCTCGACCAACACCACCGGGCCACGCCACATGGGGTGACGGCTGGGATCAGCTCCCGGAGGCGTAGGCCACGAAGTCGGCCCATGCCGGACCGCCGACGGCGAAGTGGGCACCCTGCGCGACCTTGGAGTCCCGGACGTGCACGGCACCACGACCCCGGGCCACCTCGACGCAGTCGCCTTCGTTTCCGTCGCTGCTGTAGCTGCTCTTGCTCCAAACCAGCTCGGGAATGCCTTGCGAGGAAACCTTGCGGATCATGTCTCTCCCAGCACTTGCTCGATGAAGGTCAGCGTCTCCCGTGGCGAGAGCGCCTCGGCTCGGATGATTCCGTACCGCATCTCAAGGATTTGGAGCTGCTTCGGGCACGTCACCGGGCGGCCGTTGAAGGCACCTTCTGAGCGCCCCACTGCTGTACCGTCCCGGAACTTCAGCACCTCGATCCTCCCGTCCATCCCTGGATGAGCTTCGCGGCAAGTCGGCATGACCTGAAGGGTGACGCTGCGCAATTGCCCGATCATCAGCAGGCGTTCGAGCTGCCGACGCCATTCCATTGTGCCTCCGATAGGACGCCTGAGAGCGGACTCCTCCTGAACGAAACTCAGCACCGGGGCGGGCACCCTCTCGTATATCGACTGCCGCGCAGTCCGCGCCGCAGTCATGCGCTCCACCTCATCTCGCGTGTAGGCGGGTTGCCGTGCCTCGAACAACGCACGTGCATGCCCCTCTGTCTGCAACAGCCCGTGCAAGCCGTGCGCCACATAGGCACCGATCTCGACGGCGCGTGCCTCCATGTCCGCCAGATCCCGAACCCTCTTCGGATACCTGGCCTCCGCCACGTCCCCCTTCATCGCCGCGACGGAACCCCCCGCCCCCAGCACCTCATCCGCCTTGTCCAGGTACTCGGCCCGGGGAATCCGCGTCCCGCCCTCGACCTTGTAGACCAGCCCCTCCCCGTACCCCATGGCCGCAGCGAACTCGGCGGCGCGCATCCCCGCGGCCTCCCGCCGGGCCCGCAGCTGCCGCCCGACGAACGCGACGATCGCCGCGCCCTGCTCGTCCTCCGGGTCGACCTCCCACCCGGGCTCCTCCGGCTCCCGCTCACCCTCCGCCGCCGTCGACCGTTCCACGCGACCGCCTCCCGCCTCGTCGAGCCTCCGCTACGTACGGTCAACGCCACACGCACCGGGGACGGCCCGCTGTACGGCCGGTACAGCCCTGGACAGAGCCAGTACAGTCACTGTACGCAGCCGCGGTGTCACTGGGCAGCGTAGAAGCAGAAGGCCACGCTGAGTGACGTGAACCGAGAAGCCGCCGAACTGGCCCGCACCACACGTCACTTCCATGTCCTGCTCTCCCCCACGCCCCGCGGGGCCCGCCTCGCGCGCCTCCTCGCGACCGAGCAGTTGCGCTCCTGGGGGCTGCCCCTGGACCCGGCCCGTCAGATCGTCGCGGAGCTGTCCGCGAACGCCGCCGCGCACGGCCGCGTCCCTGGCCGCGACTTCCGGCTGGGTCTCCACGCGACAGCCCACGTCCTCCGCATCGAGGTCACGGACACCTGCCCCGACCGCCTTCCCGCGCCCCAGTGTCCCGAGGCGACGTCCGAGTCGGGGCGGGGCCTGCTCCTGGTGGAAGCGCTGGCGCACCGCTGGGGCGTGGCGGAGGGCCCGTATCCCCGTAAGACGGTCTGGGCGGAGCTGAGTCTCACGGCACCGGAACGCGATTCCCCGTGCTTCGGCGGCCCCGGCGCCTAACCCCTGAAGAACCGGGAGGGAAAGAACCGCACCAAGCCCCACCAGGCCCCGCTGTCACCCGCCTGGGCCCGCTCACTCCCCCGGGTGAACATCACCCGCTGGGCTGGCTTTCGAGCCCCCCGGCTCCCCTACGCTCAGCGCCAACGGCCGACGTCGCGCATATGCCGGGACGCCACGCCCCCCAGACATACGACGGCCCCCGCCGGGACTGGCATCCCACATGGCGAGGGCCTGACCACCAAGGAAGCAACAACCTTCCCGATGGACACCCGAAACCCTAGCGCGCCCCGGCACGCCACGTCCGCCGACGGCGGCAACAAACCCCCCGCAAGGACGACCACGCGCTCCCGAAGCACAGCGCTTCCCGCCGCTGCCCGGCGGCAGCCCTCCGGCATCGTCCACGAGAACACCCGCCACACCACCCGCTTCACGGTGATCGGCAACCACCTCACGCAGCACCAGGAGCTCTCCCTCCTGGCGATCGGCCTGGCCTGCCACATCCAGTCGCTGCCCGCAGGGGCCCGCGTCGACATCAAGTCACTGGCGGCCCGCTTCCCCGAGGGAGCGACCCGGATCTCCGCGGCCCTGCGCGAGCTGGAGACCCATGGCTACCTGCGCCGAGACCGCGAGCGCACCGCGTCCGGCCGCGTCGTCACCCGCACGACCTCCTGCAACCAGCCGGGCGTAACCCGTCGCCAGGCGCCGCCACCGAAGCCCCGTGCCGAGCCGCGTCCCGCGGAGGACGTGCCGCCGACGACGCAGACAGCGCCGCGCAGAGCCCCTCGCCCCCTCCCAGCGGTCCCGCACCCCGTCCGCGCGGCCGGGCCCCTGTTCGACGAGGCGGTAGAGCTCCTGACGTCCCTGCGGCACCACGACCCGCGCCTGGTCCTGACCGCCCGCGACACGGCCCACCTGGCCGCAGGAGTGGGCGCCTGGCTGGAGCGCGACGTCACTCCCGAGGCCGTACGCCACGCCCTGACGCACGACCTGCCCCCGACGGACCTGCGCCGCCCGGCCGCCCTCCTGGCCCACCGCCTGACAGCCCTCCTGCCACCCGCCCCGGCCTACGACGCCCCGTCGCCGCCCCCGCCCCCTCTCCACACCTGCGAAGACTGCGACCGCGCCTTTCGCGCACCGGAACCAGGCCGGTGCCGCGACTGCCGATCCGGGTCCGCGGGGGCCACCTAGCATGAACGTGACGACCCTTGCCCCTGGGCACAGCAGAGGAGCGCACGCCATGACCATCGCCTCGGACAGTGCACCGCAGGGCAGCCCGCACTACCGGGCCATGCGTGAGCTTGTCGAGCAAATGGACGACCGGATCTCCGGCAAGTTCGAAATCACGAAGCAAGGGATCGTCCACGACATGATGTCGCCGAGCAAGCCCCACGAGCTCACCGCGCTACGGCTGCGCAGGCGTCTGGAGTCGGTGATGCCGGAAGGCCGCCTCGTGCACACCGGGGCACCCGACGTGGAGGACGTCTCCGAGGGTGTGTTGCGGCTGCCCGACGTCATCCTGATCGACGAGACGGACATGGAGGGCGAGGGCCCCTTCGACCCTCGCACCCTCATCGCCGCCATCGAGATCGTCTCGCGCTCGAACCCCGAGAACGACTGGGTCGGCAAGACCCGCGACTACCCGCTCCTCGGCATCCCGGTGTACGCGATCTTCGACCCCCGTACCGGCACCGGGGCCGTCCTGTCGGACATCCACCCCACCCCCGAGGGCCCGCGCTACGCCACCCGGAAGGACTTCCTCTACGGCGAGGACGTCAGCATCGCCGACTACACGATCTCGTCCGAGGGCCTGCCCCGCTATCAGTGACCCACCAGTCGCCGCCGACGACACGCGAAAGGGCCCGTACGACCGAAGTCGTACGGGCCCTTCCGTTAGTGCTTGTACTGCGATGCGCTCAGTTCAGAGCAACCGGGTTACCCCGATCCGCAAGCAAGTCGGGAGGACTTACTTGTTGATCTTGGTGACCTGGCCGGCGCCGACGGTCCGGCCACCCTCACGGATGGCGAACTTCAGGCCCTCTTCCATCGCGACGGGCTGGATGAGCTCAACGGTCATCTCAGTGTTGTCGCCCGGCATGACCATCTCGGTGCCCTCGGGGAGGGTCACGACGCCGGTCACGTCGGTGGTGCGGAAGTAGAACTGCGGGCGGTAGTTGTTGAAGAACGGGGTGTGACGGCCACCCTCGTCCTTCGACAGGATGTAGGCCTGGGCCTCGAACTCGGTGTGCGGCGTGACCGAACCGGGCTTGATGATGACCTGGCCGCGCTCGACGTCCTCGCGCTTGATGCCACGGAGGAGCAGACCGACGTTCTCACCGGCCTGGCCCTCGTCGAGCAGCTTGCGGAACATCTCGATGCCGGTGACCGTGGTGGTGGTCTTCTCGGTCTTGATGCCGATGATGTCGACGGTCTCGTTGACCTTCAGGACACCACGCTCGATACGACCGGTGACGACCGTGCCACGACCGGTGATCGTGAAGACGTCCTCGATCGGCATGAGGAACGGCTTGTCGACGTCGCGCTCCGGCTCCGGGATGGCGGAGTCGACGGCGGCCATGAGCTCGAGGACGGAGTTGCCCCACTCCTTGTCGCCCTCAAGCGCCTTGAGCGCCGAGACCTTGACGACCGGAACGTCGTCGCCCGGGAACTCGTACTCGGAGAGGAGCTCACGGACCTCGAGCTCGACGAGCTCCAGGATCTCCTCGTCGTCCACCATGTCGGCCTTGTTCAGGGCGACGACGATGTACGGAACGCCGACCTGGCGGGCCAGGAGCACGTGCTCCTTGGTCTGCGGCATCGGGCCGTCGGTGGCGGCGACCACGAGGATGGCGCCGTCCATCTGCGCGGCACCCGTGATCATGTTCTTGATGTAGTCCGCGTGACCGGGGCAGTCGACGTGGGCGTAGTGACGCGCCTCGGTCTGGTACTCGACGTGCGCGATCGAGATCGTGATACCGCGCTGGCGCTCCTCGGGAGCCTTGTCGATCTGGTCGAAGGCCGAGGCCTCGTTCAGGTCGGGGTACGCGTCGTGCAGCACCTTGGTAATGGCGGCCGTGAGGGTCGTCTTACCGTGGTCAATGTGACCGATGGTGCCGATGTTGACGTGCGGCTTAGTCCGCTCGAACTTCGCCTTCGCCACTGGGTCCTCCTGTGGAGTGGTTCTGTACGCCTTGCTTCATCGGCGCCAGGTGATCTTTGCTGGGAAGCCAGCCGCCGGGGTTCTCGCCCTGCGGGGTCGAACCCCGGCGGATGGTGTCAAGCCTAAAGCGTGAACTCGGGTGAGTTACTCGCCCTTGGCCTTCGCGATGATCTCCTCGGCGACGTTCCGCGGAACCTCGGCGTAGGAGTCGAACTGCATCGAGTAGCTTGCGCGACCCGAGGTCTTGCTGCGGAGGTCGCCGACGTAGCCGAACATCTCCGAGAGGGGCACGAGGCCCTTCACGACGCGGGCACCGCTGCGCTCCTCCATGGCCTGGATCTGGCCACGGCGGGAGTTGATGTCACCGATGACATCGCCCATGTAGTCCTCGGGCGTGGTGACCTCGACGGCCATCATCGGCTCAAGCAGCACGGGGGACGCCTTGCGCGCGGCCTCCTTGAAGGCCTGCGATCCGGCGATCTTGAAGGCGAGCTCGGAGGAGTCGACCTCGTGGTAGGCGCCGTCGAGAAGAATGACGCGGACGCCGGTCATCTCGTAGCCCGCCAGGATGCCGAACTGCATGGCCTCCTGCGCACCGGCGTCCACCGACGGGATGTACTCCCGCGGGATACGGCCACCGGTGACCTTGTTCACGAACTCGTACGACGCGTCGCCGCCCTCGATGGGCTCGATCGCGATCTGCACCTTCGCGAACTGACCGGTACCACCGGTCTGCTTCTTGTGGGTGAAGTCCACGCGCTCGACGGCCTTGCGGATCGTCTCGCGGTAGGCCACCTGCGGCTTGCCGACGTTCGCCTCGACGCGGAACTCGCGCTTCATGCGGTCGACGAGCACCTCAAGGTGAAGCTCGCCCATACCACCGATGATGGTCTGGCCGGTCTCCTCGTCCGAGTGAACGCGGAAGGAGGGGTCCTCCTCCGAGAGACGCTGGATGGCGACACCCAGCTTCTCCTGGTCACCCTTGGACTTCGGCTCGATGGCGACCTCGATGACCGGCGCCGGGAAGTCCATGGACTCCAGGATCACCGGGTTCTTGTCGTCACTGAGCGTCTCACCCGTGGTGGTCTGCTTCAGGCCCATGACGGCGACGATGTCACCGGCGCCCACCGAGTCGATCTCCTCACGCTTGTTCGCGTGCATGCGGTAGATCTTGCCGATGCGCTCCTTCTTGCCCTTGACGGAGTTCAGCACCGCGGTGCCGGCGTCCAGGCGACCGGAGTAGATCCGGACGAAGGTGAGCTTGCCGAGGTGCGGGTCGCTCGCGATCTTGAACGCGAGGGCCGACAGCGGCTCGTCGTCCGACGGCTTGCGCTTGACGACCTGCTCCGGGTCCTTGACGTCGTGGCCCTCGATGGCCTCGACGTCCAGGGGGGAGGGGAGGTAGCGCACGACGGCGTCGAGCAGGGGCTGGACGCCCTTGTTCTTGAACGCCGTACCGCAGAAGACGGGGGTGACGGTGGTGTCGCCGCCCTTGCCGGAGGCGATGGTGATGCGACGGATCGCCGCGTACAGCTGCTCCTCGGTGGGCTCCTGGCCCTCCAGGTACAGCTCCATCATCTGCTCGTCGTTCTCCGCGACGGCTTCGAGGAGCTTGCCGCGGTACTCCTCGGCAGCCTCGGTGTGCGTGTCGGGGATGTCGACGATGTCGTAGGCCTCGCCCATCTTGGTCTCGGCGGACCAGACGAAGGCCTTCATGGTGACGAGGTCGACGACGCCCTTGAAGTCAGCCTCCGCGCCGATGGGCAGCTGCATGACGATCGGGGTCGCACCGAGGCGGTCGACGATCATGTCGACGCAGCGGTGGAACTCGGCACCGGTACGGTCGAGCTTGTTGACGAAGCAGATGCGCGGGACGCCGTAGCGGTCCGCCTGACGCCACACGGTCTCGGACTGGGGCTCAACACCGGCGACGCCGTCGAACACCGTCACGGCACCGTCGAGCACGCGGAGCGAACGCTCCACCTCGACGGTGAAGTCGACGTGGCCCGGGGTGTCGATGATGTTGATGGTGTGGTCGACGTCGTTCAGCGGCCAGTGACAGGTGGTGGCAGCAGAGGTGATCGTGATGCCACGCTCCTGCTCCTGCTCCATCCAGTCCATCGTGGCGGCGCCGTCGTGGACCTCACCGATCTTGTACGACACACCGGTGTAGAACAGGATCCGCTCGGTGGTCGTCGTCTTGCCCGCGTCGATGTGGGCCATGATGCCGATGTTGCGCACCTTGGCCAGGTCAAGTGAAGTGGTAGCCATGTCGGCTCAGTCTTCTCTCGGTCTCGATGTGGGTAGCGACTACCAGCGGTAGTGCGCGAAGGCCTTGTTGGACTCGGCCATCTTGTGGGTGTCCTCGCGCTTCTTCACAGCGGCACCGAGGCCGTTGGAGGCGTCGAGGAGCTCGTTGAGCAGACGCTCGGTCATGGTCTTCTCGCGACGGGCGCGGGAGTAACCCACCAGCCAGCGCAGGGCCAGCGTGTTGGCACGACCGGGCTTGACCTCGATCGGAACCTGGTAGGTCGCACCACCGACGCGGCGGGACTTGACCTCAAGGGTCGGCTTGATGTTCTCAAGCGCGCGCTTCAGCGTGATGACCGGGTCGTTGCCGGTCTTCTCGCGCAGGCCCTCCATGGCGCCGTACACGATGCGCTCGGCGGTGGAGCGCTTGCCGTTCAGCAGCACCTTGTTGATGAGGGAGGTCACCAGAGGAGAACCGTAGACCGGGTCGATGATGACCGGGCGCTTCGGGGCGGGGCCCTTACGAGGCATTCTTACTTCTCCTTCTTGGCGCCGTAGCGGCTGCGGGCCTGCTTGCGGTTCTTGACACCCTGGGTGTCAAGGGAGCCGCGGATGATCTTGTAGCGAACACCAGGCAGGTCCTTCACACGGCCACCACGCACGAGCACGATGGAGTGCTCCTGCAGGTTGTGTCCCTCACCCGGAATGTAGGCCGTGACCTCGATCCCGGAGGTCAGACGCACACGCGCGACCTTACGGAGGGCCGAGTTCGGCTTCTTCGGGGTGGTCGTGAACACACGCGTGCAGACGCCACGGCGCTGGGGCGAACCCTCGAGTGCGGGCGTCTTGTTCTTCTCGACCTTGTCCTGCCGGCCCTTACGGACCAGCTGCTGGATCGTAGGCACTACTTCTCCGGTTTCTGTGTGCCGAATAGTAAAGCTAACCTGGAACGTCGCCGACCCACGCGGTCGGGTGTGTCGAATCCTGCTGACTCCCGCCGCAAGGCGGAAAGGGGCGCGGATTGCGGTGGCCGTATTGACGGACTCGCGATGCGGTTGAGGACACGCGCACGAGCCCAGGCACACCCCAGGCACAAGGTCTGAGCGTACCTACCTCATCGAGTTCGGTCAAAACAAATGCGGTGGGGGGAGACACGCCGGGCTTTTCGGGTCCCGAGCGGCCCTCTTCGGCCAGAGCGACCGATTGTCGCCCGTTCGCCGCACGGTTGCCTCCAGTACGTTGACTGGTTGCGGGCTCGACGCATCGGCGCACGTGAACACGGGGGCAGCGGCATGACCGGGGGGCAGGGACACGCAGGGCGGGACGACGGCCTGGACGACCGGGTGCCGTTCCTCGCACGGCTGGAGAGGGACGACCGCACCGCACTGCTCGCCATCGGCCGCCCCCTCCACTATCCCGTACGCGAGGTCATCCTGCGCCAGGAGGAACCGTCGAGCCACGTCCTCCTGCTCCTGCGGGGCTGGACCAAGGTCACGGCGACCGCCGCCAACGGTTACGAGGCCCTTCTCGCCCTGCGGGGCCCCGGCGACATCGTCGGCGAGGGCTCGGCCCTGAGCGGCCGTGGCCGTGCGGCGACCGTGACGGCGCTGGAACAGGTCGAGGCGGTCGCCATCGACCAAGGGCGCTTCACCCGGTTCCTCTCCGGCAACCCGCCGGTGGCCCTCAAACTCCTCGGTCTGGCGACCGACCGGCAGCGCTCGACCGACCGACGGCGACTGGAGTGGGCGGCACTGGCCGTGCGCGAGCGGCTCGCCGTCCTGCTGCTCGACCTCATACGCACCCACGGCACCCGGACCGACGAAGGCATCGAACTCATGGTCGCCCTCAGTCAACAGGAGTTCGCGGGCTCGGTCGGCGCCTCCCGTGAGGCGGTGGCCCGGCTCCTCAAGGAGCTGCGCGACCGCCGGATCGTCGTCACGAGCCGCCGCCGCATCGTCGTCGTCCGGCCCGACGTCCTGCGCCGCATCGCACGCTCCGAACAACCGGATCTCTGACGCCTCACGGTAGGCCGCCCCAGGCCGCTTCTATGCACACGGTCACAGTTCGAGTGCGTCGTCCGCCCTCTCGGCCCCGGCCGCTCGTGGCCAAGCTGCTGCCTGGCACGACTCCCCACTCGAGAGGTGGCCATGACCGATCCCGTGAGCCGGACAATCCTTCTCCTCGACATCGAGGAGTACAGCGACCGAGACGACGTCGAACAGGCGTACCTGCGGCGCATGCTCTACACCATCACCGACCGTGTCCTGGAGAGCTGCGGAATCGACGAGACCCTTCGGCTGCGTGCAGACCGCGGCGACTCCGTGATGGAGCTGATCGATGCCGGCGCCTCTGTGACGGCGCTGCTGCGGGCCCTGCTGGCCGAGACGCCGACGGAGTTGCGGGCCGTGAACCGGATGGCTTCGCAGTCCGCGCAGATCAGGCTGCGGGCCGTACTCGCCACGGGCTACGTCGCCGTCGACGAGCTCGACGGATGGGTCGGGGCCGACCTCAACCATGCCTGTCGGCTCCTCGACGCCGACGTACTGCGCGGGGCGCTGCGCGAGCGTCCGGACGACTTCGCGCTGTGCGTCTCGGAAAGCGTGCACCACGGCATCGTCCAGCACGGATACCGGGGCATCCCCAAGGACGCGTTCCACCCCGTCACGGTGGAGAGCAAGAACGGGCCACTGAGGGCCTGGCTGCACGGCCCGACGCCCAGAGGCGTACCGCGGCACACCGAGGTCCCCGGCACCCGGGAGCAGGAGGACCGCACGGCGACGGCACCCGGGCCACGTACCAGGACCGTGCCTCCCGCGCCCCTCGACCTCAGCAATGCCTCCTTCGGCGGCAGCTACGTAGCCGGCGATCAGCACGGTGTGTCCGGCAACGGCACGGTCCACGGGGACGTACACCTCGGAGGTGGCGGCGCGGCCGGAACCGGTGACCGGGAATGAACGCGGGCGAACCGGGCCCCCGGCAACAGGCGGGCGGCGACAGAGACGCCCCCGAGAGCCCCCAGCAGCCGAGCCCCGAGGCGGTGGACGCCGAGGACGAGAAGGGCGAGCTGGATCAGGATCAACCACAGGACGCGTGGTCCGCCCGCCGGGACCTGATCGACCACAGTCCCAAAGCGATGGGCGTCGGCGACAACGCGCGCTTCGGCGGCAGCCTGGTCGCGGGTGACCAGCACGGCGTGAGCGGTGGTCTGGTCGCGGGCGACGTGATTATGGGAAGCAAGACGGAGATCTACCACTTCGGTGTCTCCGCAACGAGTCACGGCTCCGGAGAAGTGCCGCAGTCGACACTGGAGCGCCTCGCCCCGTACTTCGTCGCCGACGAGCCCCTCTTCGAGAGCCTTCTGGAGCGACTCCGCACGGAGCGGGTCCTCGTGCTCTCAGGCCCGCATTTCAGCGGCCGCCGAACCGTCGCGCTGATGCTCCTCCACCGCCTGGGCGTCTCCCCCATCCGCGCCCTCGTCCGCGACACCACACCCGCGCAGCTTGTCCAGCAGCTCAGCGACGACCAGCGACCGGCCAAGGGGTACGTGCTGTGCGACCTGACCACGCACCGCGACCAGCCGCTCAGGGAACCGCACCTTCTCGCCGCCCGCGGTCAGCTCGAAGGCGTCGACGCGTACTTGGTGATCACAGTCGGCCCCCTGGCCACCCTGGAGGACATCGCCGCCGTCGAGTGGAAACCGCCGAGCCCCGGCGACGTACTCATGCGTCACCTGCGCGCGCTGACCGACCGGGACACCACGGACAGGCTGCTCGCGCTGCCCGCCGTCGCCACGTTCCTGGAACGCGGCCATCAGCTGCGCGAGGTGGCGGCCTTCGCCAAGCACCTCAAGCGGTACGCCGACGGAGAGGTGGCGGAAGAGACGGTCGGGACGTTCTCGCTGGCCACACTCGAGAACCAGGTCCAGGAGTGGTTCGACGAGAACGAAGAGCTGATCCCGCTGCGGGACAAAGCGTTCCTCATCGCGCTGGCCGCCTTCGACGGAGGCCCTTACGCCCTCACGGCGGAGCTCAGCGACCTGCTGTACGCCTTCCTTCAGAGGACCGCCAACTCCGCCCTGCAACCGGAGGTCCCCGTCTTCGGCACCCACATCGGCAAGCGCCTCCAGCTCGCCCGTGCCCGGTGGTATCCGGAGGAGGAGAACACGGAGTGGGGACCGGTCACACAGTCCAAGGCCGCCTTCCTCGACGACCGGGTCTCACTGGTGCTGCTGCGCGAGGTGTGGACAGGACACCCATCGGCCAGGCCCGCTCTCGTCCACTGGCTCCAGCGGCTCGCCGGTGACGGAAGGCCTCTGGTGCGCACCCGCGCGGCATCCACCGTCGCCGTCCTCGCGTACGCGGATCTGCCCTCCACCATGGCACTGATCATCGAGCCGTGGGCCACGTCCCATCTGTTCCGTCACCGTCTCGTCGCGGTCAACTCCCTGACGCTCGCGCACCTCCTGGAAGCACCCAACATCCCGAGCATCCTCGACTCCTGGTGCGAGAGCGAGGACCAGGCGCTGCGGTGGGTGGCCATCCGCGCCTACGGCCTGATCGGCGCAGAGCGGCCGGACCAGACCCTCGCAGCGCTGCGGAGCGCCGTCCGCAAGGAGTACGCGGCCGTCGACGAGGACGGCAATGAGCGAGACATCGACGAGCGGATGGTGCGGCAGCTCGCGCAGTCCGTGGAACTACTGCTGCTCTCCCCGGTCGGAGACCGGGTCCTCACCGAACTGCTGCGCAGGCTGGACCAGGACCGGGCCGTGCGCGATCTCGCCCTGCGCGGATTCCTCAGCGCGTGCGCGCGACGGGACGGTGACGTGCGGTACGGACGGCCGCTGGTCCTCGACTGGTACGCGATGTCGGCGGCAGACGGAGCCCGCGCGGCCGGCGGGATCGCGCATCTCTGGCGCTCGGCGCTCGACGATCGCGGTCACACCAGGAACGCCCTGGAGGAACTGTGCGCCTGGGTTCGTGCGGCCGACCACGACCCGTCGACGGAGCGGGCGCTTGCCGGCCTGCTCCCGGCCCTGGTCACCACCGCCTCCGAACACCGGCGCCTCAGCCACCTCCTGCGCACCCTGCACGGCGAGGACGGCGCTCCCCCGCCTGCCGTCGCGGCCCGGCTGCTGGCCGTCCTGCCGCCGCGCCATTGACCCATTGGCACACCATCACATCCGCACGCCCCTTCGAGGAGGCAAGCGCCATGCCCGACTTCCGCCAGCCACCGGACTGGCAGCAACCGGCCGACCGGCACACACCACTGGTCGACCCCGTCATCACCGTACGGCAGCTCTCACGGTTCGGATTCGCCCGCAAGTCGCTGACCCGCATCGACCACGCCCTGGTCTTCTCGACCTCCCGGGGCGGGTACGAGTCCTATCTGCCGCCTCTCCGCCCGAGCCGCGGCGAGGTGGCGGCGAAACGCTACACATCCGTGTACGAAGTGGACATGGGCGTCCACTCGTACGAGGCCGTGGTCTCGCTGCCCAGCGACAACGACGCCTTCGAGTTCGCCGCCGAGATCGACCTGTCATGGCAGGTCACCGACCCCGCCGCGTTCGTCAGGAGCGGCCATCGGGACGTACCGGCCCTGCTGCTCGGTGAACTGCAACAGGCCGCGCGGCCCCACACGCGCCGGTTCGCCATCCACGACAGCGCGACCGCCGAGCGGCAGCTGCTGCACCTGCTCTCCGGCCTGGCGCCACCCGGCACGGCCGCCGGCCTGCAGGTGATCTGGACGCTGCGGCTCCGCCGCGACCAGCAGGAGATCGAACATCAGCGGCGGCTCCAGTCCATCGATCACCGCGCCGCCGAGCAGATACGCACGGAGCAGCAGGGCGCGGAGTACGACATCGAACTCGACCGGCGTTCCCGCCGGCAGGACGCGCTCCAGATGAGGCGGGCCACGGAGTACGGACGGCTCGACCATGAACTCGCGCTCCAGCGCCAGGCGTGGCAGCAGGAACAGAACCGACTGCGGAACCACCACGAGGCGGAACTCAGGAAACTCGAGGCGGAGAAGATCGCGTTCTACCAGGAGTACCTGGAACAAGGAGGTGTGGTGGCCTGGGCCATGCATCTCGCGGGCAATCCCCAGGATTCACGGCTCGTCGTCAACAGCATGCGTGAGGACCGGCTCCGCCTGGTCCTCGCAGAGGTGGAGCTGGCGAAGGAACTCCTGGGCGGCGACAGCGCCGAGGACTACGAACTGGAGGGACCCAAACGACGAGCCCTCGACTTCATGTACGAAATCTTCAACCAGCACGTCGAGGGACTGTCCCAGGGCCGGGCGCCGACACAGCCGTCGACGACTCCCCCGCCTCCGGAAGAAGGATTCACCCCCTCCGGCTCGCACCGGGACCTGCCGCGATCGGCGCACCGGGACGAGGGACCGACGGCAGAGCCCCCTGCTCACCGGGGGTCCTCCCCGGCCGAACACACCGAAGCCTTCCCCGGCTGGCGACCGCCCTCCGGCTACGACGGCTCGACGCCCGCACCGCCACCGCGGACACCACGTCGGCCGAACGGCGAAGAGCATGCGGACCAAGCCCCGTGAGGGCCACGAACCCGCGGCCGACGGCACCGCGGCCTGCCCCGGCCCCCGACCCCGGAACCGGCGTCGCCGAGCGGCTGCTCGCGGACCTGCGAGTCGAGATCGCCCGCGCGGACTCGAAAGCAGCCGTTCTCGTGGCGGCTCTCGGAGTGGCGGCCGGAGTCTTCAGCAGCCTCCTGGCCAGGCACGGATGGAGCCCGGCCGCGCTCTCCGTGCCCGGCAGCTCGACGTGGTGGTCCGGGGTCCTCGCACTCGCCGTGGCGCTCCTGTCGATGCTCATGGCTGTGTTGCCCCGGTACGACAGCACGCGCACCGGATGGTCCCCCGGTGCACCCCTGTCGTATTTCGGTGACATTCAACGAGCCGCCCGTAGCGGCCACCTGGCGCAAGCGCTGGCCGAAACCGAACAGGCACCCCTGCTCGGCACCCTCACCGCCCTGACCGAGACCAGTCGCATCGCCCTGCGCAAGCACCAGTGGATGCGCGTGGGCCTGATCGCCTTCGCCGCGAGCGCGCTGCTGCTCCCCGGCTCCCTGCTCATCGGCTGACATCCCTTCTCGGAGGCTGACCATGAACCGACCGACCGATCCCCCGGATCCCGACCCGTCCGACGACGTCACGCGGCAGTCGGCCGCCGAGGAAACCGCGGAGCCGCGGGCACCTGCCGCCGACGATCTCGACTACCGGCACCGCAACGGCCGCGTTCACTACGCCGCTCACCAGCGCCGAGTCGATGCGACGGCACTCGGCCAGCTGGTTCTGCACCTGCCGGGCACGTTCCTGAGCCTGCTGGTGATTCTGCTGATCTCCGGCGGACTCGACGTCTGGCTGGGGCTTCCGCTCTGGGTGCCGCCGCTGGTCTGGCTGGCATCCGGGGCTCTGCTCTTTCACCGCCCGACCGAGGACTTCCTCGCACGCCATCTCCTGCGCCTGCAGCGCCCCATGCCGGACGAGTACGCGCGCCTCGACCCCGTGTGGCGCGAGGTGACCGCCCGCGCGGGCGTCGACGGCCGGGCCTACGAGCTGTGGATCGAGGACAGCAATGGCCTCAACGCGTACGCCGCCGCAGGCCATATCGTCGGTGTCACCCGGTTCGCCCTGGACCACCTGCCGAGCTCCCAGCTCGCCGCGGTCCTCGCCCACGAGCTGGGGCACCACACCGGAGGGCACGTCTGGACGTCGTTGCTCGGCCACTGGTACGCGCTGCCGGGCCGGGCGGCCTGGTACGTCATCCGGCTGATCGTCGTCTTCGCGATAGCCCTCACCAGCTCCTTCTCCTGGCTGGCCACCGCCGCACTGAGCCTTGTGATCGTCTTCCTGACGTACTCGACGATCACTCATCTCTACGGTCTGCCGCTCGTGCTGCTCGTCACGCCGTACCTCATCGCGGCCGTGGGGCGTCGAGCCGAGTTGCGAGCCGACCAGCACGCCGCGGCTTTGGGCTTCGGTCCGATGCTGGCGCAAGTGCTCGTGGCGATGCACACGGCCGAGACCGAAGCCGGCCCCCGCCCCCTGGCTGCCGCGGGAGCCGGGCCCGACGCCCCGGGCATGCTCGCCCGGCTCCTCTCCACACACCCCGATTACCCGACCCGGCTGCACCGCCTCAGGCCGTACCTGGATCCGCGCCGATAGGGGGAAGGAACGCCGAAGGGCGCCCGCCCCCCCAAGGAGGCAAGCGCCCTTCAACTCAAACGACTCGCTTACTGGTTGTAAGGCCCGTAGTCGTAGTCCTCCAGCGGCACAGCCTGACCCGACCCCGTCCCGAAGGGCGAGTAGTCGATGTCGTCGTAGCCGACGGCCGAGTACATCGCGGCCTTGGCCTCCTCGGTCGGCTCCACCCGGATGTTGCGGTAGCGGGAGAGCCCCGTACCGGCCGGGATGAGCTTACCGATGATGACGTTCTCCTTGAGGCCGATGAGACTGTCGGACTTGGCGTTGATCGCCGCGTCCGTCAGGACTCGGGTCGTCTCCTGGAAGGAGGCGGCCGACAGCCAGGATTCCGTCGCCAGCGAGGCCTTGGTGATACCCATCAGCTGCGGACGGCCGGAGGCCGGGTGGCCGCCTTCCGTCACGACGCGACGGTTCTCGGTCTCGAACTTCGAGCGCTCGACCAGCTCGCCCGGCAGCAGCTCCGCGTCGCCGGACTCGATGATCGTCACGCGGCGCAGCATCTGCCGGATGATGATCTCGATGTGCTTGTCGTGGATCGACACGCCCTGCGAGTTGTAGACCTTCTGGACCTCGCCGACCAGGTGGACCTGGACCGCGCGCTGACCGAGGATGCGCAGCACGTCGTGCGGGTTGGTGGCACCGAAGGTGAGCTTCTGGCCCACCTCGACGTGGTCACCCTCGCGCACCAGGACCTTGGCACGCTTCGAGATCGGGAACGCCGTCTCGTCGCTGCCGTCGTCCGGGGTGACGACGATCTTCTTGGTCTTCTCGGTCTCCTCGATGCGGACACGGCCCGCGGCCTCGGAGATCGGGGCGACACCCTTCGGCGTACGAGCCTCGAAGAGCTCGACGACACGGGGCAGACCCTGGGTGATGTCGTCACCGGCCACACCACCGGTGTGGAAGGTACGCATCGTCAGCTGCGTGCCGGGCTCACCGATGGACTGGGCGGCGATGATGCCGACCGCCTCACCGATGTCGACCAGCTTGCCGGTGGCGAGCGAACGGCCGTAGCAGAAGGCACAGGTGCCGACCGCGGACTCACAGGTCAGGACCGAGCGGGTCTTGACCTCCTCGACGCCGTTGGCGACCAGGGCGTCGATGAGGACGTCACCGAGGTCGACGTTGGCCGGCGCGATGACCTTGCCGTCGATGACGACGTCCTCGGCCAGCATGCGGGCGTAGACCGAGGTCTCGACGTTCTCCGTCTTGCGGAGCACACCGTCCTCGCCCTTGACCGCGATCTTGAGCTTCAGACCGCGCTCGGTGCCACAGTCCTCCTCGCGAATGATGACGTCCTGCGAGACGTCGACCAGACGACGGGTGAGGTAACCGGAGTCGGCGGTACGGAGAGCCGTGTCCGCCAGACCCTTACGGGCACCGTGCGTGGAGATGAAGTACTCGAGAACGGTCAGGCCCTCACGGAACGAGGCCTTGATCGGACGCGGGATGGTCTCGTTCTTCGCGTTCGACACCAGACCACGCATACCCGCGATCTGACGCATCTGCATCATGTTTCCTCGGGCACCCGAGTCGACCATCATGAAGATGGGGTTCGTCTTCGGGAAGTTCGCGTTCATCGCCTCGGCGACCTCGTTGGTCGCCTTGGTCCAGATCGCGATGAGCTCCTGCGTGCGCTCGTCCTTGGTGATCAGACCGCGCTCGTACTGCTTCTGGACCTTCTCGTCCTGGGCCTCGTAGCCCGCGACGATCTCCTTCTTGGCCTCGGGGACCACGACGTCGGAGATGGCCACGGTGACGCCGGAACGGGTCGCCCAGTAGAAGCCGGCCGCCTTCAGGTTGTCGAGCGTCGCCGCCACGATGACCTTGGGGTAGCGCTCGGCGAGGTCGTTGACGATCTCGGAGAGCTGCTTCTTGCCGACCGAGTAGTCGACGAAGGGGTAGTCCTCGGGCAGCAGCTCGTTGAAGAGCGCGCGGCCCAGCGACGTACGCAGCCGGAAGCTGTCGCCCGGCTGGTAGGCACGCTCGTCGCCGAAGTCCTCGCCCTCGGCGCTCACCGGCGGGGTCCAGCCGCGCGGCGGGATGGTGCCCACCGGGAAGCGGATGTCGACGGTCGACTGGAGAGCGAGCTCGCCGGCGTCGAACGCCATCATCGCCTCGGCGGTGGAACCGAACGCGCGGCCCTCGCCCTTGGTGTCCCGCAGCTCACCGTCGGTGGTGAGGAAGAACAGACCGAGGACCATGTCCTGGGTCGGCATCGTCACCGGACGGCCGTCGGCGGGCTTGAGGATGTTGTTCGAGGACAGCATCAGGATGCGGGCCTCGGCCTGCGCCTCCGCGGAGAGCGGCAGGTGCACGGCCATCTGGTCACCGTCGAAGTCCGCGTTGAACGCGGTGCAGACGAGCGGGTGGATCTGGATGGCCTTGCCCTCGACCAGCTGCGGCTCGAAGGCCTGGATGCCGAGGCGGTGCAGCGTGGGCGCACGGTTCAGCAGGACCGGGTGCTCGGCGATGACCTCTTCGAGGACGTCGTACACGACCGTGCGGCCGCGCTCGACCATCCGCTTGGCGCTCTTGATGTTCTGCGCGTGGTTCAGGTCGACCAGGCGCTTCATCACGAACGGCTTGAAGAGCTCCAGCGCCATGGCCTTCGGCAGACCGCACTGGTGCAGCTTCAGCTGCGGACCGACGACGATCACGGAACGCGCGGAGTAGTCCACACGCTTGCCGAGAAGGTTCTGACGGAAGCGGCCCTGCTTGCCCTTGAGCATGTCGGACAGCGACTTCAGCGGACGGTTGCCGGGGCCCGTCACCGGGCGGCCACGACGGCCGTTGTCGAAGAGCGCGTCGACGGCCTCCTGGAGCATGCGCTTCTCGTTGTTCACGATGATCTCGGGCGCGCCGAGGTCGAGAAGCCGCTTCAGGCGGTTGTTGCGGTTGATCACACGGCGGTACAGGTCGTTCAGGTCGGAGGTCGCGAAGCGGCCACCGTCCAGCTGCACCATCGGACGCAGGTCCGGCGGGATGACCGGCACGCAGTCCAGAACCATGCCCTTGGGGCTGTTCGACGTCTGGAGGAACGCCGAGACGACCTTCAGGCGCTTGAGCGCACGGGTCTTCTTCTGGCCCTTGCCGGTACGGATGATCTCGCGGAGGCGCTCGGCCTCCTCGTCGAGGTCGAAGGACTCCAGGCGCTTCTGCAGGGCAGCGGCACCCATGGAGCCGTCGAAGTACGTGCCGAAGCGGTCACGCAGCTCGCGGTAGAGCAGCTCGTCGCCCTCCAGGTCCTGGACCTTGAGGTTCTTGAAGCGGTTCCACACCTCGTCGAGACGGTCGATCTCGCGCTGCGCACGGTCGCGCAGCTGCTTCATCTCACGCTCGGCGCCCTCGCGCACCTTGCGGCGCACGTCCGCCTTGGCGCCCTCGGCCTCCAGCTCGGCCAGGTCGGTCTCGAGCTTCTTGGCGCGGGCCTCCAGGTCGGAGTCGCGGCGGTTCTCGATCTGCTGGCGCTCCACGGAGACGTGCGCCTCCAGGGAGGGCAGGTCGCGCGTACGGCGCTCCTCGTCCACGAACGTGATCATGTACGCCGCGAAGTAGATGACCTTCTCAAGGTCCTTCGGGGCGAGGTCGAGGAGGTAGCCGAGGCGCGACGGGACGCCCTTGAAGTACCAGATGTGCGTGACGGGGGCGGCCAGCTCAATGTGGCCCATCCGCTCACGGCGCACCTTGGCGCGGGTGACCTCTACGCCACAGCGCTCACAGATGATGCCCTTGAAGCGGACACGCTTGTACTTGCCGCAGTAGCACTCCCAGTCCCGGGTCGGACCGAAGATCTTCTCGCAGAAGAGTCCGTCCTTCTCGGGCTTCAGGGTGCGGTAGTTGATGGTCTCCGGCTTCTTGACCTCGCCGTGGGACCACTGTCGGATGTCGTCCGCGGTGGCAAGGCCGATCCGCAGCTCGTCGAAGAAGTTGACGTCGAGCACTTTGTCGTCAATCCCTCTTTCGGGGTCGAGTCTCAATCATGGTCTGAACGGGTCCGGGGAGAGCCGGCCGGATACGGGATCGATCCGGCCGGGCAACCCGTCAGACCTCTTCGACGCTGCTCGGCTCGCGCCGGGACAGGTCGATACCGAGCTCCTCCGCCGCGCGGAAGACGTCCTCGTCGGTGTCGCGCATCTCGATGGACATGCCGTCCGAGGACAGCACCTCCACGTTGAGGCAGAGCGACTGCATTTCCTTGATGAGCACCTTGAAGGACTCAGGGATACCGGGCTCGGGGATGTTCTCGCCCTTGACGATCGCCTCGTAGACCTTCACGCGGCCGGTCACGTCGTCGGACTTGATCGTCAGCAGCTCCTGGAGGGCGTACGCGGCGCCGTATGCCTCCAGCGCCCACACCTCCATCTCACCGAAGCGCTGGCCACCGAACTGGGCCTTACCACCCAGCGGCTGCTGGGTGATCATCGAGTACGGACCGGTCGAACGCGCGTGGAGCTTGTCGTCGACCAGGTGGTGCAGCTTGAGGATGTACATGTACCCGACCGAGATCGGGTCCGGGAACGGCTCGCCGGAGCGGCCGTCGAACAGCTGCGCCTTGCCGGACGGGAGGACCATCCGCTCGCCGTCGCGGTTCGGGATCGTGTGCTGGAGCAGACCGGCCAGCTCGTCCTCACGCGCACCGTCGAAGACGGGGGTGGCGACGTTCGTGCCGGGCTCGACCTTGTCCGCGCCGATGGCCTGCAGGCGCTGCGCCCACTCGTCCGCGAGGCCGGAGACGTCCCAGCCGCGGCTGGCGAGCCAGCCGAGGTGGATCTCCAGGACCTGTCCCGGGTTCATTCGGGACGGCACACCCAGCGGGTTCAGGATGATGTCGACCGGAGTTCCGTCCTCAAGGAACGGCATGTCCTCGATCGGAAGGATCTTCGAGATGACACCCTTGTTGCCGTGGCGGCCGGCGAGCTTGTCGCCGTCCGTGATCTTGCGCTTCTGCGCCACGTAGACACGGACCAGCTGGTTCACGCCGGGCGGCAGCTCGTCGCCCTCTTCGCGGTCGAAGACGCGGACGCCGATGACCTTGCCGATCTCGCCGTGCGGCACCTTCAGGGAGGTGTCACGGACCTCGCGCGCCTTCTCACCGAAGATCGCGCGGAGCAGGCGCTCCTCCGGCGTCAGCTCGGTCTCGCCCTTGGGCGTGACCTTGCCGACGAGGATGTCGCCGGCGACGACCTCGGCACCGATACGGATGATGCCGCGCTCGTCGAGGTCGGCGAGGACCTCCTCGGAGACGTTCGGGATGTCCCGGGTGATCTCCTCCGGGCCGAGCTTGGTGTCGCGGGCGTCGACCTCGTGCTCCTCGATGTGGATCGAGGAGAGGACGTCGTCCTGCACGAGGCGCTGCGACAGGATGATCGCGTCCTCGTAGTTGTGGCCCTCCCACGGCATGAACGCCACGAGCAGGTTCTTGCCGAGGGCCATCTCGCCCTCTTCGGTCGCGGGACCGTCGGCCAGGACCTGGCCCTCGATCACGCGGGCGCCCTCGTCGACGACGACCTTCTGGTTGACGGAGGTGCCCTGGTTCGACCGGGAGAACTTGGCGATGCGGTACGTGGTGTACGTGCCGTCGTCGTTGGTGACCGTGACGTAGTCCGCGGAGACCTCCTGGACCACACCGGCCTTCTCGGCCTTGATCACGTCACCGGCGTCGACCGCGCAGCGGTACTCCATGCCGGTGCCGACGAGGGGGGCCTCGGCGGTGATCAGCGGCACGGCCTGACGCATCATGTTCGCGCCCATGAGCGCGCGGTTGGCGTCGTCGTGCTCCAGGAAGGGGATCATCGCGGTCGCGACCGACACCATCTGGCGCGGCGAGACGTCCATGTAGTCGACGTCGCCACCGGGGACGTAGTCGATCTCGCCGCCGCGGCGGCGGATCAGGACGCGGGCCTCGGCGAAGTGGAGGTCGTCCGTCAGCGGCGCGTTGGCCTGCGCGATGACGAAGCGGTCCTCCTCGTCGGCCGTGAGGTAGTCGACGTCGTCGGTGACCTGGCCGTCGACGACCTTGCGGTACGGCGTCTCGACGAAGCCGAACGCGTTGACGCGGCCGTACGAGGCGAGCGAACCGATCAGACCGATGTTCGGGCCTTCGGGCGTCTCGATGGGGCACATGCGGCCGTAGTGAGACGGGTGCACGTCACGGACCTCGAAGCCGGCCCGCTCACGGGACAGACCACCGGGACCCAGCGCCGAGAGACGACGCTTGTGCGTCAGACCCGACAGCGGGTTGTTCTGGTCCATGAACTGCGACAGCTGCGAGGTGCCGAAGAATTCCTTGATCGACGCCACGACCGGGCGGATGTTGATCAGGGTCTGCGGCGTGATCGCCTCGACGTCCTGGGTCGTCATGCGCTCGCGGACGACGCGCTCCATACGAGCCAGACCCGTGCGGACCTGGTTCTGGATGAGCTCGCCGACGTTGCGCAGACGGCGGTTGCCGAAGTGGTCGATGTCGTCGGTCTCGACGACGATCGACGTGCCGCTGTCGCCCACGGTCTCGGTCTCACCGGCGTGCAGCTTCACCAGGTACTTGATCGAGGCGATGATGTCCTCGACCGTGAGGATGCCCGCGTCGAGCGGAGCGTCCGCACCCAGCTTCTTGTTGACCTTGTAGCGGCCGACCTTCGCGAGGTCGTAGCGCTTGGGGTTGAAGTAGAGGTTCTCCAGCAGGGTCTGAGCGGCCTCACGGGTCGGCGGCTCGCCCGGACGGAGCTTGCGGTAGATGTCGAGCAGCGCGTCGTCCTGCCCCTGGGTGTGGTCCTTCTCCAGGGTGGCGCGCATGGACTCGTACTCGCCGAACTCCTCAAGGATCTGCTCGGTCGTCCAACCGAGGGCCTTGAGCAGAACGGTGACCGACTGCTTGCGCTTGCGGTCGATGCGGACACCGACCATGTCGCGCTTGTCGATCTCCATCTCCAGCCAGGCACCCCGGGACGGGATGATCTTGGCGGAGAAGATGTCCTTGTCGGACGTCTTGTCGATCGAGGAATCGAAGTAGACGCCGGGCGAACGGACCAGCTGCGACACGACGACACGCTCGGTGCCGTTGATGACGAAGGTGCCCTTGTTGGTCATGAGCGGGAAGTCGCCCATGAAGACCGTCTGGGACTTGATCTCGCCGGTCTCGTTGTTGGTGAACTCGGCGGTGACGAAGAGCGGGGCGGCGAACGTGAAGTCGCGCTCCTTGCACTCGTCGATCGAGTTCTTCGGAGGCTCGAAACGGTGGTCGCGGAACGTCAGGGACATCGACCCGGAGAAGTCCTCGATCGGGGAGATCTCCTCGAAGATCTCCTCCAGACCGGACTTGGTGGGGACGTCCTGTCCGCTTTCCAGAGCCGCCTCGACACGAGCCTTCCACGCGTCATTGCCGAGCAGCCAGTCAAAGCTCTCGGTCTGCAGCGCAAGAAGGTTCGGAACCTCGAGGGGCTCCTTGATCTTTGCAAAGGAGATGCGCAGCGGGGCGGTGCTTGCGCCGTTGTTCGTATTCGCGGTCGAGGCAGTGCGCGAGGCGGCCAAGAGGGGGTCCTTCCGAGGGCTCGGACTCACTACGCGCGTACCGGTCCCAAGCCGGACACAGGGACAGACCCTCCTGATCTGGCTGTTCGGCCAGGTCAGGGAAGATTCGGTCCACGGTGCTCAAGCATGGGCATGCCCCTGGTGACGGGCAGGAGGCAGCTAACAGGCAGCGCAAAGGGTCAGTGTAGCCAGTCGGCCCACTGATGTCCAGTGCGGGTTCTGGGAGACCCTCGTTGTTCTCAACCCCTGCTGCAAGCCACGTCCTCAACGCACATCGATACTGCCCTCTTCGCCGCCGATCCATGCCTCGGATGCGGATCGTTGTGACGACGCGTCCTGAGAATTGCGCGCTGCGTGCGGTTCGTCAAGGCCCCCTTGCCCCGACTTGGCCCTGAGAACATCACCGTCACGGGCCGTTCCGGGGCACAACGAAGATCACCATACTCGTCGCGACCGACATCGCAAGGCGACCTTCAGGGCGGTCCGGGAACGCCGAAGGGCGACCACCCACATGGGTGATCGCCCTTGGCGACCCGCGCGTTACAGCGTTTCCGCCCTACGTACGGGGAAGAGAGTCAGACGACTCGTGAGGTCACTTGACCTCGACGGAGGCGCCGGCGCCCTTGAGGGCCTCAGCGGCCTTCTCAGCGGCGTCCTTGGCGACCTTCTCGAGGACCGGCTTCGGGGTGCCGTCGACGAGGTCCTTGGCCTCCTTCAGGCCCAGCGAGGTCAGCTCACGCACGACCTTGATGACCTGGATCTTCTTGTCGCCGGCGCCGGTGAGGATGACGTCGAACTCGTCCTGCTCGGCCTCGGCCTCGGCCGGGGCGGCAGCGGCGCCACCAGCGGCGACGGCGACCGGAGCGGCAGCGGTGACGTCGAACTTCTCCTCGAAGGCCTTCACGAACTCGGAGAGCTCGATGAGGGTCATCTCTTCGAACTGCGCGAGCAGGTCGTCCTGGGACAGCTTCGCCATGATGGCGTCCTTCCACTAATTCGGCTGGTGCCGTGTGTACATGGAGGCGGGCGTACGTTGGGCCCGCTGTGACCGTCGCGCTAGGCGGCGGTCAGTGTGCGAGCCGAATTACTCGGCACCGCCCTGCTCGGCCTTCTTGGCACGAAGCGCCTCCGCGGTGCGGACGAACTTCGAGGGAAGCGCCTGGAAGAGCGCGGCAGCCTGGGACTGCTTGCCCTTCATGGCGCCCGCCAGCTTGGCGAGCAGAACCTCGCGGGACTCGAGGTCCGCGAGCTTCTTGAACTCGTCGGCGGACAGCGCCTTGCCGTCAAGGACACCGCCCTTGATGACGAGGTTCGGGTTGTCCTTGGCGAAGTCACGAAGACCCTTCGCCGACTCCACCGGGTCACCGGTGACGAAGGCAACCGCCGTCGGACCCGTGAACAGGTCGTCCAGCGTGTTGATCCCGGCCTCGTTGGCCGCGATCTTGGTCAGCGTGTTCTTCACCACGGCGTACTCGGAGTTTTCACCGAGGGAACGGCGCAGCTGCTTGAGCTGGGCCACGGTGAGACCCCGGTACTCGGTCAGCACGGCGGCGTTCGAGCTGCGGAACTTGTCCGTGAGCTCGGCTACCGCGGCAGCCTTGTCGGGCGTCGGCATAGAGCGTCGGCCTCCTTCCGGGTGATGAGGACCGCTCAGAAGGGGCCGACAAAACGAAACGCCCCGGCGCAGGCGCACGGGGCGTGAGCTCGACCGGACCGGAATCGGTCCAGGAGCACTTCCACGGTCACCTGCGCGGGTCGTCCGCCGTCTCAGCGGATCCTTCGGCCGCCGCACCCTCTTGCGAGAGCACGGCAACGACCAGCGGTCTTTGGCTTCTGTGGCAGCGTACGCGAACGGGTCCGCGTCAGGCAAATCGGGTCAGGCGCCGCTGTCAAGGCCCAGGGCGTCCGTGTCGGAGGTGTCCCCCTCGCCGAGCTTCCCGAGCTCCTTGAACATCTCCATCAGGTCGAACGTCTCACCGGCCGGCGGGGCGGTCACCTTCGCGGCGGTCCCGTAGTCGGAGAACGTCTGGGACGTCTTGACCGTGCCCTCGGGCGTCTTGATGTCGATGTCCATGCGGACCGGGTAGTCGTCCTCGTTGACCCAGACCTCGGTGTCGTAGCCCTTGATGCCCGTCTTCTCGATGTTCTTGAAGAGCTGGTCCTTCTCGCTCTTGCTGAGCACGTCGTCGAGGGCGTCGTTCGTCTCCATCATCTCCTTGACGGTGAGACGGCCCTTGTAGCGCTGGGCCTTCGCCCCGTCGACGTCGGCGGAGCCCACGTGCTTGAGGTTCGGGGACTCAAGGAGCATCGCGAGCTGCCGCGCCGGGTCCTGGTTCAGGCTGTCCAGGCTGCCGGTCATCTGCTTCATGAGCTTCTCGTCGCCGGACTGCTCGGCGATGGCGCCGAGGTCCATCTTCATCCAGCGCTTGCCGTCCATGTCCTTGGCCGCGGCGGCGCCCATGTCCATGTAGATGACGTCGTCCTGCATGAGCATCCGGATCTTCTCCGGAGCGTCGGGGTCACCCTCGGTGAGCGCGGAGCCCGACATCGTCATATCCATGACGGTGGGGTCCCAGCCCATGACGCCGGACATCTTCATCTCGCCCGCGCCGCCCATGGCCTTGCCCATCTTGCCGGGCGGCGTGGACATCGTCATCCGGACCTTGGCGGACTTGGCGGCCGTCGTCTTCTTGTAGGCCGCCGTGATGACCTCGGTGACCTGCGACGAGGACTGGATGCCCCCGGCGGCCTTGTCGCCCTTGTCCCCCTCGCCGCCCGAGCCGCCACAGGCGACGGCGCCGGTACAGAGCAGCGCGGTGGCGAACACGGCGCCCGCCACCCTCTTGCGGCCCCGGTTTCCCCGTACGACAACAGCAGTCATGACCCCACCCCTGAGAACACTCTGAACGTCTTTTGAACACATGATCGACGCGTTCACTGACTGCCGAGAGTACCCGAGGGGCGGGACGGCGAGCCGCCGGATAAAACCCCTAGGCCGCGGGCCGCTGCTTGGCCAGCAGGTCCTTGAAGCTCATGGTGTCCGAGGCCGGGGGCTTCTCGACGGAGAGCGGCGTGCCGTAGTCGCTGTAGTAGGCCGTCTGCGAGAAGGGGCCGTTCTTCGTGTCGGCCTTCTCGGTCTTCTTGACGAGGAGGTCGTCGTCGTTGACCCAGATGTCGATCGTCTCGGTGTCCATGCCCGCCTGCTGGAACTGCTTCTTCAGCTCGGACATCTGGTCCGCGTCCAGGTCCGCGTTCTTGGCGGTGAAGTCCGCGATGTCGACCTTGCCGGAGTAGTGGGTCGTCCTGGTGCCGCGGACCTCCTCCTCGCCCACGCGCTTCACGTCGCCCGAGGCCAGCAGCATCTTCACCGACTGGTTCGGCGTGGTGTTCTGCATCTGGTCCTGGAAGGCCTCGCCCGCGGCGCCGCTCATCTCGGCCAGCGTGTCGTAGTCGTACTCCAGCCAGTGCTTGCCGCCGCCGGCCTCCGCCGCGAAACGGTCGCCCATGTTCGCGTAGAAGCCGTTCTTCAGATAGCGGTAGTCGAGCTTCGTCTGGCCGAGCTGCTTCATCTGCTGGGCCTGGGAGCCGCCGGTGAACGTCACCGTCACGTTCCCCGTGATGCCGTCCGACCAGCCCATGACGCCCTTCATGTCCATGGACGTGAGCGAGCCCATGGTGGTCGAGCCGTCGACGCGGGCCGTGTCCGCCTTGTCGGTCGACTTCTCCACCGTGCGCAGGGCGGCGATGGGGCTGACCTTGATGCCGTCCTCGCCGCCGCCGTCGGCCTTGCCGGAAGAACCGCCCGAGCCGCCCGAGCCGCAGGCCGTCAGGCCCGTCAGCGCGGCGGCCACCGCGATCGAGAGACCCGTACGCCGCAACGTCGTGCTGTTCATGCAGTCCCACCCCTTGGCTCGTTCGACGACCCGCACGCTAGCGCAAGCCTCTGACACACGTATCCGTATGCCCGCACACGCGTGTGCCCGTACATCCGTGGGCCCGTGGGTCCGTGCATCCGTGTGTCCGTACGCAAACAGGACGGGCCCCGCACCTCGAAAGGTTGCGGGGCCCGTCCACAGAACGCGTGCGCGACGCGGCTGCCGTCAGGATCAGACGGCGGCCGGGTCCTCCTCGACGAGGAGGTTGCGGGTGCGGTTCGAGTCCAGCGGGATGCCGGGGCCCATCGTGGTGGCGATGGCGGCCTTCTTGATGTAGCGGCCCTTGGCGGCCGACGGCTTCAGACGGAGGATCTCCTCCAGGGCCGCGGCGTAGTTCTCCACCAGCTTGGTGTCGTCGAAGGACACCTTGCCGATGATGAAGTGCAGGTTCGAGTGCTTGTCGACGCGGAACTCGATCTTGCCGCCCTTGATGTCGTTGACAGCCTTCACGACATCGGGGGTCACGGTGCCGGTCTTCGGGTTCGGCATCAGACCACGCGGACCGAGCACGCGGCCGAGGCGGCCGACCTTGCCCATGAGGTCCGGGGTGGCGACGACGGCGTCGAAGTCCAGGCGGCCCTTCGCGACCTCGTCGATGAGCTCGTCGGCGCCGACGATGTCGGCTCCAGCGGCTTCCGCGGCCGCAGCACGGTCACCGGTCGCGAAGACCAGGACCCGGGCGGTCTTGCCGGTGCCGTGCGGGAGGTTCACGGTGCCGCGGACCATCTGGTCGGCCTTGCGCGGGTCGACACCCAGGCGCATGGCGACCTCGACGGTGCCGTCGAACTTGGTCGAGGAGGTCTCCTTGGCGAGACGGACGGCCTCGAGCGGGGCGTACAGCTTCTCCCGGTCGATCTTGGCGTCCGCAGCGCGGAGAGTCTTGCTGCGCTTCACTTCTGCTCCTGTGTTGGTTCAGGTATGGAGTCGTGGTGCGGGCCAGCGCTTGGCCCTGCCACTGAGAAAGGTCAGACCGAGAACGGCCGGACGGGGAAGGGTCTCAGCCCTCGACCGTGATGCCCATGGAACGGGCGGTGCCGGCGATGATCTTCGACGCGGCGTCCAGGTCGTTGGCGTTGAGGTCTTCCATCTTGGTCTGCGCGATCTCGCGGATCTGCGCCTCGGTGACCTTGGCGACCTTGGTCTTGTGGGGCTCGCCGGAGCCCTTCTCGACACCAGCGGCCTTCAGGATCATCTTGGCGGCCGGCGGCGTCTTGGTGATGAAGGTGAAGGAGCGGTCCTCGTAAACCGTGATCTCCACCGGGATCACCCAGCCACGCTGCGACTCGGTCGCGGCGTTGTAGGCCTTGCAGAACTCCATGATGTTGACGCCGTGCTGGCCCAGCGCGGGGCCGACCGGCGGAGCCGGGTTGGCGGCGCCGGCCTGGATCTGGAGCTTGATGAGCCCCGTGACCTTCTTCTTCTTGGGAGGCATTGCTCTCTCCGGGTCCTAGTGAGAGTTTTCAGCCAACCGTCCGGTCATCCGGATGGAGGCATACCGCACAACGATAACGGGTATGGTCGTGCAGCTAAAAACCGAGCAGGTCAGACCGGCTTTCGCAGCCCGTCTGACCTGGTCGGAGGCGTATGTTCCAGAGGTCGCGGGGACCTCGTGGATCAGTTCTTCTGGATCTGGTCGAAGCTCAGCTCGACCGGGGTCTCGCGGCCGAAGATCTCGACGAGGCCCTTGACCTTCTTCGAGTCGGCGTTGATCTCGTTGATCGTCGCCTGCAGCGTCGCGAACGGACCGTCGGTGACGGTGACCGAGTCGCCCACCTCGAAGTCGAGCACCTGGACCTCGACCTTGCGGGCCGGAGCCGGCTTGCCCTCGGCCTCGGCGGCCTCGCGGGCGGCCTTCTCCTCGGCCTCGGGGGCGAGCATCTTGACGATCTCGTCCAGGGTCAGCGGGTACGGGTCGTAGGCGTTGCCCACGAAGCCGGTGACGCCGGGGGTGTTGCGGACGACGCCCCAGGACTCGTTCGTCAGGTCCATGCGCACCAGCACGTAGCCGGGGAGCTTGTTCTGGCGGATGGTCTTGCGCTCGCCGTTCTTGATCTGGGCGACCTCTTCCTGCGGCACCTCGGCCTGGAAGATGAAGTCCTCGACGTTGAGCGAGACGGCGCGCTGCTCAAGGTTGGTCTTCACGCGGTTCTCGTAACCGGCGTACGTGTGGATGACGTACCACTCGCCGGGGAGGGTGCGGAGCTCCTCGCGCAGGGCGGCGATCGGGTCGACCGGCTCGGACTCCTCTTCGACGGTCTCCTCGTCGGCGGCGTCCTCGTCGGCGGTGTCCTCGTCGGCGGTGTCCGCCTCGGCGTCCGCGCCCGCGTCCTCGTCGGACTCGGCAGCGGCCTCCGCGTCACCCTCCAGGTGGACGGCGGCCTCTTCGGCGGCGTCGCCAGCGGCGGCGTCGGCCGCCTCGGCCTGATCCGGCTCCTCGGCGTCCGCCGCCTCGACGATGTCGAGCTCGTCCTCGACGGACTCGGCATCCTGCCCGCCGCGAGGCTCAATGGCGTCGTTCAGGTTCGGGTCAGACACGGTGGCTGCTTCTTCCTGGATACATGGGTGGAACACGCGAATAGGGGCGCCGGGAACGGCGCCCTTCGCTCTCGGCTCAGCCGAAGATGTACTTGACAGCGTGGCTGAAGCCATAGTCAATCACGGTCACGAGACCGATCATGATGACGACGAAGACAATCACCACTGTGGTGTAGGTCGTGAGCTGACTGCGAGTCGGCCAGACGACCTTGCGGAGCTCCGCGATGATCTGGCGGTAGAAGAGCGCGAGACGGCCGAAGGGGCCCTTCTTGCCGCGCTTGCCGCCCTTGCGGGCCTTCCTCTTGGACTCCGCCGCCTCGTCCTGGGCATCAGGCTTGTCGATGGAGCCCACGGCGTCCGTCACTCGTCCTCACCTGATTCCGGGTCGTGGCCGTGCCGCGCCCGGTTGAGCCGCACGGCGGTGCATTGCAGTACGTACATGCGCACACATCCTGGCGAAGGAGTGTGTAGCAGGGCCGGAGGGACTTGAACCCCCAACCGCTGGTTTTGGAGACCAGTGCTCTACCAATTGAGCTACGACCCTTTGATTTCCCCCAACCTACCGCATCCGCCCATGTGCACGGAGTGCGTCGAGAGGGTGCGGCCGGTGAGGGCCAACGAGCAGTGAGTGTACGTGGTCCGCGGCGCTCCGTCGAACAGAATCGGTGGCGATGCTCCGGGAAACCCCCGCACCGGGCCCGTTTCGGGTCTGGAACGATGGGGTCATGAGCGCTGCAACTTCTCCGACCGAGCGCCGGGTGTCCGCGCGCATCGGCGCGATCTCCGAGTCCGCGACCCTCGCCGTCGACGCCAAGGCCAAGGCCCTCAAGGCCGCCGGGCGTCCGGTGATCGGCTTCGGCGCGGGTGAGCCCGACTTCCCCACTCCTGACTACATCGTCGAGGCGGCCGTCGAGGCCTGCAGGAACCCGAAGTTCCACCGCTACACGCCGGCCGGGGGCCTCCCCGAGCTCAAGGCCGCGATCGCCGCGAAGACCCTGCGCGACTCGGGGTACGAGGTGGACCCCGCGCAGATCCTCGTCACCAACGGCGGCAAGCAGGCCATCTACGAGGCGTTCGCCGCGATCCTCGACCCGGGTGACGAGGTCATCGTCCCGGCCCCGTACTGGACGACGTACCCGGAGTCGATCCGTCTCGCCGGCGGTGTCCCGGTCCCGGTCGTCGCCGACGAGACCACCGGCTACCGCGTCTCGGTCGAGCAGCTGGAGGCCGCCCGCACCGAGCGCACCAAGATGGTGCTCTTCGTGTCGCCGTCGAACCCCACGGGTGCCGTCTACAGCGAGGCCGACGCCGAGGCGATCGGCCGCTGGGCCGTCGAGCACGGCCTGTGGGTCATGACCGACGAGATCTACGAGCACCTCGTCTACGGAGACGCGAAGTTCACCTCGCTCCCCGCGCTCCTGCCCGAGCTGCGCGACAAGTGCGTCGTGGTCAACGGCGTCGCCAAGACGTACGCGATGACCGGCTGGCGGGTCGGCTGGATCATCGGCCCGAAGGACGTCGTGAAGGCCGCGACGAACCTCCAGTCGCACGCCACGTCGAACGTCTCCAACGTCGCCCAGGCCGCCGCCCTCGCCGCGGTCTCGGGGGACCTGGAGGCCGTCGACGCGATGCGCGAGGCCTTCGACCGGCGCCGCAAGACCATCGTGCGGATGCTCAACGACATCGAGGGCGTGGTCTGCCCCGAGCCCGAGGGCGCCTTCTACGCCTACCCCTCGGTGAAGGGCCTGATCGGCAAGGAGATCCGCGGCAAGCGCCCGCGGGACTCCGTCGAGCTCGCCGCGCTGATCCTGGAGGAGGCCGAGGTCGCGGTGGTCCCCGGCGAGGCCTTCGGGACGCCGGGCTACCTGCGCCTGTCGTACGCGCTCGGTGACGAGGACCTCGTCGAGGGCGTGTCGCGCGTCCAGAAGCTGCTGGCCGAGGCGCGCGACTAGGTGTATTGACCCGCCTCGCGGGAATCGCGCTCCACGCGCGTGTGCGGGCCGTCTCTCCTGCGGAGGGGCGGCCCGCTCCTCCGTTCGGGCAAGGGCACGAAGGTGGAAGCCGCTTCCGGGACACGCCGCGCGTACGGCAAGATCCTCCAATGGAGCGTGTACGAGACGTAAGAGAGCTGCCCAAGGCCCATCTGCACCTGCACTTCACCGGATCGATGCGGCCCGCGACCCTGCTGGACCTGGCCGACAAGTACGGGGTGCGCCTCCCGGACGCGCTGACCGGCGCCGAACCGCCGAAGCTGCGGGCCACCGACGAGCGCGGCTGGTTCCGCTTCCAGCGGCTCTACGACGCCGCGCGCTCCTGCCTGCGTGAGCCGGAGGACATCCGGCGCCTGGTGCGCGAGGCCGCGGAGGAGGATCTGCGGGACGGCTCGGGGTGGCTGGAGATCCAGGTCGACCCGACCTCGTACGCGCCGCGGCTCGGCGGTCTGATCCCGGCCCTGGAGATCATCCTGGACTCGGTCGAGGACGCCTCGCGGGAGACGGGCCTCGGGATGCGCGTCCTGGTCGCCGCGAACCGCATGAAGCACCCTCTGGACGCCCGCACGCTGGCGCGGCTCGCGGTGCGGTACGCCGACCGCGGCATCGTCGGCTTCGGGCTCTCCAACGACGAACGCCGCGGCATGGCACGCGACTTCGACCGGGCCTTCGCCATCGCGCGGGAGGGCGGGCTCCTCGCGGCACCGCACGGCGGCGAGCTGACGGGACCCGCTTCGGTGCGGGACTGCCTCGACGACCTGCACGCGGCGCGGATCGGTCACGGGGTGCGGGCCGCCGAGGACCCGCGGCTCCTGAAGCGGCTCGCGGACCGCGGCGTGACGTGCGAGGTCTGCCCGGCGTCCAACGTCGCCCTCGGCGTCTACGAGAAGCCCGAGGACGTGCCGCTGCGGACCCTCTTCGACGCCGGGGTGCCGATGGCGCTGGGCGCGGACGACCCGCTGCTCTTCGGTTCGCGGCTCGCCGCCCAGTACGAGATCGCGCGCGAGCACCACGGCTTCGACGACGCCGAGCTCGCCGAGCTGGCCCGGCAGTCGGTCCGCGGCTCGGCCGCGCCCGCGGACGTGCGGGAGCGGCTGCTGGCCGGGATCGACGCGTGGCTCAGCGGCTGATGCCGGCGAGGAGGGTGCGCGCGAGGGCCGCGGCGAACTCCTCGGCGGACTGCGGCGGACGCTTGCCGAGCACGGCGTCGTAGGCGAAGGCGCGCTGCGCGCAGGCGCCGAGGAGCAGTGAGGCGGCCGCGAAGGTGTCGGCGCCGGGGGCGATGCGGCCGGCGTCGCGCTCGGCGCGGAGGTAGCCGTCCAGGGCCTCGATGGGGACGTGGGGTCCCTTGCCCATCTTCTGGAGCGCGTCCTCATGGCGGCGCTTGAGCTTGGTCTCGGCGTACAGGGACGCGGCGATGGGGAAGCTCTCGGCGTAGAAACCGGTGGCCAGGCGGGCGATCTCGGTGAGGTTCTCCTCCACGGTGCGCTCCCCCGGCTCCTCGGTGAGGCGCTGCAGCAGCGGGCCGAGCCCGGGCAGCCGCTCCTGGAGGACGCTCACGAAGAGCTCCTCCTTGTTCGCGAAATGCTTGTAGAGCGCGGCCTCGGAGCAGCCGGCTGCCCTGGCGATCTCCTTGGTGGTGGCGCGGGAGAGGCCGAGAGTCAGCATCAGGTCGTGTGCGGCGTCCAGGATGCGGGCCCGGGTGGGCTTCTGCTGCATGTGTCGTCCAACCAGACTTGACGAGTGAGTGAGTGCTTACCCACCCTAGGGGTGAGTGAATACTTACCCACCCGGTATTCACCCCACACGTACCCACTCGGGGAGGACGAGCCATGAAGCTCACGGTGTTCGGTGCGACCGGCGGTGTCGGCGGAGAGATCGTCAGGCAGGCCCTCACGGCGGGGCACCGGGTCACGGCCGTGGTGCGCGACCCCGCCCGGCTCACGGCCGAGGGAGCGGGTTTGGAGGTGTTCCCGGCCGACCTCGCGGACCCCGAGGCGCTCCGTGCGGCGGTGGCGGGGCGGGACGCGGTCCTGTCCGGGCTGGGCGCGCGCGGGCGCGCGGACGCCGGGGTCGCCACCAGGCTCACGCGGTCCGTCCTGCGGGCGATGGACGCCGAGGCGGTGCGCAGGATTCTCGTGGTCAGCGCCGCCCCCGTCGGCCCGCCCGCGGTCCGGCAGCCGCTCGCCGACCGGGCGATGCTCACGCTGGTCGGCGCGGTCTTCAAGGGCGTCTACGACGATCTGCGGGCCATGGAGGCCGAGCTGGCCCGCAGCGCCGCGGACTGGACGACGGTCCGGCCGCCGAGGCTCCAGGACAAGCCCGTGACGGGCACCTACCGCAAGGTCGTCGGCGGCACCCCGCGCCAGGGGCGCTTCATCGGCCGGGCCGATGTCGCGCACGCCATGCTGGCGATGGTGGGCGACCCGGCGACGGTGAAGCAGGGGGTCGGGGTGGCGTACTGAGCCCGGTACCGGGCCCGGTCGCCCGCCCTACAGGCTGACGCCCACCGTCACGGGCTCGTTGACCAGCGTGATCCCGAAGGCGTCCCGGACCCCGGCGACGACCTCGCGGGCCAGCGCCAGGAGGTCCTCGGTGGTCGCTCCGCCGCGGTTGGTGAGGGCCAGGGTGTGCTTGGTGGAGATGCGCGCCCGGCCCTCTCCGTAGCCCTTGGTGAAGCCCGCCTTGTCGATGAGCCAGGCGGCGGAGGTCTTCACGCGCCCGTCGCCGGCCGGGAAGCCGGGCGGCGTGACGTCCGGGCCGAGGCGGTCCGCCACGCGCGCGTGGAACGCGGCGAACTGCTCCTCGGTGAGGATCGGGTTGGTGAAGAACGACCCGGCCGACCAGCTGTCGTGGTCCTCGGGGTCGAGCACCATGCCCTTGCCCGCCCGCAGCTTCAGGACGGTCTCCCTCGCCGCCGCCGCGGGCACCCGGTCGCCCGCCTCCACGCCGAGCGCGCGTGCCGTCTCCGGGTACTTGAGGGGGGCGCTCATCCCGCCCGCGTCCTCAAGCTCGAAGCGGACCCGCAGGACCACGTAACGGTCGGCTTCGGCCTTGAAGCGGCTGTGCCGGTACGAGAAGTCGCACTCGGCGTTCGGAATCACGACCGTCTCATGGGCCTTCCGGTCGTAAGCGATCACTTCGGTGATCGTCGACGAGACCTCCTGGCCGTACGCCCCCACGTTCTGGATCGGCGTCGCGCCGGCGGAGCCGGGGATTCCGGCCAGGCACTCGATGCCCGCGAGACCGGCGTCCACGGTGCGCTCGACCGCGTCCGTCCAGACTTCGCCCGCGGCCAGCTCAAGCCTCGTGCCGTCGAGTTCGAAGCCCTTGGTGGCGATGCGCAGGGCGGTGCCGTCGAAGCCCTTGTCACCGATGACCAGGTTCGAGCCACCGCCGATGAGCAGCAGCGGGGTTCCGGATGCGTCGGCTTCACGGACGGCTTCGACCACTTCGGCGTCGGTCGTCGCGGTGATCAGGCGGGTCGCGGGGCCGCCGAGACGGAAGGTCGTCAGCGGGGCGAGCGGGGCGTCATGGAGTTCCTGCACGTGCTCAAGAGTACGAGATCGCGTAAGGGGCGCTCTCTATGGAGAACGCCCCTTACCCGCAGCTGCGCGGAGGACCGTGACCGCCGCTGGGCCCCGGCCGTCAGGCCAGCTGCACGACCGCCCGCGACATGCCGAGGACCTTCAGACCCGCGCTCCGCGCGAGGAGGTCGACCCGGACGCGGTTGCCGTCCAGCTTCTCCGCGACCTTGGCGCTGACCTCGATGGTGGCGCCCTGGTCGTCGTTGGGGACGATGACGGGCTTGGTGAAGCGCACGCCGTACTCGACGATCGCCCCGGGGTCGCCCACCCAGTCGGTCACCACACGGATCGCCTCGGCCATGGTGAACATGCCGTGCGCGATGACGTCGGGGAGACCGACCTCGACCGCGAACTTCTCGTTCCAGTGGATCGGGTTGAAGTCCCCTGACGCCCCCGCGTACCGCACGAGTGTGGCGCGCGTCACGGGGAAGCTCTGCGGCGGCAGCTCGGTGCCGACCTCGACGTCACCGTAGGAAATCTTCGCCGTCATCGCCTCAGGCCCCCTCTTCCGCGGGCTCCGCCGCGCGCGCGACGAGCTTGGTCCAGGCGGTCATCACATGCTCGCCGGCCTCGTCGTGGACCTCGCCGCGAATGTCGATGATCTCGTTGCCCGCGAGCGTCTTGATGTTCTCGATGGTCGACGTGACCGAAAGCCTGTCGCCCGCGCGCACCGGGCGGGTATAGGCGAACTTCTGGTCGCCATGCACCACCCGGCTGTAATCGAGCCCGAGCTGCGGGTCCTCGATTACCTGGCCCGCGGCCTTGAAAGTGATCGCGAACACAAAAGTCGGCGGAGCGATCACATCGGGGTGACCGAGCGCCTCGGCGGCCTTCGCGTCGGTGTACGCGGGATTGGCGTCGCCCACCGCCTCGGCGAACTCGCGGATCTTCTCCCGGCCGACCTCATAAGGATCGGTGGGCGGATAGGACCGCCCCACGAAGGACTGGTCGAGCGCCATGGACTCGGTACCTCCTGTGGTTGGTTGAGTGAACGACACGAGGCCGCCCCCACAATCGGGGACGGCCTCGGGTGCGAGCCTGTGTTTAGCGCGTTTCGCGGTGCGCAGTGTGCGCGTTGCAGCGCGGGCAGTGCTTCTTCATCTCAAGACGGTCCGGGTTGTTACGCCGGTTCTTCTTGGTGATGTAGTTCCGCTCCTTGCACTCCACGCAGGCCAGCGTGATCTTCGGGCGGACGTCGGTGGCAGCCACGTGAGTGCTCCTTGACGGACGGATGGACGGATGAACGCATACAAGAGTAGCCGATCGAAGGACCGACCCCACAATCGGCTACCAGCAGTAGCGGTGACCGGACTTGAACCGGTGACACAGCGATTATGAGCCGCTTGCTCTACCGACTGAGCTACACCGCTGCGATGCCGGATCCCCTCGCCCGAAAGCGAGGATCACTCGACATCAGAGCCCCAATGCGGAATCGAACCGCAGACCTTCTCCTTACCATGGAGACGCTCTACCGACTGAGCTATTGGGGCGAGCGATGAAGACATTACACGGTCGGCCGCCGATCGCCCAAATCCGATTCCCGGCGGCTCTCCGCCGCCATCCGGGGAGTCGGCTCAGGAGCCCCTGAACGCCTCATCCGTACCGTCGCACCACACCGGTACGACTATTGCGCTCCTCCTCGAAGCGGACCTGCCGCCGTCCTAGGCTCGGCACACGCTGCGTGATCTTGACGCCCCCGCATCCACAGCAGCCACCCGAATCCACAGCAGCCGCCACGACCCCAGGAGTGCGATGCCCGACAGCCAGCCGCAGCAGCCCCACTCCTCCGGCTCCCCTGGCCCGTTCGGCCCGGACCCGGCGGCCGACTCCGGCTCCCTGCTGCTCTGCGGTGCCCGGCTCACCGACGGACGCACGGTGGACGTCCGGCTCGGTGGCGGGCACATCGAGGCGGTCGGCACGGCCGGCAGCCTGACCGCGCACGGCACGCGCGTGGACCTCGGCGGCTACCTCCTGCTGCCGGCCGCCGCCGAGCCGCACGCGCACGGCGACACGGCGCTCTCCGCCGAGGTGCCGGGCCCCGTCTCGTACGACGTGCCCGACGTGCAGCGCCGCGCCACCGAGGCCGCCCTGCTGCAGCTCGGGCACGGCGCGACCGCCCTGCGGTCCCATGTGCGCATCGGCGACGTCCAGGGGCTCGGCCCGATGGAGGCCGTGCTCCAGGCGCGGCGTTCCCTGCGGGGCCTCGTCGACCTGGCGGCGGTCGCGGTGCCGCGGCTGCTGACCGGCGTCGCGGGGGCCGACGGGCTCGCGATGCTGCGGGACGCGGTGAAGATGGGCGCCTCCGTAGTGGGCGGTTGTCCGGATCTCGACCCCGATCCGACCGGGTACGCGGAGGCGGTCCTCGAACTCGCCGCCGAGCACGGCTGCCCCGTCGACCTCCACACGGACGGCGCCGACCCCGCCCGCCTCGGCCGGCTGGCCGCCATGGCGGGCGGCCTGCGTGCCGGCGTCACGGTGGGCCCCTGCGGCGGGCTCGGCCGGCTGCCGAGGGACGTGGCGTCCCGCACCGCCGAGCAGCTCGCCGCGGCCGGTGTGACGGTGGTCTGCCTGCCGCAGGGCGGATGCGCGAACTCCGAACGGCACGGCGAGGCCCCCGTGCGGCTGCTGCGCGCGGCGGGGGTGCGGGTCGCCGCGGGCAGCGGGGCCATGCGTGACGCGTCGAACACCGTGGGCCGAGGGGACCCGCTGGAGGCCGCCTACCTGCTGGCCTCGCGGTACGGACTGCGCCCCGAGGACGCCTACGACGCGGTGAGCGGGGCGGCGCGGGCGGCCATGGGCCTGCCGGAGGTGCGGGTCGAGGCGGGCTTCCCCGCCGAACTGCTCGCGGTGCGGGGGGCCCGCCTGGCGGGGGCGCTCTCGCTCGCGTACAGCCGTGTCGTGGTGCACCGGGGGCGCGTGGTGGCGCGGACCAGCGCGGTACGGGAGTACTGCGACTCGGCGGCGGCCGTGGCCCTGGACCTGCCGCGCCAGGGGCGCGCCCAGGGGACGGGGAACGAGCCGGGACGGTCCAGGGGTGGCGAGACGTCCTGAGCGGCTTCCGCGGGGCGGGGACGCGCGGGCCGGGGCGGGCGTGCACGGCGATCCCGGCCACGCTGCCGTACGGTCGGAAGCATGCGCATTGTCATCGCTGGAGGACACGGTCAGATCGCGCTGCGGCTTGAGCGGCTGCTCGCCGCGCGCGGTGACGAGGTCGCCGGGCTGATCCGCGACGCCGGGCAGGGGGACGACCTCCGCGCGGCCGGCGCCGAACCGGTCCTGTGCGACCTGGAGTCGGCCTCGGTCGACGAGGTCGCGGACCGGCTGCGCGGGGCCGACGCGGCCGTCTTCGCGGCGGGCGCGGGTCCGGGCAGCGGCGCCGACCGCAAGGACACCGTGGACCGCGGGGCGGCCGTGCTCTTCGCGGACGCGGCGGAACGCGCGGGCGTGCGGCGGTACATCGTCGTGTCGTCCATGGGCGCCGACCCGGAGCACCGGGGCGACGAGGTCTTCGACGCCTACCTGAGGGCCAAGGGCGAGGCGGACGCCAACGTACGCGCGCGTGCGGGCCTCGACTGGACGATCCTGCGTCCCGGGATGCTGACGGACGACGCGGGCACGGGCCTCGTGCGCCTGGAGGCCTTGACGGGCCGTGGGCCCGTCCCGCGGGACGACGTCGCCGCGGTGCTGGCGGAACTCCTGGAGACGTCGGCGACGGCGGGCCTGACGCTGGAGCTGGTGAGCGGCTCGGTGCCGGTGTCGGTGGCGGTCAAGTCGATCGCGGGCAACTGAGGCACCGCATCGGGCCCTCCCGCCGCGGGTCGGATGCCAGGAGGCGCCTGGGGGCCCTGGGGGTGCCTGAAGGCGCCCGAGGCCGTGTGGAGGCGCCCTGAGCGCCCTGGGGCCGTTCAGAAGAGCGGAAGCTGCCCCGGAGTCTCGGGGACCGCGTAGCCGTCGAGAGCGGGCTGCGCGGCACCCAGCGGCGCCTGCCTGCGGGAGCCCGGGCAGGAGACCAGCTCGCCCGAGGCACGCGGCCCCGGCGGGTCGTGACGGGCGAACCGTCCCCCGACGACGGCGATCTCACGGCGGCACTCCGGGCAGCTTCTGCGACGGGACGACATGCTGACCATTCTGCGCCCGCCGCACACGAAGAAACCCCCTCCGCCCTGCGTTTCCGCAGTTCGGAGGGGGTTTACCTTCATGTGGCGGCGCCAGGATTCGAACCTGGGAAGGCTGAGCCGGCAGATTTACAGTCTGCTCCCTTTGGCCGCTCGGGCACACCGCCGGGTTTGCTGCCTCACTCCGCTCGCGCGGCGCTCCGTGGCAACGACGTAAACGATACCTGATGCACAGGGGTGCTTCGCCACCTGATTGATCAGCGCTCCTCGCGGGGGCTGTGGCTAGGCTTTGCGGATGCGGCCGGCGTCAGGCGGGCCGTGTATCCGCTGAGTACGCAGACCCCGATACAAGGAGCCACAGGACATGGCCGACTCCAGTTTCGACATCGTCTCGAAGGTCGAGCGGCAGGAGGTCGACAACGCCCTCAACCAGGCCGCCAAGGAGATCTCGCAGCGCTACGACTTCAAGGGCACCGGCGCCTCGATCTCGTGGTCCGGGGAGAAGATCCTGATGGAGGCGAGCGGCGAGGAGCGGGTCAAGGCGATCCTCGATGTCTTCGAGTCCAAGCTGGTCAAGCGCGGCATCTCGCTGAAGGCGCTCGACGCCGGCGAGCCGCAGCTCTCCGGCAAGGAGTACAAGATCTTCGCCTCGATCGAGGAGGGCATCTCCCAGGAGAACGCGAAGAAGGTCGCCAAGATCATCCGTGATGAGGGCCCGAAGGGCGTCAAGGCGCAGGTCCAGGGCGACGAGCTGCGGGTCAGCTCCAAGAGCCGTGACGACCTGCAGGCCGTACAGGCGCTCCTCAAGGGGCAGGACTTCGACTTCGCCCTGCAGTTCGTGAACTACCGGTAAGCACGGCCGCGCGAGGCCGTCGTACGACGACCAGGGCGGGCACCCGGTCCGGGTGCCCGCCCTTGCTGCTGGCCGCAGTCGGGGAAATCGCCGCTCAGCGGCGCGAGTGGCCGAAGAGGATGCGGTAGCCGACCAGCAGGACGAGCGAGCCGCCGATGGCCGCCGCCCACGTGGCGCCGTCGTAGAAGTGCGCGTCGATCGGGCGGTCGAGGTAGCGGGCGGAGAGCCAGCCGCCGATGAAGGCGCCCGCGATGCCGATGACGGTCGTGCCGATGAAGCCGCCCGGGTCCCGTCCGGGCAACAGCAGTTTGGCGGCGGCGCCCGCGAGCAGTCCCAGAACGATCCAACTGACGATGCCCATACGGAGCCCTGCCTTTCCCGCGCGATGAGCTTTTGTGCGCTGTTGTCCTGTAGGACGCGCGTACGGACGAACGCGGTTGCGGTAGGGCATGAGGTGCGCGACACACGGCCGGGCACGGCACACGGCCACGCATGGCACACGGCTCCGGCTGCCGCGGCGCGCTTCGGCTTCCGGCGGGCTCTAGTGGCGCGCGGCGAACGGCTGGTCCGTGCGGACGATCTCGCGGCCGAGCGGCAGCAGGGACACCGGTATCAGCTTGAAGTTGGCGATGCCCAGGGGGATGCCGATGATCGTGACGCACAGGAGCACGCCCGTGACGATGTGGCCGATCGCGAGCCACCAGCCCGCGAGGACCAGCCACAGGACGTTGCCCACGCAGGAGGGCGCGCCCGCGTCGCGGCGCTCGACCGCCGTGTAGCCGAAGGGCCACAGGGCATAGCGGCCGATGCGGAAGCTCGCCAGGCCGAAGGGGATGCCGATGACCGTGATGCAGAGCAGCGCCCCCGCGAGGAGGTAGGCGAGGAACATCCAGAAGCCGCACAGGACGAGCCATATGACGTTCAGAATTGTCTTCACTGGTGACGACCTGCCATCTGCTCGAGTCGGGCGATGCGCTCCGCCATGGGCGGATGTGTCGAGAACATCTTGGACATGCCCTGCCCCGGGCGGAAGGGGTTGGCGATCATCATGTGGCTCGCCGTCTCAAGACGCGGCTCCGGCGGCAGCGGCAGTTGCTTCGTCCCCGCGTCGAGTTTGCGCAGGGCACTGGCGAGAGCCAGCGGATCGCCGGTCAGCTGCGCGCCGGAGGCGTCGGCCTCGTACTCCCTGGAGCGGCTGATCGCGAGCTGGATGACGGAGGCCGCCATCGGTCCGAGCAGCATGATCAGGAGCATGCCGAAGATGCCGGGTCCTTCGTTGTCGTTCGAGCGGCCGACCGGGATCAGCCAGGCGAAGTTGACCAGGAACATGATCACGGAGGCGAGGGCGCCGGCGACCGAGGAGATCAGGATGTCGCGGTTGTAGACATGGCTGAGCTCGTGGCCGATGACGCCGCGCAGCTCGCGCTCGTCCAGGAGCCGCAGGATGCCGTCCGTGCAGCACACGGCGGCGTTGCGCGGGTTGCGGCCGGTCGCGAAGGCGTTCGGGGCCTCCGTGGGGGAGATGTACAGGCGGGGCATGGGCTGACGGGCCTGGGTGGAGAGCTCGCGGACCATGCGGTAGAGCCCGGGGGCCTCGAATTCGCTGACCGGGCGGGCCCGCATCGCGCGCAGGGCCAGCTTGTCGCTGTTCCAGTAGGCGTACGCATTGGTGCCGAGCGCCACGAAGAGCGCGACGATCAGTCCCGTACGCCCGAAGAAACTGCCGATGACGAGGATGAGCGCGGACAGTCCCCCGAGGAGTACGGCGGTCTTCAACCCGTTGTGCCGGCGGTGCACGGTACGCCCTCCTGGTGGTGCGTGGGGGAACCCTCTGCTGACTGGTGCTTCCACTGTTCAGTGGACCCTCCCGTACTGGTCAACGCCAGGCGGGGAGCACTAGTTCCCTTGTGCGCGGGGGAGCGCCGTGGGCCGCGCGGGTGACGGCCGCGCGGACCGCGTCAGAACAGGCCCGTGTCCGAGAACCTCAGGACGAGCTGGGGCGCACCGGAGAGCGCGACGCCGAGGACCGCGGTCACCGCGATGGCGGCGGTGAGGGGCGCGGGGACCCGGTGCCTCACCGGTTCGCCCTCGGGGGCGCGGAAGAGCAGCGCCGTCCACTGGAGGTAGTAGAAGAGCGCGATCACCACGTTCACCGCCATCACCACGGCGAGCCAGCCGAGGCCCGCGTCGACCGCGGCCGAGAAGACCGTGACCTTCGCGAAGAGGCCGATGATGCCGGGCGGCAGGCCCGCGAGGCAGAGCAGGAAGAAGCCGAGGACGAGGGCGGCGAGCGGGCTGCGCGCGTACAGGCCGCGGTAGTCGCTGACGCGGTTCAGCCGCTGGGTGCGGCCGACGAGGGCGGCCACCGCGAAGGCTCCGAGGTTCACCGCCGCGTACATCAGGGCGTACGCCACGGTGGAGCCGATGGCCCGTTCGGCGTCGGCGGGTTCGTCGGCGTAGCCGGCGGCGGCGATCGGCACCAGGAGGTAGCCGGCCTGGCCCACGGAGGACCACGCGAGGAGGCGGACCGCGCTGTACGCGCGCGTGGTCCGCTGCCGCAGGGCCGCGACGTTGCCCGCGGTCATGGTGAGCGCGGCGAGGACGGCGAGCGCGGGACCCCAGACGTCCGCGTACGAGGGGAAGGCGACGACGGTGACGAGGATGAGCCCGGTGAAGCCGACGGCCTTGCCCACGACGGAGAGGTAGGCGGCGACGGGCAGGGGCGCGCCCACGTAGGTGTCGGGCACCCAGAAGTGGAAGGGGACGGCCGCCACCTTGAAGGCGAAGCCGACCAGGGTCAGGGCGACGCCGGTCTGGGCGAGCGTGTGGAGCTGGCCGTCGACCTTGTCCAGCTCGGCGGCGATCTCGGTGAGGTGCAGGGTGCCGGTGGCCGCGTACACGAAGCTGACGCCCATGAGGCTGACGGCGGTCGCTGTGACCGACGAGAGGAAGAACTTCAGGGCCGCTTCGGAGGAGCGCTTGTCGCCGTACCTGAGGCCGACGAGCGCGAAGGCGGGCAGGGAGGCGACCTCCAGGGCGACGATGAGCGTGGCGAGGTCGCGGGAGGCGGGCAGCAGGGCGGCGCCGGCCGCGGAGGAGAGCAGCAGGAACCAGTACTCCCCCGCGGGCAGTTCCTTCGCCGAGTCCTTGAGGGTGCTCAGGGAGAGCAGGGCGGCCAGGAGTGCGCCGCCGAGGACGAGGAGCTGGATGACGAGGGTGAAGCGGTCGGCGGTGTAGCTGCACGCGTGCGTGGAGCCGCCGGTGAGGCAGAAGGTCGAGCGGTCCTCTTCGAGGAGGGGCAGCAGGGCGAGCGCCGCCGCGGCGAGGCCCGCCACGGAGATCCAGCCGAGCAGCGCCTTCCTGGCGTCGCCCAGGAAGAGGTCGGCGACGAGTACGACGAGGCCGACGACCGCGGCGATGGTCGGCGGCGCGATGGCGAGCCAGTCGACGGACTGGACCAGGCTTGCAGCGCTTTCGGCGGCCACGGTCACGACTTGCCTCCAGTGAGGAGCTTCTGCACGGCCGGGTCGGTCAGGCCGAGGAGTGCCGCGGGCCAGAGCCCGGCGAGGACGGTGAGGGCGACGAGCGGGGTCCACGCGGCGAACTCGTGGGCGTGGACGTCGGGGAGCGCCTCGGGCGCGGGCCCGGCGCCGGCCCGCGGCATCGGGCCCATGCAGACACGGCGTACCACGATGAGCAGGTACGCGGCGGTGAGCAGGGTGCCGAGGGCGGCGATCGCCATGAAGGTGAGGAAGGCGGGGCGGCTGAGGCCGTCGGCGGGCTCGAACGCGCCGAACAGTGCCAGCATCTCGCCCCAGAACCCGGCGAGGCCCGGCAGTCCGAGGGAGGCGACGGCACCGAAGGCGAGCAGGCCGCCGAGGCGGGGCGCCCTGCCGTAGAGGGCGGCGCCCGACTCCCGCGCGAGCGCGTCGAGGTCGGTGGTGCCGGTGCGGTCCTTCAACGCGCCGACGAGGAAGAAGAGCAGGCCGGTGATGAGGCCGTGGGCGACGTTGGCGAACAGCGCGCCGTTCACGCCGGTCGGGCTCATCGTCGCGATGCCGAGCAGGACGAAGCCCATGTGGCCGACGGACGAGTACGCGATGAGGCGCTTGAGGTCGCCCTTCGCGCCCTGCTTGGCGAGCGCGAGGCAGGCGAGGGACCCGTAGATGATCCCGACGACCGCGAAGGCGGCGAGGTACGGCGCGAACTCCCGCATCCCGTCGGGGGCGATGGGCAGGACGATCCGGACGAACCCGTACGTACCCATCTTCAGCAGTACGCCGGCCAGCAGGACCGAGCCGACGGTCGGCGCGGCGGTGTGGGCGTCGGGCAGCCAGCTGTGCAGCGGCCACATCGGCGTCTTGACCGCGAGCCCGATCCCGATCGCCAGAACGGCGATGACCTGCACGGATGTGCTCAGCCCCCGGCCGTTGTCAGTGGCGAGTGCCACCATGTCGAATGTGCCGGACCTCAGCCCGACGAGGAGGAGGCCCAGCAGCATCACGACGGAGCCGAGCAGCGTGTACAGGATGAACTTCCAGGCCGCCCGGGTCCGTTGCTCGCCGCCCCAGCGGCCGATGAGGAAGTACATCGGGATGAGCACCATCTCGAACGCCAGGAAGAACAGCAGCAGATCGAGGACGGCGAAGGACGCGAGGGTGCCGGACTCAAGCACGAGGAGCAGGGCGACGAACGCCTTCGGGGACGGCCCCGCGGGCGGCTTGAAGTAGGAGTAGAGCGCGCAGAGGAAGGTCAGCAGCGCGGTCAGGACCAGGAGGGGGAGCGAGATGCCGTCGATGCCGAGGTGGATGCGCACGTCGAGTGCGGGAATCCAGCTGATATCGGTCGTGGCCTGCATCTTCGCCGGATGGTCGTGGTCGAAGGCGAGCGCCAGGACGAGTGCGGCGATGAGGATCGCTGCCGTCACGGACACGCCGTGCCGCAGGACCGCCTGGTCCGGTGACTTCCCCTTCAGTCCGGGCGGGGCGGGCAGGAGAGCGGCCACCGCGCCGATGAGCGGGCCGACGACGGTCAACGCCAGAAGGAACTGCATCACGGACTCACTGATACCGATCACGGCTGCTCACGCTCCGGCGGTGGCGACGAGGACGGCGGCGACGGCCAGGACGACCGTGCCTGCGAGCAGCGCGCTCAGATAGGTCTGCACGTTGCCGGTCTGCGCGCGCCGGACGGCCGCGCCGAGCCAGCGGGGTGCGGTGCCCGCGCCACGTACGTACGTGTCGACGACCTCGCGGTCGAGGAAGCGCACGAGGCGCGCCGCGGCCTGGACCGGGCGGACGAACAGGACGGTGTAGACGGCGTCGAGCCGGAAGCCGGCCGCGGCGTGGCGGTGCAGGGGGCCGAGCAGCAGACGGCCGGGGTCGGCCGGGTCGGCGGCGGACGCCACGTCTCCGTAGGCGGGCCGGTGGGTGGCGATGGCCTCCGCCTCGACCACTCCCCCGTCACCGTCCGGGCTCGCGGCCACGGCGCCCATCGGGACGCGCGCGGCGAGCGTGGTGGTGTGCCGCCAGGCGCCGTAGGTGACGAGGGCGCCGACGAGCGCGAGGCCCGTGCCGAGGACGGAGGTCGTGAGCGTCGGGGTGAGCGAGCCGCCGTCGAACCAGTCAGGCAGCACACCGACGGTGAGACCGAACGCGAGAGAGGGGATCGCGAGGACCCAGAGCACGGCCGTCATCGCGACGGGCTGCCTGCCGTGGTCGGGGGCCTCGGTTCCCCTGCCGTGGAAGGTGAGCAGCCACAGGCGCGTCGCGTACGCGGCGGTGAGGAGGGCGGCAAGCAGGCCGGCGACGAGCACGGTCCAGCCCGCGGCGGTGGGCGCGGCGGTGTGGCCCGTGGCCGTGTGCTCGGCGGCGCCGAGCACGGCCTCCTTGGAGAAGAAGCCGCTGAACGGCGGGATCGCGGCGAGCGCGAGGAGCGCCACGGTCATCGTCCAGTAGGCGTCGGGGACGCGGTCGCGCAGGCCCTTCATCCGGGACATGGCGGCCAGCGAGTTGGTGCCGGCCGCGTGGATGATCACGCCCGCCGCGAGGAACAGCAGCGCCTTGAAGGCGCCGTGGGACAGGAGGTGGAAGACGGCGGCGCCGCGGTCGCCGACGGCGAGGGCACCGGTCATGTAGCCGAGCTGGCCGATCGTCGAGTAGGCGAGGACGCGCTTGATGTCGTCCTGGGCGAGCGCGGCGGCGGCCGAACCGGCCATGGTGACGGCGGCCATGACGGCGAGGACGACCAGGGCCGCGCCGGAGGTGGCGAAGACGGGGAGGAGCCGGGCCACGAAGTAGACACCGGCCGCGACCATCGTCGCGGCGTGGATCAGCGCGGAGACGGGCGTGGGGCCCGCCATCGCGTCGGGCAGCCAGGTGTGCAGCGGGAACTGCGCGGACTTGCCCGCCACGCCCGCCAGGAGCAGCAGGGCGATCGGCGTGGGGTGGTCGAGGCCGCCGTCCGCGACCCTCGCGAGGATCGTCGTGACGCGGAAGGAGCCGGTGTCCGCGGCGAGCGCGAACAGGCCGATCAGGAAGGGGACGTCGCCCAGCTTGGTGACCAGGAAGGCCTTGAGGGAGGCGGCGCGCGCCTCGGGCGTCTCCCAGTAGTGGCCGACGAGGAAGTACGAGCAGATGCCCATGATCTCCCAGCCGACCAGGAGCACCATCAGGTCGCCGGAGTAGACGACGAGCAGCATCGCGGAGGTGAAGAGGGAGACGAGAGCGGCGTACGAGGCGTAGCGCGGGTCCTCGCGCAGGTAGCCCGTCGAGTAGATCTGCACGCAGGAGGCGACGACGCCGACCAGGACGGCGACGAGGGCGGCGAAGCCGTCGATGTGCAGGGCGAGTTCGACGGGGACCGAGCCGGTCGGCGTGAGTTCGGTGGCGGCGTCGACGGCCCGGCCGCCGCCCTGGCGGACGGCCACGAGCACGGCGAGCAGCAGCGCCGTCAGCGTGGGCAGGACCGCGAGGGGACGTACGAGACCGGGGACACGGCGGCCGAGCAGCAGGCCGGCCACCGCGCCGAGGAACGGCAGGAGGGGGACGAGGACGGCGAGGGTGGTCGTGGTCACGCGGTGGCCTCAGCCTTCTGCGACGGCGTCGCCGGCCGCGGCTCCTGCGCCGGGTCGGGCTCTTCGGCGGTGCCCTCGGCGGTGTCGCGGAGTTCGTCGACGGCGGAGCTGCCGCGGTTGCGGTAGACCGCGAGGACGATCGCCAGGCCGATGCCGATCTCGGCGGCGGCGATGGCGATGGTGAAGAGGGTCAGGGCCTGGCCGGCGTGGAGGGAGTCGCGGAGCCAGACGTCGAAGGCGACGAGGTTGAGGTTGACGGCGTTGAGCATCAGCTCGACGGACATCAGGACCAGGATCGCGTTGCGGCGGGCGAGGACGCCGTAGACGCCGACGCAGAAGAGGAGGACGGCCAGGACGGCGGGGTAGGCGAGATGGAGGTGCATCAGCGGTCACCTTCCGGGGTCGGCGCGTCCTCGTGGGGGTCGGTGGCGGGGCTCGCGGCGGTGTCCTCGGCGGCCTTCTTGCGGGACAGGACGATCGCGCCGATCAGGGCCGCGAGGAGGAGGACCGAGAGCGCCTCGAAGGGGAGCACCCAGTGCCGGAAGAGGACCGAACCCGTCACGTCGGTGGAGCCCTGGGCGGCGCCGTCCAGGTCGATCACCGTGGTGCGGAACGCGTCCACGACGACCCAGACCAGGGCGGCGGCTGCGAGGAGGGCCACGGCGAGGGCGACAGGGCGGTTGCCCGAGTCGGCGTCCGGGGAGCGGCCGATGGGGGCCTTGGTGAGCGTCAGACCGAAGAGGAGGAGTACGACGACGGAACCGACGTAGATGAGGACCTGCACCCAGGCGATGAACTCCGCGGTGAGCAGGAGGTACTCGACGGCGAGGCCGCCGAGCGCCACCACGAGCCACAGGGCGGCGTGCACGAGCTGCCGGGTGGTGACGGTGATGACCGCCGCGCCGAGGGTGACGAGGCCGACCAGGAGGAAGGCGATCTCGACGCCGGTCGGGGAGAGGAAACCGTGGCTCTCCGCGGTCGCGGCGGCTGTCGCCGCGGTGGCTGCTGCGGAGCTCACGACTCACCTTCCTGCGGCTCGGGCTTGTCGCCGGCGGACGGCCGCGGGGCCGGCTCGGCGGCCCCGGCGGCCCCCGCAGCACCGGCGGCTCCGGCGGCTTCGGCGGCGGCCAGTTTGTCGGCGGTCTTGCGGGCGGCGGCGACTTCCTTCGGTTCCTCGGCGGCGGGGTCGAGGGCCGGCGGTGCGGGGACCGTCCACATCCACTCGCGGAGCTTGTCGCGCTCGTGGGTGAGTTCGTGGATGTCGGTCTCGGCGTACTCGAACTCCGGTGACCAGAAGAGGGCGTCGAAGGGGCAGACCTCGATGCAGATACCGCAGTACATGCAGAGGGCGAAGTCGATGGCGAAGCGGTCGAGGACGTTGCGGCTGCGCTCGCGTCCGCCGGGGGCGGCGGGCGGCACCGTCTCCTTGTGGGAGTCGATGTAGATGCACCAGTCGGGGCACTCGCGGGCGCACAGCATGCAGACCGTGCAGTTCTCCTCGAAGAGGCCGATGACGCCGCGGGTGCGCGGCGGCAGTTCGGGCTGGGCCTCGGGGTACTGCTCGGTGACGGTCTTCCGCGTCATCGTGCGGAGGGTGACGGCGAGGCCCTTGGCCAGGCCCGACCCTGGGATCGGGGACATCAGTTGATCGCCACCTTCACGATGCCGGTCAGCGCGATCTGCGCCAGGGCGAGGGGGATGAGCAGGGTCCAGGCGAGCTTCTGGAGCTGGTCCTCACGGAGACGGGGGTAGGACACGCGCAGCCAGATCACGACGAAGGCGAGGACGGCCGTCTTGAGCAGGGTCCAGACCCAGCCGAGGCCGTCGGCGCCCCACGGGCCGTGCCAGCCGCCCAGGAAGAGGACGGTGGTCAGACCGCACAGGACGACGATCCCGGCGTACTCGGCGAGGAGGAACAGGGCGAAGCGCAGCCCGGTGTACTCGGTGTAGGCACCGAAGATGATCTCGGAGTCGGCTACCGGCATGTCGAAGGGCGGGCGCTGGAGTTCGGCGAGGCCCGCGACGAAGAAGACGAGGGCGCCGACGATCTGCCAGGGCAGCCACCACCACTCGAAGGCGTCCACGATGCCCGGCAGGGAGACCGTGCCCGCCGCCATCGCCACCGAGGCGGCGGCGAGCAGCATCGGGAGTTCGTAGGCGAGGAGCTGGGCGGCGGTGCGGAGGCCGCCGAGGAGGGAGAACTTGTTGGCGCTCGCCCAGCCCGCCATGAGCGAGCCGAGTACGCCGACGCCCATGACCGCGAGCACGAAGAAGATGCCCGCGTCGACGACTTCGCCGACCGCGCCGTCGCCGGGGCCGAGCGGGATCGCGATCAGTACGAGGAGGTAGGGCAGGAGGGCGATCGCGGGGGCCAGCTGGAAGACGCGGCGGTCGGCCGCCGCCGGGACGACGTCTTCCTTCTGGGCGAACTTGACGCCGTCGGCGACGAGCTGGGCCCAGCCGTGGAAGCCGCCCGCGTGCATGGGGCCGAGGCGGCCCTGCATATGGGCCATCACCTTGTGCTCGGTCTGGCCGACGACCAGGGGCAGGACCAGGAACGCCGCGAAGACGATGACGAGGCGCAGGGCGACGTCGAGAGCGTCGTTCACTCGGTGCCTCCGGTCTTTCCGGTGTCTTCGCTGCCTTCGGTGCCTTGGCTGTCCTTGGTGCCTTGGCTCTCTGCGGCGCCTTGGCCGTCTGCGGTGCCTTCGCTGGCTCCGGTGCCTTCGGTGGCCCCGGTGGCTCCGGTGGCTCCGGTGGCTCCGGTACGGGAGGTGTCCTCGGGGCCCGTCTCCTCGTACGCGGGGCGGGCGTGGTGCCAGGGGGCGTCGGAGCTGCGCGGCGCGGCGGGCTTCGCCGCGGCCTCCGGCGAAGCCGGGCCTTCCGGTGGAGCGGCGGCCTCGGGCGCGCCCGGAGCCTCCGGTACGGCCGGAGCCGGGCTCTGCGCCGCTGCCCGTTGGGAGGCCGAGCCCTGGCTCGCGCTGCGTGCGCGCCTCGGGGGGCGGGCCGGGGCCTCCGGTTCGCCGGGCGTGGCCGTGGCCGCCTCGGGCGGGGGCGTCTGCGCGGCCTGGCTGGCGGAGCCCTGGCTCACGCTCCGGTTCCGCCGCACGGGGCGTTCACCGGCGGCACGTCCCGCGGCCCCGGCGGTACGTCCCGCGGCCCCGGCGGCGCGACCGGCGGTGCCCGCGGCGCCCGTGCGGCCCGCACCGCGCGCCGGGCGCGCCGGAGCGGGCGGGAGCTGGCCCTTGAGGGGGCCCCACTCGTTGGGGTCGGGCACGCCGGGGGGCAGCATCTGGCGGCGCTTGGGGCCGCCGTGCTCCGACTCGCCCGGCTCCTTGGCGCCCGGCCACGCCTTGGCGACGCGGGCGGCGAGCACGAAGTCCTTGCGCAGCGGGTGGCCCTCGAAGCTCTCGGGGAGCAGCAGCGGGGCCAGCCCGGGGTGGCCGTCGAACGTCACGCCGAACATCTCGTGGGTCTCCCGCTCGTGCCACGCGGCGCCCGCGTAGACGCCGACCGCGGAGGCGAGCGCCGGGGCCTCGTGCGCGACCGTCGTACGGAGCAGGAGGCGTCGTACCGGGGAGAGCGCCACGACGTGGGCGCAGACGCAAAAGCCCGTGCCCGGCTCGTCGACCGCGCTCAGCCAGTCGAAGTACGTGCAGGCCAGCGTCGTGCGGGCGGTTTCGAGGGCGGTGATCCACTGGGCCGGGGGCACGTCGACGGTCAGGACGTCGTACGACTCGTCGGCCGTGGCCTCCGCGCCGAAGAGCTCCTCCACGGGGCTCGGCAGCCAGCCGGTCACCGCTCCCCCTCCCCCGCCCGCGGAGCCGCGGACCCCTCGGAGCCGGCACCCGCCGCATCCGAAGCCGAGCCGGGCGCCGAGCCCGAAGCCGCACCGGAAGCCGGGTCAGACACCGAGCCCGAAGCCGCTCCAGCCACCGCTCCGGACGCCGCTCCAGACTCCGCACCGGAAGCCGGGCCAGGCGTCGGCGGCCCCTGCACCAGTCCGCTCCGCAGCGCCGCCGCGGAGGGACGGCCGCCGTTCCCGTACCGCTCCGCGAGCGACTCGTTCGCGATCTTCTCCTGGAGCTTCAGGATGCCCTGGAGCAGCGCCTCGGGGCGGGGCGGGCAGCCGGGGACGTACACGTCGACCGGGATGATCTGGTCGACGCCCTTGGTGACGGAGTAGGAGTCCCAGTAGGGGCCTCCGCAGTTGGAGCAGGCGCCGAAGGAGATGACGTACTTCGGCTCGGGCATCTGCTCGTACAGGCGCTTCACGGCGGGCGCCATCTTGTCCGTGACCGTGCCGGAGACGACCATCAGGTCGGCCTGGCGCGGCCCCGGCGCGAACGGGATGACGCCGAGCCGGATGAAGTCGTGGCGCGCCATGGACGCGGCGATGAACTCGATGGCGCAGCAGGCGAGGCCGAAGTTGAAGACCCAGAGGGAGTAGCGGCGCCCCCAGTTGAGGACCACCTTCATCGGCTCGGGGGCGAGGCGGGACAGCACGCCCAGCCTCTTCGGCTCCGGAAGGTCCACGGGAGCGGCGGGCACGGGGGCGGGGGTCACGGCACTCACGTCCATGTGAGGACGCCCTTCTTGTATGCGTACAGCAGGCCCACGGCGAGGAAGCCGAGGAAGATGAACATCTCCACGAGCGTCGTCGCGCCGTAGCCGGGCGCGGCGAAGACCGTCGCCCAGGGGAAGAGGAAGATCGAGTCGACGGCGAAGATCACGTAGAGGAAGGCGTAGACGTAGTAGCGGACCTGGGTGTGGGCCCAGCCCTCGCCGACGGGGTCGACGCCGCACTCGTACGTCAGGAGCTTCTCGGGCGTCGGCACCACCGGGCGGAGCAGCCGCCCCGCGCCGAAGGCCACGGCGACGAACAGCGTGCCCACGAGGGCGAGCAGTCCGACGACGGAGTACGACTGGTAGTAGCTCGCCGCGACGTTCGTCACGTGCACGTCAGCCCCTCACTCCCCGAGCGCGCTCGATGCCGGTCCCGTTCACTCCGCGACCGCCCTGATCCTGATCCCGTTCGACGATCTGTACGCACGGGAGTCTAGGGCCTGCTAAAGACTCCGTAAGCAGAGCGTCACGCATCGGTCAGCGCGCGGCGGCCCCCGCGCACCGGACCGGGGTGGGGTTATCCCCCGGGTCTCCCGGCGGGGTACCTGATGGCGTTACGGCGGCGAGCCGGGCACTCTGGCGCGTATGACCGCACGCGCCATGCCTTCCCACGACGACCGGCCACCGCCGGCACGACTCGCCTACCCCCCGCACACCTGGCAGGAGATCGCCCACCTCCTGGCGAACCTGCCGGTGGGGATCGTCGGCTTCGTCTACGCGGTCACCGCCATCGCCCTGGGCGCCGGCCTCACGGTGACGGTCGTCGGCCTGCCGCTGCTCGCGCTGGCGCTGCTCGGCGCGCGCCTCTTCGGCAGGTTCGAGCGGGCGCGGGCCAGGAAGCTGCTCGGGGTGCGGGTGGAGGAGCCGAGCCCGATGCCGGGGATCGGCAGGCGCGGCTTCCCCGGCTGGCTGTGGTCGAGCCTGCGCGACCCGGTGGGCTGGCGCACCATGCTGTACGCGTTCGTCCGGCTGCCCTGGGGCATCTTCACCTTCGCCGTCATGAGCGTCGGCCTCCTCGTGCTCTGGCCGGTGCTGCCCTACGTGGCGCGCGCCCTGACCAATGTGGACCGGGCGCTGGTCCGCGGGCTCCTGTGCCCCTCCGACGAGTTGGAGCGGCGCATCGCCGAACTGGAGTCGGACCGCGGCGTCGTCGTGGACACCGCGGCGGCCGACCTGCGCCGCATCGAACGCGACCTGCACGACGGCGCCCAGGCCCGCCTCGTCGCCCTCGCCATGGGGCTCGGCCTCGCCAAGGAGAAGCTGGCCGAGGACCCCGAGGCCGCCGCCCGCATGGTCGACGAGGCCCACGGCGAGGTCAAGGTCGCCCTCCAGGAGCTGCGCGACCTGGCCCGCGGCATCCACCCCGCCGTCCTCACCGACCGCGGCCTGAGCGCCGCGCTCTCCTCCCTCGCCGCCCGCTGCACGGTGCCGGTGAAGGTCACCGCCGACCTGCCGGCCCGTCCCGCGGCGGCCATCGAGGGCAGCGCCTACTTCACGGTCTCCGAGCTGCTGCAGAACGTCAGCAAGCACAGCGGGGCGCGGAACGCGAGCGTCGAGGTGTGGCGCACGGACGACCGCCTGCTGATCCAGGTGTGGGACGACGGCAAGGGCGGCGCGCGGCTCGACGGCGGCTCGGGCCTGGCGGGGCTCGCCGACCGGCTCGGCGCCGTCGACGGGCTCTTCGTCATCGACTCGCCCCCGGGCGGCCCCACGACGATCACGGCGGAGCTGCCGTGGCGCGACCGCGCCATGGACAGGGCCTCGGGCTCGCGCCTCGCCTGAAGGCCCGGCGGGTCCGGCAGGTCCGGCAGGTCCGGCAGGTCCGGCAGGTCCGGCAGGCCAGAGCCTGCAAAAGGCCCGACAGGTCCAGAGCCCGGCAGGTCCAGAGAGCCCGGCAGGTCCAGAGGGTCCGGAGGGTAGGGAAAACCCCCGCACCAAGACGCCGACGCACTCCATGGTCGCGCCCGCCGCGCCGCGCGAGGCTGTAGGCACGGCAACGAGGCGGCTCTAGCAGAAACGGATGGCACCGATGGCCATGGACCAAGGACAGGGGTACGCGTACATGGAGCGGTCCGGCTTCCACGGAGGCGGCGTCGGGCGGAGGCACCGCCTGCCCGCCGGGCTGCGCGCGCCGGTCGAGGCCCGCGCGTGGAAGGAGTTCGGCTACACCCTGCTGAGCCTGCCCATCGGCATCACGGCCTTCGCCTTCGCGGTCACGATGCTCTCCCTCGGCGCGGGCCTGCTGATCACCTTCGTCGGCATCCCGGTGCTCGCCGCCGCCCTGGCGGGGTGCCGCGGGTTCGGCGTCCTGGAGCGCACGCGGGCGAGGACGCTGCTCGACCTGGACATCGCGTCGCCCGAGCCGCTGCGGCCCCGCACGCGCGGCGCGTTCTCGGTCGTCGGGGCCGTCCTCAAGAGCGGCGCGTCCTGGCGGCACGTGCTCTACTCGCTGCTGCTCATGCCGTGGTCGATCTTCTCGTTCGCCGTGGCGGTGGTCTTCTGGAGCTACGGCTGGATGATGCTGACGTATCCGCTGTGGTTCTGGCTCTTCCCGCTGTACGGCGGACAGGGCGGCATCCAGCTCTACGGCGACACCCACCACAGCGTCTACCTGGACAACCCCTTCGAGATCGGCGTCACCGCGGCGACCGGACTGCTCGTCACGCTGGCCACCCCGTGGATTCTGCGGGCCCTGACGACCGTCGACCGCGTCCTGGTCGCCGGGCTGCTCGGTCCCTCGCGCCTCGCGTCCCGCGTCGTCGAACTGGAGTCGGACCGCGGTGTCGTCGTGGACACCGCGGCGGCCGACCTGCGCCGCATCGAACGCGACCTGCACGACGGCGCCCAGGCACGCCTCGTCGCCCTCGCCATGGACCTGGGCCTCGCCAAGGAGAAGCTGGCCGAGGACCCCGAGGCCGCCGCCCGCATGGTCGACGAGGCCCACGGCGAGGTCAAGGTCGCCCTCCAGGAGCTGCGCGACCTGGCCCGCGGCATCCACCCCGCCGTCCTCACCGACCGCGGCCTGAGCGCCGCGCTCTCCTCCCTCGCCGCCCGCTGCACGGTGCCGGTCCAGGTGGAGGTCGATCTGGCGGCGCGCCCGGCGGCGGCCATCGAGGGCATCGCGTACTTCACGGTCTCCGAGCTGCTGCAGAACATCAGCAAGCACAGCCGGGCCACGCGGGGCTCGGTGGACGTGTGGCGCTCCGACGACCGGCTGATGCTCCAGGTCGTCGACAACGGCACGGGCGGCGCCGACATCTCGGCGGGCTCCGGGCTCGCGGGGCTCGCGGAGCGGCTCGACGCGGTCGACGGAATCCTCGTGGTGGACTCGCCGCAGGGCGGCCCGACCTCGGTCACGGCGGAACTGCCGTGGCGTCAGGGATGAGCTGACGGACCGTCCGCCGAAGCCGCCCCGCCGCCCCCGTCCCCGCGCCGCCCCCCGGTCCGCTTCCCGGACCCGGGGGCGGCGCGGTGCGTCACGGGTGTACTCAGTCCGGTGACAGAGCCGGTGGGCCGCCGCGGATCGCGCGATACTGGGGTGGCCGGGCGCACGGGCCGACGTGACGGACGTCGGACGGGCCCCGGCGGTCGAGCGGTCGGGGGGCCGAGAACAGTGGAGGACACAGTGCGGGTGGTCATCGCCGAGGATTCAGTGCTGCTCAGGGAGGGCCTGACCCGGTTGCTGACCGACCGCGGGCACGACGTGGTCGCCGGAGTGGGCGACGCGGATGCGCTGATCAAGACGATCACCGACCTCGCGGCGCAGGACGCCCTGCCCGACGTGGTCGTGGCCGACGTGCGGATGCCGCCGACGCACACCGACGAAGGGGTGCGGGCCGCGGTGTTCCTGCGCTCCCAGCACCCGGACCTCGGTGTGCTGGTCCTTTCGCAGTACGTCGAGGAGCAGTACGCCACCGAACTGCTCGCCGGGTCGAGCCGGGGCGTGGGCTATCTGCTCAAGGACCGCGTCGCCGAGGTGCGGGAGTTCGTCGACGCGGTGGTGCGGGTGGCCGAGGGCGGCACGGCGCTCGACCCGGAGGTCGTGGCGCAGCTCCTCGGGCGCAGCCGCAAGCAGGACGTCCTCGCGGGGCTCACTCCCCGTGAGCGCGAGGTACTCGGCCTGATGGCCGAGGGGCGGACGAACTCCGCGGTCGCCCGGCAGCTCGTGGTGAGCGACGGGGCCGTGGAGAAGCACGTGAGCAACATCTTCCTGAAGCTCGGGCTGTCCCAGAGTGACGGGGATCACCGTCGCGTGCTCGCCGTTCTCACCTACCTCAACTCCTGACGAGCGGACAATCTGCCGGGTGGCGTCCACCCCAAGGGCGTCACGGATCACCATCGCACGATCACCGAGCGCAACGAACAGCCGTACGAGCCACAGACAGTCCTAGAACCAGAGGATGAGCGGGGAGCGTCATCTATGAAGGGCCGGGGGGCGAGGCAAACCATGGCGGACCAGCGCGAGAAGGCGTCTCAAAAGGACGTCCATCATGCGAGCTACCCGAGGAAGGCCCCCCTGGCAGACGTAGGGTGGGCCCTGGGAACGCCGGGCGTCCCGGCGCTCCCGTTCAGCCGCCTCGAGGGAGGTCCAGTTCAGTGACCAGCCAGGTCAGTAGCCAGGAGCAGGCCGACGCGGCAGTCGTCGGGGGGCAACGCAGGTCGCCCGAGAAAGATGTGCGGCGTCTGGACCGGGTGATCATCCGTTTCGCGGGTGACTCCGGTGACGGCATGCAGCTCACGGGTGACCGGTTCACTTCGGAGACGGCGTCGTTCGGCAACGACCTGTCGACGCTGCCGAACTTCCCGGCCGAGATCAGGGCGCCCGCCGGGACCCTGCCGGGCGTGTCGTCCTTCCAGCTGCACTTCGCCGACCACGACATCCTCACCCCGGGCGACGCGCCGAACGTCCTGGTGGCGATGAACCCGGCCGCGCTGAAGGCGAACATCGCCGACGTGCCGCGCGGCGCGGAGATCATCGTCAACACCGACGAGTTCTCCAAGCGCGCGATGCAGAAGGTCGGCTATGAGACCTCGCCGCTGGAGGACGGCTCCCTGGACGGCTACAGCGTGCACCCGGTGCCGCTGACCACGCTGACGGTGGAGGCGCTGAAGGACTTCGACCTCTCGCGCAAGGACGCGGGCCGGTCCAAGAACATGTTCGCGCTCGGCCTGCTGTCGTGGATGTACCACCGGCCGACGGGGGGCACGGAGCGCTTCCTGCGGACGAAGTTCGCGAAGAAGCCGGAGATCGCGGAGGCGAACATCGCCGCGTTCCGTGCGGGCTGGAACTTCGGCGAGACGACCGAGGACTTCGCGGTCTCCTACGAGGTGGCCCCGGCCGCGGCGGCGTTCCCGACGGGCACGTACCGCAACATCTCGGGGAACCTCGCGCTGTCCTACGGGCTGATCGCGGCGGCCCGGCAGGCGGATCTGCCGCTGTACCTGGGCTCGTACCCGATCACTCCGGCCTCGGACATCCTGCACGAGCTGTCCCGGCACAAGAACTTCGGCGTGCGCACCTTCCAGGCCGAGGACGAGATCGCCGGCATCGGGGCGGCGCTCGGCGCGGCCTTCGGCGGCAGTCTGGCGGTGACGACCACCTCCGGCCCCGGGGTGGCGCTGAAGTCGGAGACCATCGGCCTCGCGGTCTCCCTGGAGCTGCCGCTGCTGGTGGTGGACATCCAGCGCGGCGGGCCCTCCACGGGTCTGCCGACCAAGACCGAGCAGGCCGACCTGCTCCAGGCGATGTACGGGCGCAACGGCGAGGCGCCGGTGCCGATCGTGGCGCCGAGGACCCCGGCGGACTGCTTCGACGCCGCGCTGGAGGCGGCCCGGATCGCGGTCACCTACCGCACCCCGGTCTTCCTGCTCTCCGACGGCTACCTGGCCAACGGCTCCGAGCCCTGGCGCATCCCCGAGGTCGACGAACTTCCGGACCTGCGGGTGCAGTTCGCCTCCGGGTTCAACCACACGACCGAGGACGGCACCGAGGTCTTCTGGCCCTTCAAGCGCGATCCGCAGACCCTGGCCCGCCCGTGGGCGATCCCGGGCACGCCGGGCCTCGAACACCGCATCGGCGGCATCGAGAAGCAGGACGGCACGGGCAACATCTCCTACGACCCGGCCAACCACGACTTCATGGTCCGCACCCGCCAGGCCAAGGTCGACCGCATCGAGGTGCCGGACCTGGAGGTGGACGACGCCCACGGCGACGCCACCACCCTGGTGCTCGGCTGGGGCTCCACCTACGGGCCGATCACGGCGGCGGTACGCCGGCTCCGTGCGGCCGGGCAGCCCATCGCGCAGGCCCATCTGCGCCATCTCAACCCCTTCCCGGCCAACCTGGGCGAGGTCCTCAAGCGCTACGGCAAGGTGGTGGTCCCCGAGATGAACCTGGGGCAGCTCGCCACCCTCATCAGGGCCGAGTACCTGGTGGACGCGGTCTCGTACAACCAGGTCAACGGAATGCCGTTCAAGGCCGAACAGCTCGCCACCGCTCTCAAGGAGGCCATCGATGGCTGACACGAAGACGGCCGAGTCGGAAGGCACCGGGAGCACGATCGAAGCGCTTTCCCTGGTGCCCAAGGCCGAGGCCAAGCAGTCCATGAAGGACTTCAAGTCCGACCAGGAGGTGCGCTGGTGCCCCGGCTGCGGTGACTACGCCGTGCTGGCGGCCGTGCAGGGCTTCATGCCCGAGCTCGGCCTGGCGAAGGAGAACATCGTCTTCGTCTCCGGCATCGGCTGCTCGTCCCGCTTCCCGTACTACATGAACACCTACGGGATGCACTCCATCCACGGCCGCGCCCCCGCCATCGCCACCGGCCTTGCCTCCTCGCGCCGCGATCTGTCGGTGTGGGTGGTCACCGGTGACGGCGACGCGCTGTCCATCGGCGGCAACCACCTCATCCACGCCCTGCGGCGCAACGTCAACCTCAAGATCCTGCTGTTCAACAACCGGATCTACGGCCTGACCAAGGGCCAGTACAGCCCCACCTCCGAGGTCGGCAAGATCACCAAGTCCACGCCGATGGGCTCCCTGGACGCCCCCTTCAACCCGGTCTCCCTGGCCATCGGCGCGGAGGCGTCCTTCGTGGCCCGCACGGTCGACTCCGACCGCAAGCACCTGACGGGCGTGCTGCGTCAGGCCGCCGAACACCCCGGCACCGCCCTGGTGGAGATCTACCAGAACTGCAACATCTTCAACGACGGCGCCTTCGAGGTCCTCAAGGACAAGCAGCAGGCGGAGGAAGCGGTCATCCGCCTGGAGCACGGGCAGCCGATCCGCTTCGGCACCGGCGCGGGCAAGGGCGTGGTGCGCGATCCCGCCACCGGTGACCTGAAGGTCGTCGCCGTCACCCCGGACAACGAGCGCGACGTCCTCGTCCACGACGCGCACTCCACGTCACCGACGACCGCGTTCGCCCTCTCCCGCCTCGCCGATCCCGACACCCTGCACCACACCCCGATCGGCGTCTTCCGGGACATCGAGCGGCCGGTCTACGACACCCTCATGGCCGACCAGCTCGACCACGCCATCGAGCAGAACGGCAAGGGCGACCTCGCCGCGCTCCTCGCCGGCGGCGACACCTGGACCGTCGTCGGCTGATCTGTCGGCCGTCTCTTCGACGAGGCCCGTTCCTGACCCGTCAGGAACGGGCCTCGTCGTATGCCGTGCGCGCCTTCTCCACGTCGGCCATGCGCCGCTCCGTCCAGGTCGCGAGGGCCCTGACCTGCTCGGCGGCCTCGCGGCCGAGATCCGTGAGGGAGTAGTCGACGCGGGGCGGGATGACGGGTTTGGCGTCGCGGTGCACCAGGCCGTCGCGCTCCAGGGTCTGCAGGGTCTGGGTCAGCATCTTCTCGCTGACGCGGCCGATCTCGCGGCGCAGCTCGCTGAACCGGTACGAGCGCTCCTCCAGGGCGATGAGGACGAGCACGCCCCAGCGGCTCGTGACGTGCTCAAGGACGAGGCGGTGCGGGCACATGGCCTCGCCCTCCCGCATCGCCCGCAGTTTCAGGGCCCTCGCGTCCATGCTGCTTACCGTCATACCAGTACCTTACTTCAAAGTGGGTACTTTCTTTCAGTTAGTGCCGTGGCTAGGGTGAGTGTCATACGGAACTTCAACCGCGTATCAGGAGTATTCAGACATGAGCATCGTCGTCACCGGAGCCACCGGACACCTCGGCCGCCTCGTCGTCGAGGGACTGCTCGACGCGGGCATTCCCGCCTCGGAGGTCGCCGCGGTGGTTCGCGACAAGGACAAGGCCGCCGGCCTCGCCGAGCGCGGCGTCGAACTGCGGATCGCCGACTACAACGAGCCCGCGACCCTGCACGGCGCCTTCGCGGCGGGCGACCGCGTCCTGCTGATCTCCGGCAGCGAGGTCGGGCGGCGGGTGCCGCAGCACCGCGCCGTGACCGAGGCCGCACGCGAGGCCGGTGTCGCACTGCTCGCGTACACCGGCATCCTCGGCGGCCCGGACGCCGACTTCGAGCTGGCGGCCGAGCACAAGGAGACCGAGCGGCTGATCCTGGAATCGGGGCTGCCGTACACGTTCCTGCGCAACGGCTGGTACCACGAGAACTACACCGAGAACCTCGCGCCCGTCCTCGCGCACGGCGCCGTCGTCGGCTCCGCGGGCGAGGGCCGCGTCGCCTCCGCCGCGCGCGCCGACTACGCCGCGGCGGCCGTCGCCGTCCTGACCGGCCAGGGCCACGAGGGCAGGGCGTACGAGCTGAGCGGCGACGTCGCGTGGAGCCTGCCGGAGTACGCCGCCGAGGTCGCGCGGCTCTCCGGCAAGGAGATCTCCTACGCGGACGTCTCCCCGGAGGAGCACGTCGCGGTGCTCACCGGGGCGGGCGTGCCGGAGCCTCTGGCGGTGATCCTCGTGGACGTCGACGCGGCCATCGGCCGGGGCCGCCTCGCGGGGACGAGCGGTGACCTGGCCCGTCTGACCGGACGGCCCACGACGCCGCTCGCGGACGCGGTGTCCGCGGCCCTGCGCGGATAGCGGCTGTCATGAGTGTCCCCGCCGAACGGGCATGACAGGCGGGGGCTCTCGGCGCTACCTTCTTACGGGCAGCGCGAGGCTGTCGCGCACCAGAGGAGGGGCCGTGGACAGCGGAGCAGCCGAGGCGTCGAGGGGCGAGCAGCGCATAGGTCTGCTGAACGGTTTCGCGGCCTACGGGATGTGGGGCCTCGTCCCCCTCTTCTGGCCGCTCCTCAAGCCCGCGGGGGCCGGGGAGATCCTGGCGCACCGGATGGCGTGGTCGCTCGTCGTGGTGGGCGTCGCCCTGCTGTTCATACGGCGCTGGGGCTGGGCCCGCGAGCTCGCGCGGCAGCCGCGCAGGATGGGCCTCGTGACGATCGCCGCGGCGGTCATCACCGTCAACTGGGGCGTCTACATCTGGGCGGTGAACTCCGGCCACGTCGTCGAGGCCTCGCTCGGCTACTTCATCAACCCCCTGGTCACCATCGCGATGGGCGTCCTGCTCCTCGGCGAGCGGCTGCGCCCCTTGCAGTGGACGGCGGTCGCCGTCGGCCTCGCCGCGGTCCTCGTCCTCGCCTTCGGGTACGGGCAGCCGCCGTGGATCTCACTCTGCCTCGCCTTCTCCTTCGCCACGTACGGCCTGGTGAAGAAGAAGGTCAACCTCGGGGGACTGGAGTCGCTCACCGCCGAGACCGCCGTGCAGTTCCTGCCCGCGGTCGGTTACCTGGTGTGGCTCGGCGCGCGGGGCGACGCCACGTTCGGCACCGAGGGGCTCGGGCACGGGGCGCTGCTCGCCGCCACCGGTGTGGTGACCGCGGCCCCGCTGATCTGCTTCGGGGCGGCGGCGATCCGGGTCCCGCTCTCCACGCTCGGCCTGCTGCAGTACCTCGCCCCCGTCTTCCAGTTCCTGCTCGGCATCCTCTACTTCCACGAGGCCATGCCGCCCGAGCGCTGGGCGGGCTTCGGGCTCGTCTGGCTGGCGCTCACCCTGCTCACCTGGGACGCGCTGCGGACGGCGCGGCGCAACGCCGTCCGCCTGGCCGCCGCCCGCGAGGCCGCCGCCGCGACCCCCGCCGTACGGGGCGAGCCGGAGCCCGCGGCCTGAGAGCGCGCGCGGGGTAGGTGCGGGCGAATTCGACGACTTCGCGCCACGAATCGTGGCGTACGTACTGCGCTAGCCGCCCGTAACCGCTATAACTGGTTACATGACCACTCTGCACTGGAAGCTCGTCATCGACGCCACCGATCCGCACGCCCAGGCCGCCTTCTGGGGCGAGGTGCTGCACTACGAGGTGGAGGACCACAGCGCCCTGATCGACCGCCTCCTCGGCTTCGGCGCGGTGCCGGAGGCGGCGACCCTCCGGCTGGGCGACCGCCGCGCCTGGCACGACCTCGCCGCGGTGCGGCACCCCGACGACCCGTACGAGGCGGAGAGCGGCACCGGCCTGGGCCGCCGCATCCTCTTCCAGCGCGTCCCCGAGCCGAAGACCGGCAAGAACCGCCTCCATCTCGACGTCCACGCGGAGCAGGGGCGGCGCGACGACGAGGTGGCCCGCGTCGAGGGCCTGGGCGCCACCGTGTCCCGGCACGTCAAGGAGCCGGGCGGCGAGTGGGTGATCATGACGGACCCCGAGGGGAACGAGTTCTGCGTCCACTAGGGCGTGTGGCGAAAGTGGCGTCGTCCGCCCGCCGGACAGGCGGGACTTTCGCCACACGCCCCAGGGGGCCGCCGGACGACGCCCGCACGTGCCGTCCACCGGGGGCGCGGGGCTCGCGGTGGCGCGCCGGGGCGTACAAGCTGGGACACAGACGTCGCCGCCCGTCCCCCAGGAGGCTCCCCCGCATGGCTGTGACCGGCAGAGAGGCCGTCGCGGACGCGGCGAGGCTTCCGCGGGGGCGGCGCGACCGCCTCCTCCTTCTCGCCGCCTGCGGTTTCCCGGTGCTGCTCTCGCTCGCCCTCGTACCGCTCACGCTGCCCCTCGGCTGGGACGAGCTCGTCTACGCCAGCCGGTTCTCCCCCTACGGGCCCGCCACCGACTTCAGCGCTCCCCGTACGCGCGGCGTGCCCCTGCTCATCGCGCCCGTGGCCTCCTGGAGCGACTCCGTCGTGCTGCTCAGGGCTTGGCTGCTCGCCCTGTCGGGCGCCGCCCTCTACGCCGCCTTCCTGCCCTGGCTGCGGGTGCTGCGGCGGGGGTCGGCCGTCGCCGTCGCCGCCGCGCTGTACGGCGGGCTGTGGATCACCTCGTTCTACGCGAGCGGCGCCATGCCCAACCACTACACCGCCATGGGGGGCGTCGGCGCGGTCGGGCTGTTCCTGTGGCAGCGGCAGTCCCCCCTCACCCGCGCCGGGATCGCGGGCTGGCTCGCGCTCGCCACGCTCATGCGGCCCAACGACGGCTTCGCCCTCGGCCTGCCGCTCCTGCTCGCCGCGCTGCTCGTGCCCGCGTGGCGCGGCCCCGGGCGCGTCGTGGCCGTGCTCTGCGGGCTCGCGGCGGGCGCGCTGCCGTGGGCCGTCGAGGCGTACGTGCGCTTCGGCGGGGTCCTCCAGCGGCTCGCCGAGGCCAGCGAGATCCAGGGCGACCTGCGCCCCCTGCCGGCCGTCGCGCACCACCTGACCGTCCTGGACGGCCCCCTGCTCTGCCGCCCGTGCACCGGCGACGACCTCCGGCTCGCGGCGGCGGAGTGGTGGGTCCTGCTGCCGCTCCTGGTGGGGGCAGGGCTATGGAGCCTGCGCGGACGCGAGGCGGACCCCGGTGGACGTGGCGCGCGCCCCAGGGGCCGTGGCGCCGGCCCCGCGGTGCTGTCCGTCGTCACCGCTCTGGCCGTCGCTCTGCCCTATCTGCTGCTCGTCCCCTACGCCGCGCCCCGCTTCCTCCTCCCCGCCCACGCCCTGCTCGCCCCCACCGCCGCCCTCGGCCTGCTCGCCCTGGTCGACGGCGTGCGTGCGGCGCGGCTCCGGCGGGTCCTCGCCCTCGGGCTCGGCATCGCCCTGGCGGGGCACCTCGCCGTGCAGGCCGCCCTGGTGCGCGGCAACGCCAGAATCCAGGCCGGCGCCCGCGGCGACTGGCAGCGCGTCACCGAGGTCCTGCACCGGCACGGCGCCGGCGGCGTGGCCGGGCCCTGCGTCCTGGCCGGCAACACGTCCGTCATCCCGCTCGCCCACACCGCGGGCTGCACGCCCGCCGGCCTCCGCGACCCGCGCCGCCCCACCGCCCTGGTGCTGCGCGGCGCCGCGCCCCCGCCATGGGCCCGCGACTGGCCCCGCCATCCGGTGCCCGCCACGTACGCCCCCGGCTGGGCCGTCCACGTACGCCCCTGAGACCGGCACCCCTGGACGCAGATGCTTGCGCGTGCATATAGTGCACGCGCAAGGAAGTGATGGAGCACAGCCGTATCCCGGGGGGATTCCCATGAGCCGCACGTTCCTCTTCGTCCTCGGCAGCGCCCGCGCCGGGGGCAACACCGAGACCCTGGCCCGCAGGGCCGCCGAACAGCTCCCGGCCGACGTGGAGCAGCGCTGGCTGCACCTGGCCGACCTGCCGCTGCCCGACTTCGAGGACCTGCGGCACGACGACAACCGCCCCCGGGCGCGCCCCAGGCCCACCGGCGACAACGAGGCGCTGCTGCTCGACGCCACCCTCGGCGCCACGGACATCGTCATCGCCTCGCCGCTGTACTGGTACTCCGTGTCCGCCACCACCAAGCGCTACCTCGACTTCTGGGACGCCTGGCTGGAGGTCCCGGAGATCGACTTCAAGGAGACCCTCAAGGGCCGCACCCTGTGGGGCGTGAGCGCGCTCGCGCACCGCGAGGAGGAGGTCGCGGAACCGCTCATCGGCACGCTGCGGAACACCGCCGCGTTCTTCCCGATGCGCTTCGGCGGCGTCCTGCTCGGCAACGGCAGCCGGCCGGGCAACGTCCTCGACGACGAGCGGGCCATGCTCCGCGCGAAGACCTTCTTCGCCCAGGAGCCGCAGGTGGCGCGCTTCCCGTACGACGAGGACTGAGAGCCTGTGTGCCGGCGCACGCGGGCGAAGGGCGTCAGGTCATGATGTCCTTCGCGCCGAACCGCGCCCACGCCGCCGAGCCGAAGACGGCCGCGTACAGCCCCTGCATCTGCAGGTTCTTGATCAGGTCGTCCCAGTAGACCGGCTCGCGCATCAGGTCCGCGAAGGACAGCCAGTAGTGCGAGAAGAAGTACGGGTGCAGGGCGTCCAGCTGCGGGATCTGGTCGAGGATCTGCACCGTGATCAGCAGGCCGACGGTCGTCGCCATCGCCGCGATGCCGCTGCTGGTCAGCGTCGACACGAACAGGCCGAGCGCCGCGACGCCGACCAGTGACGCGGCGACGACGAGCGCGATGAGCAGGGCCCGCAGCAGCCCCTCTCCGAAGCTCATGCGGGTGCCGGAGATCGTGGTGACCTCACCGAGCGGGAAGAGGATCGCCCCCGTCACCAGCGCGGACACGGCGACGACCAACGTCGCGACCAGGCAGAACGTCAGCGTGGTCGCGTACTTGGCGAGCAGCAGCCGCGTGCGGCCCGCGGGCGCGACGAGGAGGTAGCGGAGCGTGCCCGCGTTCGCCTCGCCCGCGACGGCGTCGCCCGCGATCACCCCGATGGCCATGGGCAGGAAGAACGGCAGGGTCGCCGCGAGCGCGGTGAAGACCAGGAACAGGCCGTTGTTGGTGATCTGCGCGATGAAGGCCGGGCCGCCCCCCTCGCCGCCGCCGACCGTCGAGCCGTCGCTCGTCTCGATCCGCACGGCGACCCCGACCAGGATCGGCACGGCGGCCAGCACACCGAGCAGTGCGAGGGTCCGCCAGCGGCGGAAGGTGACCGACAGTTCGCTGCGGAAGAGCCCGAGCGTCCACAGGGCGCGCGGCTCCCGCGCGCCGCCTGCCGTCACCGGCCCCAGCCCCGGTCCCGGCCCGGGTACCGGCCCCGGCTTCCGCCCAGGCGCGTCCACCGGCGCCTCATCCCGCGACATCGAACCCCTCCCCCGTCAGCGCCACGAACGCGTCCTCCAGGGAGGCCCGTTCCAGACCGAAGCCCCGTACGCGCACGCCCGCCGCGACCAGCGCGGCGTTCAGGTCGGCCAGGTCCGTGTCCCGGCCCGCCGTGTCCTTGCCCGGCGGTTCACCGGTCACGCGCTCCTCCGTCACGACGAGATCCGCCACGCCCCGCTCCTTCAGGACCCTGGCCGCCTCGCCCGGATCGGGTGTCGTCACGACCAGCCTGCCACGCGCGCCCGCCGCGAGGTCGGCCACGGGGCCCTGCGTGATCAGGCGGCCCCGCGTCATCACGGCGGCGTGCGTGCAGACCTGCTCGATCTCGTCGAGGAGGTGCGAGGAGAGGAAGACGGTCGTCCCCTCGGCCGCCAGTTCCCGCACCAGCGTGCGGATCTCCCGCATGCCCTGGGGGTCGAGGCCGTTCGTCGGCTCGTCCAGGACGAGGAGCCGCCGGGGCCTGAGCAGCGCAGCCGCGAGGCCGAGCCGCTGCTTCATGCCGAGCGAGTACGCCTTCGCCTTCTTGCCCGCGGCGGCGGTCAGGCCCACGCGGTCGAGGGCGGCGTCGGCGCGCCGTCCGCGGGTGCGGGGGTCGGCGGCCGGGTCGGCGGAGTCGTACCGCAGGAGGTTGTCGCGGCCCGACAGGAACCCGTACAGGGCGGGGCCCTCGATCAGCGCTCCGACCTGCGGAAGCACGGTCCGCGTGGCGCGCGGCATGGGGTGGCCGAGGACCCGGGCGGTGCCGGAGGTCGGCTTGATCAGGCTCATGAGCATGCGGATGGTGGTGGTCTTGCCCGAGCCGTTCGGGCCGAGGAAGCCGAAGACGCTGCCCTCGGGCACGCCGAGGTCGAGCCGGTCGACCGCCAGGTGCTTGCCGTAGCGCTTGGTGAGGGCGTGCGTCTCGATCACGAGGCCGCCGGAGCCCGCGGAGGCGCCGCCGCCGCGGTCCTCTTCCGCACCCCGCGGCGTCGCGGGTCCCCCGTTGGTGCCTGGCACCGCTTCCTCCTGTCACCCGGTCCGCCGGGCCGTCCCGTTCTGCCGGACCGCCCCGTCCCGTTCTGCCGGACCGCCCCGTTCCGTTCCGCCGGGCCGGGCGCCGGGCCGGGGACGCCGTGAGGACACGGGGCGCCCCGGCCCGCCGCTCGGGCCCCGTGCCTAGCGGTTCGCCGCCTTGACCAGCGCGTCCTTCGTGACCGCACCCACGTAGACCGTGCCGTCGTCGGTGACGAGGGCGTTGATCAGGCGGGTCGAGAAGACCGTGCCGGAGCCGAACTTGCCGTCGACCCGGTCGCCGAGGGAGTCGAGCAGCTTCTGCGCGTCCGGCGGGACGTCGCCCGATCCGGCCGTCGGCAGGCCCTGGCCGCCCGGCAGCTTCAGCTCGGCGATGGAGCTCCAGCCCTCGCCGATGACCTTGAGGTCGTTGAGGTCCTGCTCCTCGAACTCCTTGCCGCCCTTGGCCTTGTCCTCGGCGTCCTCGGCGGCGCGGCCCTCCGCCTCGTCGTCGGCCTCGGTGACCTTCGCGCCCTTGGGCGGCGCGAAGTCGAACGTGGACGCGGACGGCTTGTCGAAGTCGACCTTGGTGAAGCCCACGTCGACGACGGCGGCACCGCCGGAGGCCGGGGTCAGGGTGAACTTGAGCGGCGTCCCCGTCTCGGCGTCCACCGCGACCGTGATCTGACCGACCGTCGACCCCGACTGCTTCGGCTTGATCACCAGGCGGTACGCGTCGCGGCCCGCGACCTGCGCGGTGCCGTCGGCCTCGACCGACGTGGTCTCGTCGACGGCCTTCAGGGCCTGGTCGGCGAAGTCCTGAGGGGTGGAGGGAAGGTCCTCCGGGACCTTGCTGTCCCGCTTCCCCCCGCCCTTGTGCGCCCCGCCGTCCGGGGCCTTCGCGTGGTACGCCTCGTTCGACGCGCTGTCGTACGCCCACAACTCGTCGCCGTTGTGGATCAGGCTGTACTCGGCGGCGTCGTCGAGGACGGACACCTTCTGCTTGTCGGGGCCGTCGACCGCCACGCGCAGCGTGTGCGTGCCGGACGCCAGCTCCATCAGCTTCGCCTTCGGGTCCGCGGCCGAACCCTCGCCGTCCTCGCCCCGGTCGGCGCTCCCGCCGCCGGCGAGGCCGCCCGCCATGCCGTCCATCGACGGCAGGCCCAGGTCCGTGCTGATCTTCACGTTCCCGGAGAGCTGCTGCGTCTTCGAGGACGCCACCTTCTCGATCAGTTCCTGGGCGGTGATGTCGGGCAGATCCGGGTCGCCCGAGGTGGCGAGCGCCGGGACGAGCCCGATGGTCGCCGCCGCCACCCCCGCCACCGCTACCGGGACCACGTACCGGGCCGCCTTGCGGCGGCCGGCGCGCGGTTCGCCGGTGTCACTGGTGTCCTGTGCCGGTTCGTACGGTGCCATTGTGTGCCCTACCTCCGTGGTCGGCGGCGGCCTTCCCCTGCACGTGCCTTCGTCCACCCCGCGCCGCCATTCTCACCCGACTTGGTCAGGAGTGGTGGTCCTTGTCGTTGTCCATCCGACCAAATCGGCCGAACGGAAGCGTCAGACCCCGGGCGCAACTCCACGTACTGCTCTGGGATGACAAAGAGCGCCGACGCCTCCCCCGTCCCGTAGGGGGTGACGCCGCCGCTCTCCGGCCGCTCTCGGGGCGGGGCTCAGCCCGCCCGGTGCACCACCAGGTCGCAGAGCTCCACCAGGGAGGTCTTCGCGTCACAGGCGGGGAGCGGTGCCAGCGCGGCCCGTGCCTCCTCCGCGTACCGGACGGTGTCCCTGCGGGCCTGTTCGAGCGCGGGGTGCGCGCGCAGCCTGGTGAGCGCCTCGGCGTGACGGGCGTCGTCGGTGAGGTCGGAGTCGAGCAGCTCGCTCAGCGCGACGTCCTCGGGCAGGCCGAGGCGCTCGACGCGCTCGCGCAGCCGCAGGACCGGCAGCGTCGGGATGCCCTCGCGCAGGTCCGTGCCCGGCGTCTTGCCGGACTCGTGGGAGTCGGACGCGATGTCGAGCACGTCGTCGGCGAGCTGGAAGGCCACACCGAGCCGCTCGCCGTACTGCGTCAGGACGTCCACGACGGTCTCGTCGGCGCCGGACATCATCGCGCCGAACCGGCAGGCGACGGCGACCAGCGAGCCGGTCTTGCCGCCGAGCACGTCGAGGTAGTGGTCGACGGGGTCGCGGCCCTCGGCAGGGCCCGCCGTCTCCAGGATCTGGCCGGTGACGAGCCGCTCGAACGCCTCGGCCTGGATGCGGACGGCGTCCGGGCCGAGGTCGGCCAGGATGTACGAGGCGCGGGCGAAGAGGAAGTCGCCGGTCAGGACGGCCACGGAGTTGTTCCAGCGCTGGTTGGCGCTGTCGACGCCGCGGCGCACGTCCGCCTCGTCCATCACGTCGTCGTGGTAGAGCGTCGCGAGGTGCGTCAGCTCCACGACCACGGCGGACGGCACCACGCCCGGCGCGTAGGGGTCGCCGAACTGCGAGGCGAGCATCACGAGCAGTGGCCGAAAACGTTTGCCCCCGGCGCGCACGAGATGCTGGGCCGCCTCAGTGATGAAGGGGACCTCGCTCTTGGTGGCCTCAAGGAGGCCCTCCTCGACAGCCGCCAACCCTGCCTGGACATCGGCTTCGAGAGCCTGGTCCCGCACGCTCAGCCCGAAAGGCCCGACGACGGTCACGAGAGGTTCTCCTGTCTGCTGACGATCACATGGCGAACTCGGTCGATCATTAAATCTCGGTCGATGACACGGTTTGTCGATGTGTCGCTGCCATCACTCAAGTCAGCGTATCCGGTCGCGTTTCGATCACGGCGAGCACCTGCCCGCTCGTCGTCCGTGACCACCCTGCTCAGGGCCGCGCGCACGGTCTCTCCTCCTTCCGGTCAACCGGGCCGGGCGGCCCCCGATCAGCACCGGTATGTTGCTGATCAGCCCAAACGACCGACAGGACCAACCCGCACCAGTAGGTGTGCAACGATCGGGAGCATCCGCTTTGTCCCGTACCACGGCCGAGCACGGCCCGCCCGCAGAGCCGTCGGCGGAGCCGCCGCCGGGTGACGACCGCGCCTTCCTCGGACAGCCGCGCGGCCTGCTCACCCTCTCCGGCCTTGAGGTCTGGGAGCGCTTCTCGTTCCTCGGCATGCAGGCCATCCTGGTGCTCTACTTCGCCGACTCGGTCGCGCACGACGGCATGGGCATGGACCCGGCCACCGCCGCGTCGGTCTCCGCGGCGTACGGCACGCTCGTCTATCTCGTCTCCGTGGCGGGCGGCTGGCTCGCCGACCGCATCCTCGGCTCCTACCGCGCGGTGCTGTGGGGCGGCGTCCTCATCGCCTGCGGCCACTACGCGATGGCCGTGCCGACCGCGGGCACGACCTGGGCGGGCCTCGGCTTGATCAGCGCGGGCACCGGCCTGCTGAAGCCGAACGTGGCCTCGATGGTCGGCAAGCTCTACCGCACCGAGGACGAGCGGCGTGACGCCGGCTTCGCGCTCTACTACATGGCGATCAACGTGGGCGCCTTCGCGGGCCCGCTGATCACCGGCTGGCTCGGCGACCACGAGGGCTGGCACTGGGGCTTCTCCGCGGCGGCGGTCGGCATGACGCTCGGCCTGCTCCAGTACGTGCTCGGCCGCCGCCACCTCGCCGGGCGCGAGGCCGCCGCGGAGTACGCCCTCGAACCGGCCGCGATGCGGCGCGCCGTCCGGCTGATCGCCGCCGGCCTCGTCGCCGCCGCGGGCCTCGCCGGGCTCCTCGCCGCCGCCGGGTGGCTGACCATGGACCGCTTCGTCGACCTCCTCACCCTCATATCGGTGATCGCGCCGGTCGTGTACTTCGCGGTCATGTTCCGCAGCCCGCGCGTCACCGCCGACGAGCGGCGCCGCCTGCGCCCCTACGCCGTGCTCTTCCTCGCGTCGGTCGTCTTCAACTTCATCCTCTTCCAGGCGTACTCGACGATGATGCTGCTCGCCTCGGAGAACGCGCGGACCGAGATCCTCGGCCACCACTTCCCCGCGAGCTGGTACGCCTCCGCGCTCGGCGCCTTCGAGGTGGCGCTCGCCCCGGTGGTCGCCGCCGTCTGGGCCCGGATGGGCACGCGCCAGCCGCACGCCTCCCACAAGATCGCCCTCGGAGTGGTCCTCGGCGGCCTCTCGTTCCTGCTGATGGTCCTGCCGACCGCGGGGCACGACGGCGACGCGTACGAGATGGCCGCCTGGTGGATCGTCGGCTCGTACCTGCTGCTCGGGCTCGGTGACGTGCTCCTGGAGACGTCGGGCATGTCCGCGACCACGAAGCTCGCCCCGAGGGCCTTCGCCGGCCAGACGATGGCCCTGTGGTTCCTCTCCCTCGCCCTCGCCAACGGCATCCAGGCGCAGGTCGTGAAGGTGTACGGAGAGGTCTCCCACCCCGCCTACTTCGGCGTCAACGGCGGCATCGCCGTCGTCGCGGGCATCGCCGTGATCGCGCTCGGCCCGTGGCTGCGCCGCACGATGCGCCCCGTCCACTGAGGCCGCGACGGCCATCGCCCCGTCCCCCGAGGACACCCCCCGCATCACTCCGTCCCCCCAGGACACTCCCCCCACCCCGTTCACGAGGTTCCTCCCATGACGCACCTGAACATCCGCTCCGCGTTCCCCTACGAGACGACGCACGAGGACATCCGCGTACCCCTGGCCGACGGGACCACGCTCTACGCGCGCGTGTGGCGCCCGGTCACCGACGAGCCCGTCCCCGTGCTCCTCGAATACCTCCCCTACCGGCTCACCGACTGGACGGCGCCCCGCGACTGGCAGCGCCACCCCTGGTACGCGGGCCACGGCTACGCATCCGTGCGCGTCGACGTCCGCGGCCACGGCAACAGCGAGGGCCTGCCCACCGACGAGTACTCCGCGCAGGAACTGGCCGACGGCGTCGAGGTGGTGAACTGGCTCGCCGCGCAGGAGTGGTCGACGGGCAAGGTCGGCATGTTCGGCATCTCCTGGGGTGGCTTCAACTCCCTCCAGATCGCGGCGCTCGCCCCCGAGCCGCTCAAGGCGATCGTCACGGTCTGCTCCGCGGACGACCGCTATGACAACGACGTGCACTACATGGGAGGTTCCGTCCTCGCGGTGGACATGCACGCGTGGGCGGCGACGATGCTCGCCTTCGTCTCGCGCCCGCCGGACCCCCGCTACGTGGGCGACGCCTGGCGCGACATGTGGCTGACGCGGCTCGAAGCCGTGGACCCCTTCATCCACACCTGGCTGGACCACCAGACCCGCGACGACTACTGGCGCCACGGCAGCGTCTGCGAGGACTACTCCGCCATCGGCGCCGCGGTCCTCGCGGTCGGCGGCTGGCACGACCCCTACCGGGACACCGTCCTGCGCCTCGTCGAACACCTCCCCGACGACCAGGTGCGCGGGCTCATCGGCCCATGGTCGCACCAGTACCCGGACCGCGGCCTGCCGCCCGGCCCGGCGATCGGCTTCCTCCAGGAGACCCTGCGCTGGTGGGACCACCACCTCAAGGGCCAGGACACCGGCGTCATGGCCGAGCCGAAGCTCCGCTCGTGGATCAGCGCGTCGCATCCGCCCGCGACGGTCTATCCGGAACTGGCCGGCGGCTGGGCCGGCGACCCCGCCTGGCCCTCGCCGAACGTCACCCCCACCGCGTACGCGCTCCAGGGCGCCCCGCAGATCGTCGCCTCGCCCCAGCGGACGGGCCTGGACGCGGGCCGCTTCTTCCCCTTCGGCAACGACGCCGACCTGCCGCCCGACCAGCGGGACGAGGACGCGAAGTCGGCGTGCTTCGAGTTCGAGGTCCCCGCCGAGGTACGGGTACTCGGGCGGCCCAAGGTGACGCTGCGGCTGCGGATGGACGTGCCCACGGGGCAGGCCGTGGCCCGCCTCTGCGACGTCGCGCCCGACGGCTCGTCCACGCTGGTCACCCGGGGTGTGCTGAACCTCTCCGCCCGCCACGGCAGGGACCGCGCGGAGCCCTGGCGGCCCGGCGCCACGGAAGACGTGACGTTCGAGCTCAACGGCATCGGCCACACCTTCCCGCCCGGCCACCGCATCCGCCTCGCGGTCTCCTCCGCGTACTGGCCCTGGATCTGGCCGCAGCCCGACTCGGCGGCGGGCTTCACGCTCGACCCGGCGGGCAGCGCCCTCGAACTCCCGGTGCGGGGCGGCGGTCTGGACCCGTCGATCACTTTCGAGGCCCCGGAACAGTCGGAGCCGCTCGGCGTCGTCTCGCCCGCCACGCTCGACGAGGAGCGCCCCGAACGCCTGGTCGTACGCGATGTCGCCAAGGGCGAATGGCACCTCTCCGTCGACCCGCGCTACGGCGGCACCCGCGTGTACCCCGACGGCCTCGAATTCACCGAGGAGGCGCTGGAGTCGTACACGATCAACGAGTCCGACCCCCTCAGCGCCCGCACCCGCTCGGACTGGACGATCCGCCTCCACCGCCCCGAGCTGTCCTGGGACACGACGGTCGAGACGCACTCGGAGATCAGGTGCGACGCGACCGACTTCCACACGTGGAACGAGGTGATCTGCCGCGAGGGCTCGGAGGTCCTCTTCCACCGGACGTGGGAGCGGCGGATCGGACGTACGGCGGGATAGCGGTCGCGGGGAGGGCCCCGGGGGGCCGGCGCCTTGGGGGGGGCCGGGGCGCCGGGGGGGCCGGGGGGCCGGGGCCGGGGGTCTCAGCAGCCGTCGGCCAGCAGCCGTTCGAGGACCACCGCGATCCCGTCCTCCTCGTTGGAGAGGGCCAACTCGTCGGCCACGGCCTTGAGTTCCGCGTGGGCGTTGGCCATGGCCACGCCGTGCGCCGCCCACAGGAACATGGGGACGTCGTTGGGCATGTCACCGAAGGCGATCGTGTCGGCGGCCGTGAGGCCGAGCCGCTCGGCGGCCAGCGCCAGGCCGGTCGCCTTGGTCACCCCGCGCGGCTGGAGCTCCACCGTGCCGGGCCCGGACATCGTCACCGTCGCGAGGGACTCCACCGCGTCCCGCGCCACCGCCGCCAACTCGTCGTCGGCCAGCCGCGGATGACGCAGCAGCACCTTGCTGATGGGTGCCTCCCAGAGCACGTCGCGGGAGGGCACACGAACGGCCGGCAGGGTGGGGTGCGGCATCTCGTACCCCGGCTCGATGAGCGTGAGACCGTCCACGCCGTCCTGGTCCACGGCCGCGGCGACCTGCCCGACCTCCGCCTCGATCTTGCCGAGCGCGACCTCCGCGAGCCCGCGGTCGAGCGTCACCGACCACTCCATGCGGTGCGCCCCGGCGTCGTAGAGCTGCGCCCCCTGCCCGCAGACGGCGAGCCCGTCGTACCCGAGGTCGTCGAAGAGGGGCCGCACTCTGGGCGCCGGCCGCCCCGTCACGACGAGGTGCCGCGCACCCGCCCCGCCCACGGCGGCCAACGCCCGCCGCGACCGTTCCGAGACCGTGTCGTCGCCGCGCAGCAGCGTCCCGTCCAGGTCAGTGGCGATGAGTGCATATGCGAGGGCAGCGGCCATGATCCAGAGAATACGGATCCTGAGCCCCACCGGAAGCGGCTTGACAAGGCCGGTACCGAGCGGGTGCGGCGGGACCGCGAGCATTTCATCAGAACGTGGAAGATCGTGCTCCGTGCACCGGCCGCTCAGCACGGCTCGTCCTTCGCCGTCCGGCCCCCGAGTCCGTCCGCACACGCCCGGTTCTCCTCCATGACGACGCCGGGCTGCGCGGCTGCGCCACCCGACGGGACGTCATGCCCGGAATCCCACGGTCCGACGAGGTCGATCCGGGCATTGCGAACTCTTTGGACACTGCCGCAACCGGGGGCCTCACACGTAACGTGTGGTCCACCCCTTAACGAAAGTGAGGCAGGTACGCATGTCCGAGCAGACCCCGCTCGATCCGGCCGCCGGCAACTCCTCCGGCCTCTCCCGAGGCGACGTCGCCGGCCGCCCGGAGGGCACCCCGTCCGGCCTGCCCGAGGGTGACCCCTTCGGTCTGCCCGAGGGCGACCCCTTCGGACCGCACAACCTTCCCTACGGCGTGTTCTCCCTGGCCGGGGAGCGGAGCGACCAGCGCAGGGTCGGCGTGCGGCTCGGCTCGTACGTCCTGGACGCGGGCGCCGCCGCCGCCGCGCTCGGCTCCCCCTACGTCTCGCTCCTCGCGCGCCCGACGCTGAACCCGCTGCTCGCCGCGGGCCGCATCGCCTGGTCCGACGTGCGGCGCGCGCTGACCGCGTGGGTGACCGTCCCCTCCCACCGCGACACCGTGCGGCCCCTGCTGCACCCCCTCTCCGAAGCGACCCTGCACCTGCCGTTCGAGGTGGCGGACTACGTCGACTTCTACGCGTCCGAGCACCACGCGACCCACCTGGGCCAGATCTTCCGCCCGGACTCACCGACGCCGCTGACCCCCAACTGGAAGCACCTCCCCATCGGTTACCACGGCCGCTCCGGCACCGTCGTGGTCTCCGGGACCGAAGTGGTGCGCCCGATGGGCCAGCGCAAGGCGCCCGCCGACACCGCCCCCGTCTTCGGCCCCTCGGCCCGCCTCGACATCGAGGCCGAGGTCGGCTTCGTGGTCGGCACGCCCTCGACGCAGGGAACGCCCGTCCCCCTGGCCGACTTCCGCGAACACGTCTTCGGCCTCACCCTCCTCAACGACTGGTCGGCGCGCGACATCCAGGCCTGGGAGTACGTCCCCCTCGGCCCGTTCCTCGGCAAGTCCTTCGCCACGTCGGTGTCGGCCTGGATCACGCCCCTCGAAGCACTGGACGCGGCCCGGGTCGCGCCCCCGGAGCGCACGCACCAGCTCCTGCCCTACCTCGACGACTCGGCGGAGTCCGCCGCCGACGAACCGGGCGGCTACGACCTCCGCATGACCGTCACCCTCAACGGCCAGGTCATCTCCGAACCCCCCTTCTCCACCGTCTACTGGACGGCCGCCCAGCAGCTGGCCCACATGACGGTCAACGGCGCCTCCCTGCGCACCGGCGACCTCTACGGCTCCGGCACGGTCAGCGGCCCCTCCGCCGGCCAGTACGGCTCGCTGATCGAAATCACCTGGAACGGCCGCGACCCCCTCGAACTGCCCGACGGCAAGCGCACGTTCCTGGAAGACGGCGACGAGGTAACCCTCTCGGCCTGGGCCCCCGGCACGGACGGCACCAGGATCGGCCTCGGCGAAGTAACGGGACGGATCGCGACGGCGCGGTGACGGTTGGGGGCTGGGCTGGGGCTGGGGGTTGGGCCCGGTTGTTGGGCGGGTGCCTGGTCGGGGCCGGACCGCTCCGGGCCTGGGCGGGGCCGCTACGGGGCGGGCCGGGCGGCCGGGGTACCCGCCCCGCGCCCGGCGGCTGACGGCCCACGCCTGTGGGGCGCGAGGCCGGGACTCGGCCGAGGCCGCGTCTCAGGCTGGTGCGTTGCGCATGAGTTCCGCCCACCGCGGCGGCCATGCAGCGGCGCGTCGCGGAACTTTCCCGCAGCCACCCCCGCGGCCACCCCGCCCAGCCCCCTACCAGTCCGGCTCCTCCAACTCCGTGCCCCAGTCCAGCCCATCGTCCCCGTCAGCCCCGGCCCCGGGCCCGGCACCGGTACCGGTACCCGCAGCGGCCACCCCCGAGTCGCTGCCGTCGGCCCCGGCACCCCCGCCGCCGCCCGCGGGCGTGCCCGTGCCCGCGCCCGTGCCCGCCGCGAAGTCGGCCACAACGCCGACCACGCCCTCCCCGTACGTCGCCCGCTTCTTCTCGCCCACCCCGCTGATGCCCGCCAAGTCCCCGACGGACGTGGGCCGCAGCGTGGCGATCTCGCGGAGCGTGGCGTCGTGGAAGATGACGTACGCGGGGACGCCCTGCTCCTTGGCCTGGGCCGCGCGCCAGGCGCGCAGCGCCTCGAAGAGCGGCACCGCCTCCTGGGGCAGCTCGGCGACCGCCGCCGCCGACTTCGCCTTGCGCTCGCCCTTGGCGGACCGCGCCGCCGGGGCCCGCTTCGGCTCCTTGCGCAGCCGCACCTCACGCTCCCGGCCGAGGACGCTGCCGCTCTCCTCGGTGAGCACCAGCGTGCCGTACTCCCCCTCGACCGCGATGAGGCCCTGCGCCAGGAGCTGCCGGACGACGCCGCGCCACTCGGCCTCCGCCAGCTCCTCGCCGATGCCGAAGACGGAGAGCTGGTCGTGGTCGAACTGGATGACCTTCGCGGTCTTCTTGCCGAGCAGGATGTCGATGATCTGGCCGGCACCGAACTTCTGGCCGCGCTCCCGCTGCAGGCGCACCACCGTGGACAGCACCTTCTGCGCGGCGACCGTGCCGTCCCAGGTCTCGGGCGGGGTGAGGCACGTGTCGCAGTTGCCGCACCGCTCCGCCCCCGCCTCCTGGCCGAAGTAGGTCAGGAGCTGGGCGCGACGGCACTGCGCGGTCTCGCAGAGCGCCAGCATCGAGTCCAGGTGGGCCGCGGCTCTGCGCCGGAACGCCTCGTCGCCCTCACCGCCCTGGATCAGCTTGCGCTGCTGGACGACGTCCTGGAGGCCGTACGCCATCCAGGCCGTGGAGGGCAGGCCGTCGCGGCCCGCGCGGCCGGTCTCCTGGTAGTACCCCTCGACCGACTTGGGCAGGTCGAGGTGGGCGACGAAGCGCACGTCCGGCTTGTCGATGCCCATGCCGAAGGCGATCGTGGCGCAGACGACGAGGCCCTCCTCCCGCAGGAAGCGGGACTGGTGGGCCGCGCGCGTGCCGCCGTCGAGCCCCGCGTGGTACGGCACCGCCTCGATACCGTTCTTGCAGAGGAACTCGGCCGTCTTCTCCACCGAATTGCGCGAGAGGCAGTAGACGATGCCGGCGTCGCCCGCGTGCTCCTCCTTCAGGAAGGACAGGAGCTGCTTCTTCGGCTCGGCCTTCGGCACGATGCGGTACTGGATGTTGGGCCGGTCGAAGCTCGCCACGAAGTGCCGGGCGTCCGGCATGCCGAGCCGCTGCGTGATCTCCCGGTGCGTGGCGTGCGTGGCCGTCGCCGTCAGGGCGATCCGCGGCACGTCCGGCCAGCGCTGCCCGAGCACGGACAGCGCCAGGTAGTCCGGGCGGAAGTCGTGGCCCCACTGCGCCACGCAGTGCGCCTCGTCGATGGCGAAGACGGAGATCTTGCCACGGGACAGGAGGTCCAGCGTGGCGTCCAGGCGCAGCCGCTCCGGCGCGAGGTAGAGCACGTCGAGCTCCCCCGCGAGGAACTCCGCCTCCATCACGCGCCGCTCGTCGAAGTCCTGCGTGGAGTTGATGAACCCGGCGCGCACGCCGAGCGCCCGCAGCGCGTCCACCTGGTCCTGCATGAGCGCGATGAGCGGGGAGACCACGACGCCCGTGCCGGGGCGGACCAGGGCCGGGATCTGGTAGCAGAGGGACTTTCCGCCGCCGGTGGGCATCAGGACGACGGCGTCGCCGCCGGCCACCACGTGGTCTATGACCGCTTCCTGCTCGCCGCGGAACGCGTCGTACCCGAAGACCCGGTGGAGCGTGCGCAGTGCGTCGCTCTCCGTCACGGTGCCGGTCGCCGCGCCCGGCACCGCTGAAGGCGCCGTCACCTCGCTCATGTCCTTGGTCCCATCCATCGCGCTGTCCCCCGCCGTACGTCCCGCATCGGCCGGAGCTTCGGTCACTGCCCCGACCACTGCTCCCACGATAGGGGCCCGCACCGACAGCCCGGGAAGTTATCCACAGGCCGCCGCCCGGCATCCCCAGGATCGGGACGCCGGGCGGCGACAGATGTGCGAAGGAAGCGACCCACGCGTGAGGGAAGCGGCTACCGGACGAAGACCCCCGCCTGGCCCGCGAGGTCCAGGAAGTACTGCGGGGCCACGCCGAGCACCAGCGTCACCGCCACGCCCACGCCGATCGCGGTGATCGTCAGCGGCGAGGGCACGGCCACGGTGGGGCCGTCCGCCTTCGGCTCGCTGAAGAACATGAGCACGATCACACGGATGTAGAAGAACGCGGCGATCGCCGACGACAGCACACCGATGACGACCAGCGCGCCGGCACCGCCGTCCGCGGCCGCCTTGAACACCGCGAACTTCCCCGTGAACCCGGAGGTCAGCGGGATGCCCGCGAAGGCGAGCAGGAAGACCGCGAAGACCGCCGCGACCAGCGGCGACCTGCGGCCGAGCCCGGCCCACTTCGACAGGTGTGTGGCCTCTCCGCCGGCGTCCCGCACCAGGGTGACCACGGCGAAGGCGCCGATCGTCACGAAGGAGTAGGCAGCCAGGTAGAAGAGGACGGAGGAGACGCCGTCCGGGGTGGTGGCGATGACACCCGCGAGGATGAACCCGGCGTGCGCGATGGACGAGTACGCCAGGAGCCGCTTGATGTCGGTCTGGGTGATCGCGACGATCGCGCCGCCCAGCATCGTGATGATCGCGATGCCCCACATGACCGGGCGCCAGTCCCACCGCAGCCCCGGCAGGACCACGTAGAGGAGACGCAGGAGGGCGCCGAACGCGGCCACCTTCGTCGCCGCGGCCATGAAGCCGGTGACCGGTGTCGGAGCGCCTTGGTAGACGTCGGGGGTCCACATGTGGAACGGCACCGCGCCCACCTTGAAGAGCAGTCCCATCACGACCATCGCGACGCCGATGAGGAGCAGCGCGTCATTGCCCATGGTGTCGGCGAGCGCCGGGTCGATGGTCTTGACGTTGCCCTCGACGACGTTCGCGATCGTCGCGTACGAGACGGAGCCCGCGTACCCGTACAGGAGGGCGATGCCGAAGAGCGTGAACGCGGAGGCGAACGCGCCGAGCAGGAAGTACTTGACGGCGGCTTCCTGCGACATCAGGCGCTTGCGGCGGGCGAGCGCGCAGAGCAGGTACAGCGGCAGGGAGAAGACTTCCAGCGCGATGAAGAGCGTCAGGAGGTCGTTGGCCGCGGGGAAGACGAGCATGCCGCCGATGGCGAACAGCGCGAGCGGGAACACCTCGGTGGTGGTGAAACCGGCCTTGGTGGCGGCCCGCTCGCTCTCGCTGCCCGGCACGGAACCGGCCTGCGGCGCGAACGAGTCCACGCGGTTCCCGTGCGCCTCGGGGTCGAGGCGCCGCTCGGCGAAGGTGAAGATCGCGACGAGCCCGGCGAGCAGAATGGTGCCCTGCAGGAAGAGCGCCGGTCCGTCGACCGCGATCGCGCCCATCGCCGCGATGTGCGCCTTCGTCGTACCGAACCCGCGGGCCGCGAGACCGACGACCGCGGCGAACGCGGCGACGAGGGCGACCACGGAGACGAACAGCTGTACGTGGTAGCGGGACTTGCGGGGGACGAAGGCTTCGATGAGCACTCCGATGACGGCCGCGCCGATGACGATCAACATCGGCGAGAGCTGTCCGTACTCGATCTTCGGCGCGTCGATCTTGTCGATCGGATCGGCGGCCGTTGTCCACAGGCTGTGGACGGCTGATGCGCTCACTTGGCCGCCTCCACCTCGGGCTCGGGGTCCTTCTTCTGTACGTCGGACATGGTGTGCTCGACCGCCGGGTTCACCAGGTCGGTGAGCGGCTTCGGGTAGACCCCGAGGCCGATCAGGAGCGCGATCAGCGGGGCGACGACGACCAGCTCACGCACCCGCAGGTCGGGCATGGCCGACACCTCCGGCTTCACGGGGCCCGTCATCGTCCGCTGGTAGAGGACGAGGGTGTAGAGCGCCGCCAGCACGATGCCGACCGTGGCGATGATGCCCACCACCGGATACCGCGCGAAGGTGCCGACCAGGACCAGGAACTCGCTCACGAAGGGCGCGAGGCCCGGCAGCGACAGCGTGGCGAGACCGCCGACCAGGAAGGTTCCCGCGAGCACCGGGGCGACCTTCTGCACCCCTCCGTAGTCCGCGATCAGGCGCGAGCCGCGCCGCGAGATCAGGAAGCCGGCCACCAGCATCAGCGCGGCGGTGGAGATGCCGTGGTTGACCATGTAGAGCGTCGCGCCGGACTGGCCCTGCGAGGTCATCGCGAAGATGCCGAGGACGATGAAGCCGAAGTGCGAGATCGACGCGTACGCGATCAGGCGCTTGATGTCGCGCTGGCCGACGGCGAGCAGCGCGCCGTAGACGATGCTGACCAGGGCGAGTACGAGGATGACCGGCGTCGCCCACTCGCTCGCCTCGGGGAAGAGCCCGAGGCAGAACCGCAGCATCGCGAACGTGCCGACCTTGTCGACCACCGCGGTGATCAGGACGGCGACCGGGGCCGTGGACTCGCCCATGGCGTTCGGCAGCCAGGTGTGCAGCGGCCACAGCGGCGCCTTCACCGCGAAGGCGAAGAAGAAGCCGAGGAAGAGCAGCCGCTCGGTGTTGGTCGCCATGTCGAGCGAGCCGTTGGCCCGCGCCTCGGCGATCTCCTGGAGCGAGAAGTTCCCGGCGACCACGTAGAGACCGATCACCGCGGCCAGCATGATGAGGCCGCCGACCAGGTTGTAGAGGAGGAACTTCACGGCCGCGTAGCTGCGCTGCGCCGAGGCGTTCTCGTCGCTGCCCGCGTGGGCGCGGTCCCCGAAGCCGCCGATGAGGAAGTACATCGGGATGAGCATGGCTTCGAAGAAGACGTAGAAGAGGAAGACGTCGGTGGCCTCGAAGGAGATGATCACCATCGCCTCGACGGCCAGGATCAGGGCGAAGAAGCCCTGGGTCGGCCGCCACCGTGACGAGTGCGTCTCCAGGGGGTCGGCGTCGTGCCAGCCCGCCAGGATGATGAACGGGATCAGCAGGGCCGTGAGCGCGATGAGGGCGACGCCGATGCCGTCGACCCCCAGTTCGTACCGCACGCCGAACTCCGCGATCCAGGAGCGCGATTCGGTCAGTTGGTACCGGGCGCCGTCCGGGTCGAACCGCACGAGCACGGTCACGGCGAGCGCGAGCGTCGCGAGCGAGACGAGCAGCGCGAGCCACTTGGCGGCGGACCGCCGGGCGGCCGGAACGGCTGCCGTGGCGATCGCGCCGACCGCGGGCAGGGCCGCCGTCGCTGTCAGCAGAGGAAAGGACATCGGTATCAGACCGCCCTCATCAGCAGGGTCGCGGCGATGAGTACCGCAGCGCCGCCGAACATCGAGACCGCGTAGGAGCGGGCGTAGCCGTTCTGCAGTTTGCGCAGTCGGCCGGAGAGGCCGCCCATCGAGGCCGCCGTGCCGTTGACCACGCCGTCGACCAGGGAGTGGTCGACGTAGACCAGGGACCGCGTGAGGTGCTCGCCGCCGCGCACCAGGACGACGTGGTTGAAGTCGTCCTGGAGGAGGTCGCGGCGGGCCGCCCTGGTGAGCAGCGAGCCGCGCGGGGCGGTGACCGGGACGGGCCGGCGCCCGTACTGCACGTAGGCCAGGGCGACGCCGATGACGAGGACCACCATGGTGGCGCCCGTGACCGTGGCGGCGCTGAGCGGCGAGTCGCCGTGGTCGTGGTGCGTGACCGGCTCCAGCCAGTGCGTGAACCGGTCGCCGATGCTGAAGAAGCCGCCCGCGAAGACCGATCCGAAGGCGAGCACGATCATCGGGATCGTCATGGACTTCGGGGACTCGTGCGGGTGCGGTTCGTCGTGCGCCCCCTCGGTCTGCGCGGCGGGCTCCGCGCTCGGCTGCGCCGGGGAGGCGGTCGCGCGGTGGCGCCAGCGCTCCTCCCCGAAGAAGGTCATGATCATCACGCGCGTCATGTAGTACGCGGTGATGGCCGCGCCCAGGAGCGCCACCGAGCCGAGGATCCAGCCCTCGGCGCCGCCCTTGGCGAACGCCGCCTCGATGATCTTGTCCTTGGAGAAGAAGCCGGACAGACCGGGGAAGCCGATGATGGCCAGATAGCCGAGGCCGAAGGTCACGAAGGTGACCGGCATGTACTCCCGCAGGCCGCCGTACTTGCGCATGTCGACCTCGTCGTTCATGCCGTGCATGACCGAACCGGCGCCGAGGAAGAGACCGGCCTTGAAGAAGCCGTGCGTCACCAGGTGCATGATCGCGAAGACGTAGCCGATGGGGCCGAGGCCGGCGGCCAGGATCATGTAGCCGATCTGGGACATCGTCGAACCGGCCAGGGCCTTCTTGATGTCGTCCTTCGCGCAACCGACGATCGCACCGAAGAGGAGCGTGACCGCTCCGACGATGGTGACGACGAGCTGCGCGTCCGGCGCGGCGTTGAAGATCTCGCCGGAGCGGACGATCAGGTACACGCCGGCGGTGACCATCGTGGCCGCGTGGATCAGGGCCGAGACCGGGGTCGGGCCCTCCATCGCGTCACCGAGCCAGGACTGCAGCGGCACCTGGGCGGACTTGCCGCACGCGGCGAGCAGCAGCATCAGGCCGATGGCGGTCAGCTTGCCTTCCGACGTCTCGTTCGTGGCCTCCAGGACCGGCCCGAAGGCGAACGTCCCGAAGGTGGTGAACATCAGCATGATGGCGATGGACAGGCCCACGTCGCCCACGCGGTTGACCAGGAAGGCCTTCTTCGCGGCGGTGGCCGCGCTGGGCTTGTGCTGCCAGAAGCCGATCAGGAGGTACGAGGCGAGGCCGACACCCTCCCAGCCGACGTACAGCAGGAGGTAGTTGTCGGCGAGCACCAGGAGGAGCATCGCCGCGAGGAAGAGGTTCAGGTACCCGAAGAAGCGGCGGCGCCGCTCGTCGTGCTCCATGTACCCGATCGAATAGACGTGGATCAGGGTGCCGACGCCGGAGATGAGCAGGACGAACGTCATCGACAGCTGGTCGAGCTGGAAGGCGACGTCCGCCTGGAAGCCCTCGACGGGAATCCAGCTGAACAGATGCTGCGACAGCGTGCGCTCCTCGGCGCCCTTGCCCAGCATGTCGGTGAACAGCACGGCGGCGAGGACGAAGGAGGCCGCCGCGAGCAGCGTGCCGAGCCAGTGGCCCACGCGGTCGAGCGCCCGCCCGCCGCACAGCAGTACGGCCGCTCCGAGCAGGGGCGCCGCGACGAGCAGCGCAATCAGGTTCTCCACTTTCAGCCCCTCACAGCTTCATCAGGCTGGCGTCGTCGACCGAGGCCGAGTGGCGGGAACGGAACAGCGACACGATGATCGCGAGCCCGACCACGACCTCCGCGGCGGCGACGACCATCGTGAAGAAGGCGATGATCTGGCCGTCGAGATTGCCGTGCATCCGGGAGAAGGCCACGAGCGCGAGGTTGCAGGCGTTGAGCATGAGCTCGATGCACATGAACACCACGATCGCGTTCCGCCTGATGAGCACGCCGGTCGCACCGATCACGAACAACAGGGAAGCCAGGTAGAGGTAGTTCACGGGGTTCACTTCGACGCCTCCTCGGCCCGCTCGATGCCGGTCCGTCCGATGCCGGCCTCGCCCGCTCCGGGCCGCCCGATGTCGGTCCTGCGCACGTCCGGCCGCTCCAGACGGTCGGCGGAGCGCTGCTCCAGCGCCCGCAGGTCGTCCAGGGCCTCGCTCGACACGTCACGGATCTGGCCGCGCTCGCGCAGCGTCCTGTTGACCGTGAGCTCCGACGGCGTGCCGTCGGGGAGCAGGCCCGCGACGTCCACGGCGTTGTGCCGGGCGTACACACCGGGGGCGGGCAGGGGCGGCAGGTGCTTGCCCTCGCGCACGCGCTCCTCGGCCAGCTCGCGCTGGGTCTTGGCGCGCTCCGTGCGCTCGCGGTGGGTCAGCAGCATCGCGCCGACCGTGGCCGTGATGAGCAGGGCGCCGGTGATCTCGAAGGCGAAGACGTACTTCGTGAAGATGAGCTCCGCGAGGCCCTCCACGTTGCCGCCGGAGTTCGCCTTGCCGAGGCCGTTGAACTCCTTCACCGAGGCGTTGCCGATGCCCGCGAAGAGCAGCACCGCGAAGCCGAGACCGCACAGGAGGGCCAGCCAGCGCTGCCCCTTGATGGTCTCCTTCAGGGAGTCGGCGGCGGTGACGCCGACGAGCATGACCACGAAGAGGAAGAGCATCATGATCGCGCCGGTGTAGACGACGATCTGGACGATGCCCAGGAAGTACGCGCCGTTGGCGAGGTAGAAGACCGCCAGGATGATCATGGTCCCGGCGAGGCACAGCGCGCTGTGCACGGCCTTCTTCATGAGGATCGTGCACAGGGCGCCGATGACGGCGACCGTGCCGAGCACCCAGAACTGGACGGCCTCGCCGGTGGAGGTGGAGTAGGCGGCGAGCTGCGTCATCGGCCGATCACCTTCTCCGATGCCGGTTCGCCGTCCCCGAAGTCGGAAGCGGCCTCCTGGGGCGTCTCGCCCTGGGAGCGGGCGACCTGGGGCACCGTCCCGGGGGCGGCCTCGGTGACCAGGCCCCGGTAGTAGTCCTGCTCGTCCATGCCGGGGAAGATCGAGTGCGGGCTGTCGACCATGCCCTCCTCCAGGCCGGCGAGCAGCTGCTCCTTGGTGTAGATGAGGTTCTGGCGGCTGGTGTCGGCCAGCTCGAACTCGTTCGTCATCGTCAGCGCGCGCGTGGGGCACGCCTCGATGCACAGGCCGCACAGGATGCAGCGGGCGTAGTTGATCTGGTAGACGCGGCCGTACCGCTCGCCCGGTGAGTACCGCTCCTCTTCCGTGTTGTCCGCGCCCTCCACATAGATGGCGTCCGCGGGGCAGGCCCAGGCGCAGAGTTCACAGCCGACGCACTTCTCCAGGCCGTCCGGATGGCGGTTCAGCTGGTGCCTGCCGTGGAAGCGGGGAGCGGTGATCTTCTGCTGCTCCGGATACTGCTCGGTCAGCCGCTTCTTGAACATGGCCTTGAAGGTCACGCCGAAGCCCGCGACGGGGTTCTGGAACCCCTGATTCGATTGGTTCGACTCGTGCGGTGTCTGTCCGCTCGACCCGTGCGGTGCCACCTCGTTCGACCCCTGCGGTGTTCCCTCGTTCGACTCAGCCATCGGACGCCTCCTTTCCGTCACTTCGGGTTCCGTCACTTTGAGTATCCGGCCCACCACTGACAATCAGCTCCCGCTCGCGGCGCGAGCGGCGGCGCGGGACGGGCGGCAGGCTCTGGCCGGGCAGCGGCGGCACCGGGAATCCGCCCGCCATCGGGTCGAAGGCGACCGGCTGTTCGTCGACGGCGGTCTCCTTCTCCCGCTTGTCGCGGAAGATGTCGACGACCACGGAGAGCAACAGCAGCGCGATGACCCCGCCGCCCACATAGAGCGCGATCGAGGTGAAGTCGTAGTTCTCGTTCCGCATGGCCCTGACCGTGGCGACGAGCATCAGCCACAGGACGGAGACCGGGATGAGGACCTTCCAGCCGAGCTTCATCAGCTGGTCGTAGCGGACGCGTGGCAGCGTGCCGCGCAGCCAGATGAAGAAGAACAGCAGCAGCTGGACCTTGATCACGAACCAGAGCATCGGCCACCAGCCGTGGTTCGCGCCCTCCCAGAAGGTGCTGACCGGGTACGGGGCCCGCCAGCCGCCCAGGAACAGGGTGACCGAGACCGCCGAGACGGTGACCATGTTGACGTACTCGGCGAGCATGAACAGCGCGAACTTGATGGAGGAGTACTCGGTGTTGAAGCCGCCGACGAGGTCGCCCTCGGACTCCGGCATGTCGAACGGCGCGCGGTTCGTCTCACCGATCATCGTCACGATGTAGATCAGGAACGAGACGGGGAGCAGCAGCACGTACCAGCGGTCGGCCTGCGCCTCCACGATCGCCGAGGTCGACATCGACCCGGAGTAGAGGAACACGGAGGCGAACGCCGCGCCCATCGCGATCTCGTAGGAGATCATCTGCGCGCAGGAGCGCAGACCGCCGAGGAGCGGGTACGTCGAGCCCGAGCTCCAGCCCGCGAGCACGATGCCGTAGATGCCGACGGAGGCGACCGCGAGGATGTAGAGCATCGCGATCGGCAGGTCGGTGAGCTGCATCGTCGTGCGCTGGCCGAAGATCGAGATCTCGTTGCCGGCGGGCCCGAAGGGGATCACGGCGATCGCCATGAAGGCCGGGATCGCCGCGACGACGGGGGCCAGGACGTAGACCACCTTGTCCGCCCGCTTGACGATCACGTCTTCCTTGAGCATCAGCTTGATGCCGTCCGCGAGGGACTGCAGCATGCCCCAGGGGCCGTGCCGGTTGGGCCCGATGCGCAGCTGCATCCAGGCGACGACCTTGCGCTCCCACACGATGGAGAAGAGGACCGTCACCATCAGGAACGCGAAGCAGAAGACCGCCTTGACGGCGATCAGCCACCAGGGGTCGCGGCCGAACATGGACAGGTCTTCCGCCGCAAGCGGCACCACTGTGTGCGTCACGACGTCACCTCCGGGGCCTCAGTGGGCTCCGGCAGGACCGCCGGGCCGATGCGGACGAGGTCGCCGGGGCGCGCGCCGGTGTCGGAAGCGACGCCTCCCCCGGTCGAGTTCAGCGGCAGCCAGACCACGCGGTCGGGCATCTCGGTGACCTGGAGCGGCAGCGCGGTGCTGCCCACGGGTCCCGTCACGGCCAGGAGGTCGCCGTCCTTCACGCCGGCCTCCGCCGCCGTGGCCGCCGACACGCGCGCGTGGGCCGCGTGCCGCGTACCGGCGAGCGCCTCGTCGCCGTCCTGGAGGCGGCCCTGGTCGAGCAGCAGCCGGTGCCCCGCGAGAACGGCCTCCCCGGAAGCGGGCCTCGGCGGCTGGGCCGACGTCTCCAGGGGCTCGCTCGCGTACGGCCCGTCCCAGGCGCCGAGCCGGTCGAGCTCGCGGCGGAGGGTCACCAGGTCCGGCAGGCCGAGGTGCACGTCCCCGGCGTCCGCCAGCATGTGCAGCACGCGCGCGTCGGTGGGCGCCAGCCTCCGCGTCATCTGGTCCGGCTTCAGCGCGGCGTCGAACATCCGCGCGCGGCCCTCCCAGTTGAGGAAGGTGCCCGGCTTCTCGGCGACCGCGGCCACCGGAAGGACGACGTCGGCCCGCTCCGTCACCTCGCTGGGCCGCAGCTCCAGCGAGACCAGGAACCCGACGGCGTCGAGCGCCTCACGCGCGCGTGCCGGATCGGGCAGGTCGGCGACCTCGACGCCCGCGACGAGCAGCGCGCCCAGTTCACCGGTCGCGGCGGCCTCGACGATCTGCCCGGTGTCGCGGCCGTAGCGGTGCGGGAGTTCGGCGACGCCCCAGACGGCGGCGGTCTCGTCCCGCGCGCGCGGGTCGGTGGCCGGACGGCCGCCGGGCAGCAGCGAGGGCAGCGCGCCCACCTCGACGGCGGCCCGCTCCCCCGCCCGGCGCGGAATCCACACCAGCCGGGCACCGGTGGCGGTCGCGGTCCGTACGGCGGCGGTGAGCCCGCCGGGCACGGCCGCGAGCCGCTCGCCGACGACGATGACCGCGCCGGGGGCACGCAGCGCCTCGGCGGCCGCCGCTCCGTCCTCCGCCAGGCCCACCCCGGCGGCGAGCGCGTCCAGCCACTCCGTCTCGGTGCCCGGAGCCGCGGGCAGCAGCGTGCCGCCCGCCTTCTCCAGGCCCTTCGTCACGTAGGTCGCGAGGGAGTAGGTGCGCTGGCCGTGCTTGCGCCATGCCTTGCGCAGCCGCAGGAAGACGCCGGGCGCCTCCTCCTCGGACTCGAAGCCGGCGAGCAGGACGGCGGGGGCCTTCTCCAGGGCGGCGTACGTGACGCCGGTCCCGTCGAGGTCCTTGCCCCGCCCCGCCACGCGTGCCGCGAGGAAGTCGGCCTCCTCACTGCTGTGCACGCGCGCGCGGAAGTCGATGTCGTTCGTATCGAGCGCCACGCGCGCGTACTTGCTGTACGCGTAGGCGTCCTCCACGGTGAGCCGGCCACCGGTCAGGACCGCGGCCCGGCCACGCGCGGCGGCGAGACCGCGGGCGGCGACGTCCAGAGCCTCGGGCCAGCTGGCCGGTTCGAGGACGCCCTCGGCGTTGCGCACCAGCGGGGTGGTCAGCCGGTCGGGCCGCTGTGCGTACCGGAAGCCGAAGCGTCCCTTGTCGCACATCCACTCCTCGTTGACCTCGGGGTCATCGGCCGCCAGGCGCCGCATGACCTTGCCGCGCCGGTGGTCCGTGCGGCTCGCGCAGCCACCCGAGCAGTGCTCGCACACCGAGGGCGACGACACCAGGTCGAAGGGGCGCGAACGGAACCGGTACGCCGCCGACGTGAGGGCGCCGACCGGGCAGATCTGGATGGTGTTCCCGGAGAAGTACGACTCGAAGGGGTCGCCCTCGCCCGTCCCGACCTGCTGCAGGGCGCCGCGCTCGATCAGTTCGATCATCGGGTCGCCGGCGATCTGGTTGCTGAAGCGGGTGCAGCGCGCGCAGAGCACGCACCGCTCGCGGTCGAGCAGCACCTGCGTGGAGATCGGCACCGGCTTCTCGTACGTCCGCTTCTTGCCGTCGAAGCGGGAGTCCGGGTCGCCGACCTGCATCGCCTGGTTCTGCAGCGGGCACTCGCCGCCCTTGTCGCAGACCGGGCAGTCCAGCGGGTGGTTGATGAGCAGCAGCTCCATCACGCCGCGCTGCGACTTCTCCGCGACCGGCGAGGTGAGCTGCGACTTCACGACCATGCCGTCGGTGCACGTGATGGTGCAGGACGCCATCGGCTTGCGCTGGCCCTCCACCTCCACGATGCACTGGCGGCAGGCTCCCGCGGGGTCGAGCAGCGGGTGGTCGCAGAAGCGGGGGATCTCGATGCCGAGCAGTTCGGCGGCCCGGATGACCAGGGTCCCCTTGGGGACGCTGATCTCGATGCCGTCGATGGTCAGCGTGACGAGGTCCTCCGGCGGTACCGCCGGCTCACCGCCCCCGGAGGGAGCGCTGTTGGTGGTCACTGTCATGCGTTCACCTCCGTGTGCTGGTCGGCGCGGTCGCTCCAGAGAGTCGACTTGGCCGGGTCGAAGGGGCAGCCCTTGCCGGTGATGTGCTGCTCGTACTCCTCGCGGAAGTACTTCAGCGAGGAGAAGATCGGCGAGGCGGCGCCGTCGCCGAGGGCGCAGAAGGACTTGCCGTTGATGTTGTCGGCGATGTCGTTGAGCTTGTCGAGGTCGGCCATGACGCCCTTGCCCGCCTCGATGTCGCGGAGCAACTGCACGAGCCAGTACGTCCCTTCGCGGCAGGGCGTGCACTTGCCGCAGGACTCGTGGGCGTAGAACTCCGTCCAGCGGGTCACGGCCCGCACGACGCACGTCGTCTCGTCGAAGCACTGGAGCGCCTTGGTGCCGAGCATCGATCCGGCGGCGCCGACGCCCTCGTAGTCGAGGGGCACGTCGAGGTGCTCGTCGGTGAACATCGGCGTCGACGAGCCGCCGGGCGTCCAGAACTTGAGCCGGTGCCCGGCCCGCATGCCGCCGCTCATGTCGAGCAGCTGCCGCAGCGTGATGCCGAGCGGGGCCTCGTACTGGCCGGGGCTGGTGACGTGGCCGCTCAGGGAGTAGAGCGTGAAGCCCGGGGACTTCTCGCTCCCCATGGACTTGAACCAGTCCTTCCCGCGGTTGAGGATCGCGGGAACCGACGCGATGGACTCGACGTTGTTCACCACAGTGGGGCATGCGTAGAGACCCGCGACAGCAGGGAAAGGGGGACGCAGTCGCGGTTGGCCTCGACGGCCTTCGAGCGAGTCGAGCAGCGCGGTCTCCTCACCGCAGATGTACGCGCCCGCGCCCGCGTGCACGGTGAGTTCCAGATCGAGTCCGCTGCCCAGGACGTTCTTGCCGAGGTAGCCCGCCGCATAGGCCTCGCGGACGGCCTCGTGCAGCCTGCGCAGCACGGGGACCACCTCGCCCCGCAGGTAGATGAAGGCATGCGAGGAACGGATCGCGTAGCACGCGATCACGATCCCCTCGATGAGGGAATGCGGGTTCGCGAAGAGGAGCGGGATGTCCTTGCAGGTCCCCGGCTCCGATTCGTCGGCGTTGACAACTAGATAGTGCGGCTTGCCGTCGCCCTGCGGGATGAACTGCCACTTCATCCCGGTGGGGAAGCCCGCGCCGCCGCGGCCCCGCAGGCCCGCGTCCTTCACATACGCGATGAGGTCGTCGGGGTCCATGGCGAGCGCCTTGCGCAGGCCCTCGTACCCCTCGTGCCGCCGGTAGGTCTCCAGCGTCCAGGACCTCTCCTCGTCCCAGAAGGCGGAGAGGACCGGGGCGAGCAGTTTCTCGGGGCTCGTCTCGTTGTCGATCTCGGCTGCCAAGGTCATCACTCCCCCTCCTCGGCGGTCGGTCCGGCCGGGTGGGCCGGGTCGGATGCCGAGGTCTGCTGCGGTGCGTCGTGCGAGCTCAGGTGCTCGGCGGGCGCTTCGTCCTGCGGTCCGCCCGCGCGCGGGTGGACGACGCGTGGGTGCGGCTCCTCGCCCTTGGCCAGGCGCAGTCCGATGAGCGACGCGGGGCCGGCGCCGCCGCTCGCCTCGACGGCACCGGGGCGCTCGTCGGGGAAGCCCGCCAGGATTCGGGCGGTCTCCTTGTACGTGCACAGGGGCGCGCCGCGGGTGGGTTCGACCGGGACGCCCGCGCGCAGGTCGTCCACGAGCCGCTTGGCCGACGCCGGCGTCTGATTGTCAAAGAACTCCCAGTTGACCATCACGACGGGGGCGAAGTCGCAGGCGGCGTTGCACTCGATGTGCTCAAGCGTGATCTTGCCGTCCTCGGTGGTCTCGTCGTTGCCGACGCCGAGATGCTGCTTGAGTTCGTCGAAGATCGCGTCGCCGCCCATCACCGCGCAGAGCGTGTTGGTGCAGACGCCGACCTGGTAGTCGCCGGAGGGCTTGCGCCGGTACATGGTGTAGAAGGTCGCGACGGCCGTGACCTCGGCCGTGGTCAGACCGAGCACGTCGGCGCAGAACTGCATGCCGGTGCGCGTGACGTACCCCTCCTCCGACTGCACCAGGTGCAGCAGGGGAAGGAGCGCGGACCGCGACCCCGGGTAGCGGGCGATGATCTCCTTGGCGTCCGCCTCCAGCCTGGCCCGCACGTCGGCGGGGTAGGCGGGGGCGGGGAGTTGGGGCATGCCCAGGCTGACGCCCGTGCCCTGTTCCGAAGAGGGAGTGGTGGTCACCGGTCGACGCCTCCCATCACGGGGTCGATGGACGCGACGGCGACGATGACGTCGGCGACCTGGCCGCCCTCGCACATCGCCGCCATGGCCTGCAGATTGGTGAAGGACGGGTCGCGGAAGTGGACCCGGTAGGGGCGGGTGCCGCCGTCGGAGACGACGTGCACGCCCAGTTCGCCCTTGGGCGACTCGACGGCGGTGTACGCCTGTCCGGCCGGGACCCGGAAGCCCTCGGTCACCAGCTTGAAGTGGTGGATCAGGGACTCCATGGAGGTGCCCATGATCTTCTTGATGTGGTCGAGCGAGTTGCCGAGGCCGTCCGGGCCGAGCGCGAGCTGCGCGGGCCAGGCGATCTTCTTGTCGGCGACCATGACCGGGCCGGGAGCGAGCCGGTCGAGGCACTGCTCGACGATGCGCAGCGACTGGCGCATCTCCTCCAGGCGGATCAGGAAGCGCCCGTAGGAGTCGCAGGTGTCGGCGGTCGGGATGTCGAACTCGTAGTTCTCGTAGCCGCAGTAGGGCTGCGACTTGCGCAGGTCGTGCGGCAGGCCCGCCGAGCGGAGGACCGGGCCCGTGGCGCCGAGCGCCATGCAGCCGGTGAGGTCGAGGTAGCCGACGTCCTGCATGCGGGCCTTGAAGATGGGGTTCCCGGTGGCGAGCTTGTCGTACTCCGGGAGGTTCTTCTTCATCGTCTTCACGAACTCGCGGAGCTGGTCCACCGCGCCGGGCGGCAGGTCCTGGGCGAGGCCGCCCGGCCGGATGTACGCGTGGTTCATGCGCAGGCCGGTGATGAGTTCGTAGAGGTCGAGAATCAGTTCACGATCCCGGAAGCCGTAGATCATGATCGTGGTCGCGCCGAGCTCCATGCCGCCGGTGGCGATGCACACCAGGTGCGAGGAGAGGCGGTTGAGTTCCATGAGGAGCACGCGGATGACCGAGGCGCGGTCGGGGATCTGGTCCTCGATGCCGAGCAGCTTCTCGACCCCGAGGCAGTACGCGGTCTCGTTGAAGAACGGCGTCAGGTAGTCCATGCGCGTGACGAACGTCGTGCCCTGCGTCCACGTGCGGTATTCGAGGTTCTTCTCGATGCCCGTGTGCAGGTAGCCGATGCCGCAGCGGGCCTCGGAGACCGTCTCGCCCTCGATCTCCAGGATGAGGCGGAGCACGCCGTGCGTGGACGGGTGCTGCGGGCCCATGTTGACGATGATGCGCTCGTCGTCGGCCTTGGCCGCGGACTGGACGACCTCGTCCCAGTCGCCGCCGGTGACCGTGTAGACGGTCCCCTCGGTCGTCTCCCGGGCTCCGGAAGCGTGCGAAGCGGATTGAGAAGTGGACATCAGCTGTACGACCTCCGCTGGTCCGGAGCCGGGATCTGGGCGCCCTTGTACTCGACGGGGATGCCGCCGAGGGGGTAGTCCTTGCGCTGCGGGAAGCCCTGCCAGTCGTCCGGCATCATGATCCGGGTCAGGGCCGGGTGGCCGTCGAAGACGAGGCCGAAGAAGTCGTAGGCCTCGCGCTCGTGCCAGTCGTTGGTCGGGTAGACGGCGACCAGCGAGGGCAGGTGCGGGTCGGCGTCGGGGACACCGACCTCCAGGCGGATCAGCCGGTTGTGGGTGATCGAGCGCAGGTGGTAGACGGCGTGCAGTTCGCGGCCCTTGTCCTCCAGGAAGTGCACCCCCGAGACGCCCGTGCAGAGCTCGAAGCGCAGGGCCGGGTCGTCCCGCAGCGTCCGCGCCACGCGTACGAGGTGCTCGCGCGCGATGTGGAAGGTCAGCTCGCCGCGGTCGACGACCGTCTTCTCGATCGCGTTCCCGGGGAGCAGGTCCTGCTCCTCCAGGGCGCCCTCCAGCTCGTCGGCGACCTCGTCGAACCAGCCGCCGTACGGCCGCGCGGACGCGCCGGGCAGGGTGATGGCCCTGACGAGCCCGCCGTAGCCGGAGGTGTCGCCGCCGTTCTCGGCGCCGAACATGCCCCTGCGGACGCGGATGACCTCGCCGGTGTCGTCGCGCGGGGCGGGGACGCCGTCGGCGGTGCCGTTCTCGTGTGCCTCGGTCATCGCAGCAGCCCCTTCATCTCGATGGTGGGGAGCGCCTTGAGGGCCGCTTCCTCCGCCTCGCGCGCCGCTTCTTCCGCGTTCACGCCGAGCTTGGAGCCCTGGATCTTCTGGTGGAGCTTGAGGATCGCGTCCATCAGCATCTCGGGCCGCGGCGGGCAGCCGGGCAAATAGATGTCGACGGGGACGACATGGTCCACACCCTGCACAATCGCGTAATTGTTGAACATCCCGCCCGATGAGGCGCATACGCCCATCGAGATCACCCACTTGGGGTTGGGCATCTGGTCGTAGACCTGCCGCAGGACGGGCGCCATCTTCTGGCTCACCCGGCCCGCCACGATCATCAGATCGGCCTGGCGCGGCGAACCGCGGAAGACCTCCATGCCGAAGCGCGCCAGGTCGTACCGGCCCGCGCCCGTCGTCATCATCTCGATGGCGCAGCACGCGAGGCCGAACGTGGCGGGGAAGACGGATGACTTGCGCACCCAGCCCGTGGCTTGTTCGACGGTGGTCAGCAGAAAACCGCTCGGCAGTTTCTCTTCGAGTCCCATGCTCTTTGGCCCCTCAGACCTTTAGTCCCATTCCAGGCCGCCGCGCCGCCATACGTACGCGTACGCGACGAAGACGGTGAGCACGAAGAGCAGCATCTCCACGAGCCCGAAAATCCCCAGCGCGTCGAACGTGACGGCCCAGGGGTAGAGGAAGACGATCTCGATGTCGAAGACGATGAAGAGCATCGCCGTCAGGTAGTACTTGATGGGAAATCGCCCACCACCGGCCGGCGTCGGCGTCGGCTCGATACCGCACTCGTAGGCCTCAAGCTTTGCGCGGTTGTACCGCTTTGGACCGATAAGCGTGGCCATGACCACGGAGAAGATCGCAAAGCCTGCCCCGAGGGCTCCCAGCACGAGGATGGGCGCATAGGCGTTCACGCTCCTCGCTCCTCTCAGTCGGCACTGACTGTTGGCGGTTGCGTCGGACCCGGGCCCCGCTTCTCATCTGAAGATCGCTTACATGTGAAGCAGGTCACAAGCCCAACTGCCCCGCATCTTATGCCTGCCGGTCTGTGATCTGCGACACGGGGTACGTCAACGGCTTTGTGATCTCCACCACCTGACGAAGGATCATGAAGTCGGATGAGCGGTGATCTTCGTACGCGAAGCACCTGAGTGATCACCAGAGGTGACATCTCGGCGCGTCGTCGCTGGTCGAGGGGGTGTTGCCCTATCAAGAGCCGACCGCTACGCGCAAATTGGCGCTGGACGTGATCACTTGATAGAGGCAATCGCTTCACGCTTCGGCAGCAACGGGCCCGGACGAAAGTGGACACGTACACCGATTCACGAGCGGAACGGACTGCCACACTCCCCTCCCGGCGGAAACCCGGCCCGTCGCCGCACGGACGGCCCGGGCATCACCCGTCGGTCGGCCCGGGGGTCACCGCGAGGGGGGCCGGAAGGTACGGGAGATCTCGGGGAGGTCTCGGCGAGATCTCAGGGAGATCCCCAAGGGGTTACCGGTGTGACCTGCGACACACGAGGGGGGAGGGTGAAAGCGTGGGGCTTGGCCAACTGAGTCAACCGGTGGTAGACCGTGGGCAATTCGGGCGTATCACAGAAAACCCATGATCACAGGCGTGATCACTGCCGTCCGCTTTGCCCGTTACGGCGTCAATAAGGAACGACACGCCCGGGGTTCGGGGCCGAAAACGGCAACTGTGGCGCACCACACGTTTCTTGATGGGAACCATGAGTCCCTGATAGCGGTTGTTCTCATGTCCCACACCGCTCACATACCCAGCCACCGGAAGCCCCGTCGCAGCGCCTCCAAGATCGCCCTGCGCGCCGGAGTTGCCGGTGGCGTCCTCAGCACCCTGGCAGTGGCCGCGGCGGCCGGTACGGCGAACGCGGCCGAGCCGGTGACCGAGACCATCGAGATGCCCACGCTCACCACCGATCTGTCCGCGCAGATCGCCCAGTCGGCGGACGTCACCCAGCAGGCCGCCGACACCTACGAGTCCCGCGCCGAGCAGGACGCCGCCGCCACCAAGGCCGCCAAGCAGGCCAAGGAAGACCAGGCGCAGGCCGAGAAGAAGGCCGCGGCCGAGGCCAAGCGCGAGGCGGAGGCCAAGGCCGCCGCGGAGAAGAAGGCCGAGGAGGAGCGCGCCTCCCGGACCACCGAGCGCACCTCGCTCTCGACGCAGACCACCTCCGCCGGCTCCTCCGACTCGGCCCCCGCTCCGGCCGGCGGCAGCGTCGGCGCGGTCATCAGCTTCCTCAAGGCGCAGCTCGGCGACGCCTACGTGATGGGCGCCTCCGGCCCCAACGCCTGGGACTGCTCCAGCCTCGTGCAGGCCGCGTTCAAGCAGGCGGGCGTGGACCTTCCGCGCGTCTCGCAGGACCAGTCGGTCGCCGGCACCCCCGTCTCGCTCTCCAACGTCCAGGTGGGCGACATCCTCTACTGGGGTGGCGCGGGCTCCGCTTACCACGTGGGTGTGTACATCGGCAACGGCCAGTACCTCGACGCCGCCAACCCCAGCAAGGGCGTCGTCATCCAGGACCTGTCGGGCTACCCGGCCTCGGGCGCCGTGCGCGTCCTCTGACGGCCTTCTGAGCCACGCGTAAGGGCCGGACCTCCCCAGGGGGAGATCCGGCCCTTACGCACGCCCTCAGGCGCTTCTGCGCGGCTCGGCGGTCAGCTCTTCGGGGAGAGCTCCGCCATGCGCGACCAACCGGTGCCGGGGATCTCCGTGTTCACGATCTCCGGGACGGCGGCGATCGCCTCGGACATCGTCTCCATGGCGGCCTTGAAGTGGTCGGAGCCGACGTGCGCGGCGCCCGCGTCCCCGTCGGCGAAGGCCTCAAGGAGCACGAACTGGTTCGGGTCCTCGACCGACCGCGACCACTCGAAGAAGACGTTGCCCGGCTCGGCGCGCGTGGCGGCGGTGAATGCGGCGGTCCGCTCGATCCAGCTCTCGCTGTACTCGGGGCGGACGGTGAACTTGACGGCAATAAATATCATGCGTCCATTTTGCACCGACCTGATCGGACCGCCCACCGGGGCTACGCCTTCGGCGCCACCTTGCTCAGCCCGTTGATGACGCGGTCCATGGCGTCGCCGCCCGTCGGGTCCGTGAGGTTCGCCAGCATCTTCAGCGTGAACCTCATCAGGACCGGATGGGTGAGCCCGCGCTGCGTCGCGATCTTCATGACCTTCGGGTTGCCGATGAGCTTCACGAAGGCGCGGCCGAGCGTGTAGTAGCCGCCGTAGGTCTCCTTGAGCGTCTTCGGGTAGTTCTCCAGCGCCAGTTCCCGCTGGGCGGGGGTGGCACGCGCGTGTGCCTGCACGATGACGTCCGCCGCGATCTGGCCGGACTCCATGGCGTACGCGATGCCCTCGCCGTTGAACGGGTTCACCAGGCCGCCCGCGTCACCCACCAGGAGCAGCCCCTTGGTGTAGTGCGGCTGGCGGTTGAAGGCCATCGGCAGGGCGGCGCCGCGGATCGGCATCGTCATGTTGTCCGGCGTGTAGCCCCAGTCCTCCGGCATCGAGGCGCACCAGGCCTTGAGGACCTCGCGCCAGTCGAGCTCGCGGAAGGCCTTGGAGGAGTTGAGGATGCCGAGGCCGACGTTCGACGTGCCGTCGCCCATGCCGAAGATCCAGCCGTAGCCGGGCAGCAGCCGGTCCTCGGAGCCCCGCCGGTCCCACAGTTCGAGCCAGGACTCCAGGTAGTCGTCGTCGTGGCGCGGCGAGGTGAAGTACGTCCGCACGGCCACGCCCATCGGCCGGTCCTCGCGCCGGTGCAGCCCCATGGCCAGCGAGATCCGCGAGGAGTTGCCGTCGGCCGCGACGACCAGCGGGGCGTGGAAGGTGACCGGGGTCTTCTCCTCGCCGAGCCTGGCGTGCACGCCGGTGATGCGGCCGGTGCGGTCGTCGATGACCGGCTCGCCGACGTTGCAGCGCTCGTGGAGCCTGGCGCCCGCCTTCTGCGCCTGCCGGGCGAGCTGCTCGTCGAAGTCGTCGCGCTTCCGTACGAGGCCGTAGTCGGGGTAGGACGCCAGATCCGGCCAGTCGAGCTGGAGCCGCACACCGCCGCCGATGATGCGGAGGCCCTTGTTCCGCAGCCAGCCGGCCTCTTCGGAGATGTCGATCCCCATGGAGACGAGCTGCTTGGTGGCGCGGGGGGTGAGGCCGTCACCGCAGACCTTCTCCCGTGGGAACGCGGTCTTCTCCAGGAGGAGGACGTCGAGTCCCGCCTTCGCCAGGTAGTAGGCCGTCGTCGAACCGGCGGGCCCGGCTCCGACGACGATGACGTCCGCGGTGTGTTCGGAGAGGGGCTCGGTCACGGCGGGTTCTCCCCAAGGATCGAAAACTGTGTGCCGGCCGGCACGGGATACAGGCAGTCTATGAGGCGGTACCGATCTACCAGCCGAAGGGCCACACGTGACCGAGCAGACCGAGACCCTGCCCGCCGTACCCCTCCCCGACGTGCGGCTCCGCGTCCCCACCCACGAGGACGCCTTCACCTGGCACCGGCTCTTCGACGACCCCGAGGTCATGGAGTTCCACGGGGGCGCGCCCGCGGAGCTGTCCATGTACGAGGAGCTGACGGCCAGGCAGCGCCGGCACGACGCCGAACGGGGCTACTGCCTCTGGACCTTGCTGGACGCGTCCGGCGCACCTGTCGGCTTCACGGGCGCCCAGCCGTGGAGCCGCCCCTGGGGGCCGACCGGGGAGATCGAGATCGGCTGGCGGCTCGGCCGCGCCGCCTGGGGCAAGGGGTACGCGACGGCCGCCGCGCACGCCACGATCGAACGGCTGCGCGCGGCGGGCGTGCCGGGCGTGGTGGCGATGGTCGACGCGGGCAACGCGCGCTCGGTCGCGGTGACCCGGCGGCTCGGCATGGTGCTCGGCGAGACGTTCACCACCCCGGAACCGCCGGGCGCCGACGGCTCGCGGCGGGTGGCGTACTGCTTCCGGCTCACCCTGTAGCGGCGGCCGTCGCGGGGCGCCCGGCGGCGGCCGTCGCGCCCCGGCGGCGTCAGCCGGTGAGCCGCCAGGTGTCCAGCGCCGTCCGGTGCGTCCGCTCGCCCTTGCCCATGGACCAGGCGCTCTCGCGCCACGAGAGCTGGATCGCGTACTCCGTGCCGTCCTCGGCGACGTAGCTCTGGTTCAGGGCGTGGATCTCACGGCCCGACTTGTCCGTGTAGGTGTACTCCCAGAGGGCCCCGTCCTGCCCCTCGAAGGTGTTCTCCTCCAGCCGGACGCGCTGGTAGTCGGACTTGTCCGGCGCCTTCTTCGTGTGGTCCTCGATGTTGAGGAAGTTCTCGTACGAGGTGTAGGGCGCGGAGGTGACCACGCCGACCAGGAACTCCTCGCGCCCCGCACCCGCGTACGTGATCTGCCCCGGCCGTTCGGGGTCCACCGCCTGCCGGGTCCAGCCCTCGGGGGCCGCGAAGGAGAACCCCTCGGGGTCCGTCACCCGCTCCGTCCCCGCGGGGGCGGCGTCCTCGTCGGCCGCTCCCGCCTCGTCGCTCTCGCCCGGCATCCGGGTGTCGGTCCCGGGCTCCTCGGAGGCCGGCGTGCTCGGCTGCTCGCTCGGCTCGGCGGAGGAGTCCGCCGAGGAACCCGCCGAGCGCTCGTCGTCCTTGGACGTCACCGCGGGCTTGTCGCCGTCGCCGTCCTGCCAGAGAAGGATTCCGGCGGTCGCGCCACCACCGATGAGGAACGCCCCGGCGAGCGTCGCCACCCAGAGCCTGGCCCGGCCACGCGGCTTGGCTCCCGGGGGCTGGTGCCCGATCCGCACGGCGTGCGGGCCTGGCGCGGAGACGGTCCGCTCATACGGAGACGGAGACGGAGACGGAGAGGGGGACGCGGGCGGGGGCGGGGGCGGGGACGCGGGCGGAGGCGACTGCGGGGGCGGCCCCTGGTCGAAAGCGGGCGCCTGGGTGCTCGCGGGGGCGCCGGGCACCGGAGGCGCGCCGGGTGCGTACGCGGGCGCGGCCGGGCCGCCGCCCTGCCCCGACATCCGCAGCAGATAGGGCGCGATCAGCACGGCGGCGAAGATCCAGAGCAGCCCGAAGAGCAGCACCTCGGGGACGCTCAGCCCGACTTCCACGCTGCCGTCGCCCTGTGCGCTGTCGAGTCCCGTGCCTCTGCCGGCGGCGCCGGACACCTCGACGCGGAGGCCGCCGACCGCGGCGAGCAGCAGGACGAGGCCGAAGAAGACACCGCCCGCGAGCAGTTGCTCGCCCCGGCCGACGCAGCGCCGCGCGGCCAGCAGGCCGATGGTCAGCGCGCAGACCAGGCCGAGGGCGAGGGCGCCCACGACGGCCCAGTCGTTGGTGACGTCGCCCAGTTCGGAGAGGCCGAAGGTCTCGCTCCTGGAGTCGCCGCCGTACAGCGAGCTGCGGCCGCGCACGGCGACCTCCGACGCGGCGCCCCAGCCGAGGCCGAGCGCGGTGATCGCGAGGTTCGGCAGGATGAGCAGGGCGACGAGGAGCGGCGAGATGTCGTCGTCGTCCAGGTCGGTGGCCCGTTCCAGGTCGTCGATCTGCGCCAGGCTGACGAAGGCGACCACCGAGCAGAGCACGAGGACCACGGCGAGGGCGCGCACGGCGGTCCCGGTGGCACGCAGGAGGGCCTGCACACCGGGGCGCGGAGCGGCACCCGCGCCCCAGTGCACGCCGTCACGGCGCAGCACCGCGCAGGCGACGAGGAGCGCGAGGACCAGGGAGCCGAGCGTGGACAGCGCCGGGGACGAGGACAGTTCGATGCCCTCGATCTCCGGCTGCGCGAAGAGCGCGAGGCCCAGCGTGCCGGCGGCCACCAGGAGCGCGACGCGGACGGCGGCCTCCCCGCCGGCCGTGCCGCCCGGGACACCGGCCTGCCCGTACTGCCGTGCGACGAGGCGGCCGCGCAGAACGCGTACGCCGATGAAGAGCGCCACCAGCCACAGCACGGTCACCGTGAGCGGGACGAAGTGCAGGGAGGCGGCGCCCTCCATGGTGGTCGCCGCGTCGGAGCCCGAGCCGAAGCCGCCGGAATCGCCGAAGCCGCCGGAGTCCCCGAAGCCTCCGGAGTCGCCGAAGCCGTCCGAGTCGCCGAAGCCGCCGCCCCCGGGCCGCGTCTCGTGCCCCGACACCTCGAAGCCGCCGCCCACCGACTGGAGCAGCAGGGCGAGGCCGATCCGCAGCCGGTCCGTGAAGCCGACCACCGTGTCGTCGTCCTGGCCGTACGAAGGTATGGCGAGCGCGATGCCGCTGAGGAGCAGCAGCGTGACGGGCCAGAGCGCGGCGAGCGCGGACCCGGCCCAGTCCCCGCGGAACGTCCGCCCGAGGAAGGCGCCGACCGGTGAGGGCGCGGCGGGGGCGGCCGGGGTGAAGGCGGGCGGGGGCGGGGTCCCCGGTGCGGGCGTCGGCGGGGCCGCGGGGGCCGGGGGTGCTCCCGGCGCGGGCGGCGGCGCGGAGGCCTCGGGGGCCGGCGGGCGTTCCTTGCCGCACTTCATGCAGAAGCGGGCCTCTTCAGGGCCAGCGGCCCCGCAGTGTGGGCAGTACGACGCCATCAGAACGCTCCGTCATAGTCCAGGCGATCTCCCGCGAACGGGAAAGGACCGACCCCATAAGAGCCGCATAAGTTTTGGCGGGGTCGTATCAACGGACACATCTTGCCCGCTGACCGGTTCCCCGCCGGTCCCAGATCCCTGTTCTCAACTCAAGCGTTATCCGCCGGGGTTCGGCGGCCCGGTCCGCAAGCGGCTCCGGTCCGGCCCCGCTTGAGGCGTCAGCCCTGCTTGAAGCCGCGGTGCAGCGCCACGACGCCGCCCGTGAGGTTCCGCCACGCCACCTTCGACCAGCCCGCGTCCTTCAGCAGCGCGGCGAGCGCGGGCTGGTCGGGCCAGGAGCGGATGGACTCGGCGAGGTAGACGTACGCGTCGGGGTTGGAGGACACGGCGCGCGCGACCGGCGGCAGCGCGCGCATCAGGTACTCCTCGTAGACCGTGCGGAACGGGGCCCAGGTCGCGTGCGAGAACTCGCAGATCACGACGCGTCCGCCGGGCCTCGTCACGCGGTACAGCTCGCGCAGCGCCGCGCCGGTGTCCTGGATGTTGCGCAGCCCGAAGGAGATCGTGACGGCGTCGAAGGTGTCGTCCTTGAACGGCAGCTTCGTCCCGTCGCCCGCGGTGAACGGCATCCACGGGTGGCGCCCCTTGCCGACCCGCAGCATGCCGAGCGAGAAGTCGCAGGGCACGACGTACGCGCCTGCCCGCGCGAAGGGCTGCGAGGACGTGGCGGTGCCGGCGGCCAGGTCGAGGACCTTCTGCGCCGGGCGCGCGTCCACCGCCTTCGCGACCTCCTTGCGCCAGAGGCGGGCCTGGCCGAGGGAGAGCACGTCGTTGGTGAGGTCGTATCGTTCCGCGACGTCGTCGAACATCGTTGCGACTTCGTGCGGCTGCTTGTCCAAGGAGGCTCGGGTCACCCGGCCTATTGTGTCAGCCGGGGCTTCTCTCTTTCTTGCGGGCTTCTCCACGGGCGGTGGGCTTCTCCACGGGCGGTGGGCTTCTCCACCGGCGGCGGGCTTCTCCACCGGCGGCGGGCTTCTCCACCGGCGGCGGGGTCCTTCGCCTGCGGCGGGCCTTCCTCGCGGGTGCGTCTGCCCTGTGGCCGTCTCTTCGGCGGGTGCGGGTGCGTCGTGCTCGCTCGCGCAGTTCCCCGCGCCCCTTACGGGGCGCACCCCGCGGCGGAGCCGCACACAGACACAGCCCCGCGCCCCTCACCGGGCGCCCCACCGACATCGCTCGCGCACCCCGCGGCGAAGCCGCACACAGACACAGTCCCGCGTCCCTTACCGGACGTCCGCGCTTCGTCAGTGGGCCCTGTACACCAGTCTTCCGGCCACCACCGTCGCCACGCACGTTGCCGCGCCCTTGTCGGCCAGGTCCGCTCGCTGCTCCACGTCGAAGATCGCGAAGCGGGCCGGGGCGCCCTCGGTGAGGGGTGGGAGCAGGATCAGGGGGGTCGGGGAGAGGGACGGGGGGCCCGGGAGGGTCGGGGGGCGGTGGCCCAGGGCCAGGCCCGCGCGGCGGACCGCGTCGAGCGCCGGGCGGGCCCGCAGCTCCCCCGCGACCGCCACCGTGCCGTGGGCCAGGAGCCGCTGTACGCCGCGACGGGCGCTCGCCCCGAGCCGGGAGGGGTCGGCGCGGAAGATCGCGCGGGCCCGCTCACCGCCGATGGGCGCGGTGCCGAGCCGGTCGGCCTCGCGGGGGTCGGGGTGGTAGGTGGCCTCAAGGAGTTCGGGCCCGTAGGGGTTGAGCAGGCCGGGCGTGAGGATGCCGGGCCAGCGCCGGACGCGGGCGCCGGGGTGCGCGGCGGCCAGCTCCTCGTACGGGCCGACGGCGGCGAGGGACGCGCCGTCGGCCAGCACCGCCGTCCCGGGCGAGCGCTCGGCGACGTGAAGGGTCAGCAAGGCGGCCTCAGTTGGCGCTGAGGAGCTTCAGCTCCGGGTGCGCCGTGCCGCCCTCGATCGCGACGGACGAGATGTGCGAGGCGACGCGGTCGTCGACCGGGTCGTTCGCCGGGTCGTCGTGGACGACCAGGTGCTCGTACGTCGTGGCGCGCTGGGCCGGGACGCGCTCGGCCGTGCGGATCATGTCGATCATCTCGCGCAGGTTCGAGCGGTGCTTGGCGCCGGCCGAGGAGACGACGTTCTCCTCCAGCATGACCGAGCCGAGGTCGTCCGCGCCGTAGTGCAGGGTGAGCTGACCCGCCTCCTTGCCGGTGGTCAGCCAGGAACCCTGGATGTGCGCCACGTTGTCGAGGAAGATCCGCGCGATGGCGATCATGCGGATGTACTCGAAGATCGTCGCCTGGGTGCGGCCCTTGAGGTGGTTGTTCTCGGGCTGGTACGTGTACGGGATGAAGGCCCGGAAGCCTCCGGTCCTGTCCTGGACGTCGCGGATCATCCGCAGGTGCTCGATGCGCTCGGCGTTGGTCTCGCCGGTGCCCATGAGCATGGTGGACGTGGACTCGACGCCGAGGTTGTGGGAGATCTCCATGATCTCCAGCCAGCGCTCGCCGGACTCCTTCAGGGGCGCGATGGCCTTGCGCGGCCGGGCGGGGAGCAGTTCGGCGCCCGCCCCGGCGAACGAGTCGAGCCCCGCCGCGTTGATGCGCTGGATCGCCTCCTCCACCGACACCTTCGAGATGCGGGCCATGTGCTCGACCTCGGAGGCGCCGAGGGAGTGGATGACCAGCTGCGGGAACTCCCGCTTGATCGCGGAGAAGTGCTTCTCGTAGTACTCGACGCCGAAGTCCGGGTGGTGACCGCCCTGGAACATGATCTGCGTCCCGCCGAGCTCGACGGTCTCCGCGCAGCGGCGCAGGATGTCGTCGAGGTCCCGCGTCCAGCCCTTCTTGGTGTCCTTCGGGGCGGCGTAGAAGGCGCAGAACTTGCACGCCGTCACACAGACGTTCGTGTAGTTGATGTTGCGCTCGATGATGTACGTCGCGATGTGCTCCGTACCGGCGTAGCGCCGGCGGCGGACGGCGTCGGCGGCGGCGCCGAGCGCGTGCAGCGGGGCGTCGCGGTAGAGGACGAGCGCCTCCTCCGGAGTGATCCGCCCACCTGCGGCGGCGCGGTCGAGGACGGACTGAAGCTCGGCCTTCTCGGTCACCGGGGCGTCCCTTTCGTAAGGGTTGTGGGCGTACTGATTCAGCGTACGCCAGGGTCACCGGCGGCCTTCGGGTAGCCCGGGGTAGCCCGGGGCGGCGCGGTGCCGGGCAGCGGGGTGGCCCGAGGCGGCCCGGGTCAGGCGGAGTACGCCCCGAGCAGGACGCCCACGAAGGCGCCGCCGATCAGGAAGGGGCCGAAGGGGATCGCCGTCCTGCGGCCCGCGCGGCGGGCGATGACGAGCCCCACCCCGTACACCGAGGCGAGCAGGAATCCGGCGAAGGCCCCGAGCAGCAGCACGCCCCAGCCGTACCAGCCGAGCACCGCCCCCAGGCACAGCGCGAGCTTCACGTCGCCGAAGCCCATGCCGTCGGGGCTGATGAGGAACAGCACGAAGTACGCCCCGGCCAGCGCGAACGCCCCGTACAGCGCCCCCGGCCACGCGCCGCCGTGCTCGGGCAGCAGCGCGGCGACGGCGAGCAGCACGAGCGCGGCCCCGCCGAGCGGCAGCGTCAGCACGTCGGGCAGCCGGTGGACGGTGAAGTCGACGACGGCGAGCAGTACCCCGAAGGGCGCGAGCACCAGCCAGACGCCCAGCTCGGGCCGCGGCCCGGTGGCGGCGGCGAGGGCCGCGCAGACGAGCGCGGTGGCGGGCGCCACCACCCGGGTGCGGGGCCCGAACCAGTCCCCGCCCCCGGCCCGCGCCAGCCCCAGCCAACCCCTCAGGGGCATTCCCTGCGGGCTCTCGGCGCGCCAGCTCTCCTCGGGCGGCACGGAGAGCCGGTAGGCGGCGCGCGGCACGAGGAGCCCGGCGAGGGCGCCCCAGAGGGCGCCGGTGAGGACGAGGAGAGGGAGCACGTGCGGTCACCTCCTGCGATACGGGGAAACGGACGGGCGGGCGGGAGACGTCCGCCGCGCGGGGGCGGTGCGGTGAGCAGGTGCGAAGGGGTCACCCCGCGGCGGAGAGCCCCTCCCGCCAGGCGGGCAGCAACTCGTCCAGCAGGGCCTCGGTCCGCGGCGGCAGCCCCCGGGCCCCGCTCCGGGCCAGGAGGTCCGCCGCGACCTGCCGGAGCCGCGCGGAGTCGTCCAGCGCGTGCGTCGCCCGCAGCAGCTCGTTCCAGAGCCGCTCGTCGCGCGGCGCGGAGCCGAGCGCCGCGTTCAGCGCCTCGATCGCCTTCTCCGCCCGCCCCTTCTCCAGGTGGAACTCCGACAGGGCGAGCCCGATGTCGGCCACGAGGAGCGGGAGCTGCGCGTCGATGATCTCGTGCGTGAGCCACGCGTAGCGGCCCTGCTGCCGGTCGGCGAGCAGCGGTCCCCGTACGAGGACCAGCGCGTCGGTCAGCATCCGGCCGCGCACGGCGCGGTTGCCTGCGCCGCGGCCCTGCGTCGCCTCGTGGTAGAGCGAGCGCAGCACGTCCAGGTCGGAGACGACGGAGGTGGCGAGGGTGAGCCGCCCGTTCTGGTCGGACCGCAGCCGCGGCGACCCGTCGGGGTCGGTGCCGAGCCACTCGCGCAGCCGGTCGACGAGCGCGTCCCGTACGTCCTCGGTGACGCCGCGCGGCCAGAGCGCCGAGGCGAGCACCCGGGGGTGCACGCCCTCGCGGTGCAGGAGCAGCAGGGCGAGCGCCTCGTGCAGCAGCGGGCTGCGCTCGCCGTCGGGCGTGTCGAGGCCGATGATCTCGTACGTGCCGACGAGGCGGGCGTAGACCGCGGGCCTGCCCTGCTCGGTGACGTCGACGAGGAACGGCGGTGCCGCGCCCGCGGGGCCGTCGTCGGGGCCGGGGCCGTCCTCGCCCTCGGGGTCGGCGTCGGTGAAGAGGCGGACCACGGCCCGCCGCTGCGCCTCGGGCAGCGTCTGGGCCGTCAGTTCGAGGCCGAGCAGCGGGGCGAGCAGCTTGCCCTCGGGGGTGATCTCCATCTCCCAGGCGGCGCCGGGCAGTTCGCCGGAGTCCGTGCCGACGAGGTAGCCGATGCCGAGGCGCCCGGCGTCGGAGGCCAGCTCGGCGAGCTTGCCGGCGTCCTCGCCGCTCGGCCGGTCGGCGAGCAGCACCAGGTGCGGGGCCCAGCGGGTGTGCTGGGCGGGACCGGTGCGGCCGGTGAGCACGGAGTCGTGCCCTGCGGCGCCCAGCGCGCCGCGCCGCTGCCGGGTCTCGGCCTCCATGGTCTCCAGGAGGGCGTCCACGTCCTCCAGGTGCCGCAGCCGGTTGGGCGCGAGCGGGGTGAGGTCCTCGCCGAAGCCGACGAGGGTGATGGTCATGCGGTCCGACCAGCCGTTGGTGGCCAGTTCGGCGGCGACCGACGCGAAGACGGCGGCGCGGTCGGCGGCGCTGCCGCTCAGCGACACGATGCCCGGCACCGACTCCAGGTTGAGCAGGAGCCGCGAGTCGTCGAGGGTGCCGAGGCTGACGAGGCCCGGGTAGGGCGCGGCGGTGTCCACGTCCTCGTACCGCTCGGCGTCGGCGCGGGCGATGACCCAGAACGTCTCGTCCTGGCCCGGCTGCCAGGGCGCGGGCGGGCGTCCGGCGGGCGCGGCGAGCTGGAGGTGCAGGTCGCCGTTGCTCAGCCAGGCCGCGTACACGGTCGGCAGCGCGCGGTTCTCCTCGGCCAGCGAGGCGGCGAGGCCGCGCAGCGCGAGGCCGAGCAGGCGTACGCCCTCGGGGTCGGCGCCCACGAGGAGCGCGTCGTGCACGTCGGCGGCGTCGCCGGTCGGCGTCGGGAGCCGCATGCCGCGGCGCCCGGTGACCGCGCCCATGGCCGACTGCCACAGGGCCTGCCTGCGGCGGCGGCCGAGTGCGGCGAGCAGACCGGCGGCCAGCAGGGGCGCGCCGATGACCGCCTCGGGCAGCCCGAAGCCGGAGCCGTCGGCCGCGTCGCCCGCGGTGGCCGCGGGCGTCTCGGGGGCGGCGGGCGTGGCGGGGGTGCCGGGGCGCTGTTCGGGGAGGGTGATGTGGGCGGTGTCGCGGTCGACGGAACCACCGCCGCCCTGCTCGCCGCCGCCCTGCCGGTGGTCGCCGGTCCTGGCGTAGTCGGAGATCTGCTCCTTGACGTCCTTGGAGACCTCGGGCGCCTCGTCGGGCATCTCGACCAGCTCGCCGCCGTGCGCGTCGCCCGGCATCTCCATGATCCAGCCGGGCCTGATGAGGCTCGCCTCGGAGAGCTTGGAGCCGTCGGGCTGCTCGCGGTCCTTGTTGAGCCGGTAGATCTCCTTGTACCTGCGCCCGTCGCCCAGGTGCCGCTCGGCGATCTCCCAGAGCGAGTCGTGATGGCGCCCCTCCGGGGGCTGGATGCGGTAGTACTTCGTGTCCCCGTCCCGGCCGCTGCCCGCGTGCGCTGCGGCCCGGTCGGCCTGCGCGGCGAGGGCGTCGGCGGCAGCGGCCGCCTGCCGGCCCTCCTGCCCGAACAGGCCGGGGATCTGCTGGGCGCTCGCGGCGGACGCGGGCTTCTGGTTGCCCTCAAGGGACTGCCCGAACTGCGAGAGGCCGGGCGCGAAGCTCGCCGCGGTGGCGCCCACCAGGAGCAGCGCGGCGACGAGCTGACGGGCGAGCAGCTGGCTGCCGCCCGCGCCCGGCACGCGGCCCGGGATGCCGACGCCGGACAGCGCGGCCTTCATCTCGACGAGCACGCAGGCGGTGAACTGGGCCCAGGCGAACCAGACGACGACGGTCAGCACGTTGATGAACGTGCTGACGGTGATCTCCCGCTGGAGCCAGCTCAGCGACGGCGCGCCGCCCGGCAGCGGCCACCCCACGAAGACGACGAGCGCGCCGGGCACACCGACCAGGAGCACGGCCAGCGCGACGAAGGCCAGGAAGGCCTTGACGAAGTCTCCGAAGGTGCGCCGGCGCCCCGGCAGCGCCTGCGGCGTGCGGTTCCGCGGCGGCTGCGGGTTCGGCGGGCTCGTCGAGCGTGAGGTGGTGCGCGCCATGGCGGGTGTCCTGGTGTCCTGTGGGAAGGAGTGGGTGGGCGGGGTCGTCGCGGCTCCGGCGAGGTGCTCCCGAGCCTACTGAGCTGATGGTACGGATGGTGCCGATGGGCAGACAGGGGCCGCGTCCCGGCGGCCCGCCGCGGCCCTCAGCCGACCTGGTTCTCCGCGACGGCGCTGCCCTTCACCGTGACGTCGCCGCCGTAGAACATGCCGGTGAAGACGGGGCTGTAGGTCATCCGGACCTCCACCTCGACCTGTTGGGCGTTGGCGGTCACGCAGCGCGTCGCCGCGGCGTCCGCGCCCGTGAGGCCCGCCTCGCGGACGAACGCCTGGGCCCGGGCGCCGCAGTTCTCGTAGTTGATGGGAGCCCCCTCGGCCCCTTCGTAGATGCCCTCGGTGTCGAGGTCCTGCGCCGCGTACCGCGCGGCCTGTTCCGCGATGTCGGCGGCGCGCTCCCGCTTGGAGATGGAGAGCCCGCCGTCGATGACGAACGCCGACAGCGTGAGGAAGACGATGGCGAAGATGATGACGGCACCGGCGCCCGAGCCCCGGTCGTCCAGGTGCGCGCGGCGCGACGCGAGCCACGCGCGGACCGGCGGATGACGTCTCACGCCGACCTCCGGTACGGGTCGAGCGGCGAGCTGAAGCTGGCCCTCAGCGTCGTCGGGACGTCCAGGCCGAGCATCGCCAGCCCCTTCACCCGACAGCTGACCTCGACGGTGAAGAACGGGTCGACCTCCTCGTCGAAGCCCGTGCTCTTCTGGATCACCGACACGGGGCCCGAGCAGACGTCCGCGAGGTCGGCCCTCGCCGCCTTCTCCGCCTCGGCGAGCGCCGTGCCGTGCTCCTTCTGGATCGACCCCGCGCGGGCCGCGTCGCGCGCCGCCCCGTCGATGGCGCCCCGCCCTTCGACGAGCTGGCCGAAGGCCACGAGGACCAGGATGAACAGGATCATCACCGGAGCGAGGATCACGACCTCGACGGTCGAGAGCCCGCGGTCGCCGCACCGGGCGCGGAGGGCGCGTGTGCGACGCCACGCGCCGGCCACCGCGTCACGCATCACTCGTTCTCCTCGACGAACCGCTCGACGGGCCCCGACGACTGGGCGTGCACGGTGAAGTCCAGCCCGGGGAAGACCATCGGCACCTTGGCGGTGATCTCCACGCCGACGGTGGTCGCTTCGGGCTGGATGGTGCGCACGTCGGGGTCGATCACGAGCTGGGGGCCGAGCTGGCGGATGTAGGCGTCGGCGACGTCGCGCGCCTCACCGCGCCAGCCGCCCGCGTTCTCGTCGGCCGTGGCGCGGGCCTTGCGCGCGCCCGCCTGGGCCGCCGCCTGGGCCACGTGGTCCGCGAAGAAGTACAGCGCGAACTGCACCGTCGCGAAGATCATGAAGAACAGCACCGGGGTGAGCAGCACGAACTCGATCGCCGTCATGCCGGATTCACCGCGGGTGGAGGCGGCCTCCACCCGGCGGCGCACGAAGCCCCGTATCCCGCGCATCCCGCGCGTCCCCCCTCGCACCCGGACCCCGTCCCCCTTCTCACCGCTCGCACGGTTCACACCGATCGCACGGTCCACACCGCTCACGCCGCCGAAAACCCGCGGGTCAGCAGGTCTTGCCCGCGTCGGCGCCCTCGATGCACTTGCCGACCTTGTCCGCGCCGCCCTTCAGCGCGGCGTTGATGATCGCGGCCACCACGCCCACGATCGCCACGACGACCGCCGAGATGATGACCCACTCGACCGCCGAAGCGCCGCGGTCCAGCTCACCGGAGCGGGCGCGCTGGACGCGGCCCTGAAGGAAGGTGATGACGAAGTCCAGGCCCGGGTCTCCGGTGCTGAAGTCACGCCCGTGCAGGCGGTTGAGGCCGTTCGGTCCGTTCATGATGGTTGTCCTCTCAGGAGTGGTGGGGGGATGCCGGGCCCCGTGTGTCCGGCACCGTCGTCGCTGTCGTCTCTGCCGTCCGGGGGACGGTGCCGCTACACCTGGAACACGCGCATCGCCGCCGGGAAGATGAGGAAGACCAGGAAGCCCGCGCACAGCAGGAGCTGCGCGACCAGCATCGACTGCGATTTCTCGCCCGCACTGCCCTCGATCTCGGCGAGTTCGCGGTGCCGCATCGTCTCCGCGCGGGACGCGAGCGACTCGCGCACCTTCGCGCCGTCGTCCGCCACCAGTGCCAAGGACGCCGACAGGTCCTTCAGCTCCTCCACGCCCAGCTCCTCGCCGAGCGCGCCGAGGGCCTGCCACTGGCTGACACCGGTGATACGGGCGTCGGCGAGCGCGCTGCGGATACGCTGCGTCGCCCAGCCGTCGGACACCTCCGCCGCCGCCATGAGCGCCTCGGGGAGGCCGCGCCCGCCCGCGAGGCTCATCGACACCAGGTCCAGGTAGGCGCCGATCACGCGGCGCAGGTCGCGCCGCTTCTCCGCCGCGTCCCTGCGCACCTCCACGTCCGGCAGGAAGAAGAAGAGCACGCCGAACATCAGCGCGAGCCAGACCGGGATGATCGGGCTGCGGCCGACGCCGAGCGTGTAGACGATGACGAAGAGGAACGGACCGAAGAACAGACCCGCGCCGGCGAGCAGCACCTTCGTGGCGAGGAACTTCTCCCAGCTCCGGTCGAGCACCGCCAGGTCCGCGCGGAGCGAGCGCAGCTCCCAGCCCTGCTGGAGGTAGAAGTCGGCGACCCGCGCGCCCACACGGGCCCGCAGGGAACCGATGCGGCCGGGCTTTTCCGCGTCGGCGGACACCCGCTGCGACTCGTACGCCGCCCCGCGCGCCCGCATCGCGTCGATCCGCGCGACCGTCGCGACGGCGCTGCGCTTGGACGGCATCAGGGCGCGTACGAGGGCGAAGACGCCGAGGCCCAGCGTCGCGCCGATCACTATCGGCATCGTCAGGTTCATCGGCGTACCCCCTCGGTCGGGCCCGCGTAACCGGGCAGGCCCTGCTGGGCCTGGAGCGGCGGCTGGGCCTGCTGCGGCGGCTGGACGGGGGCACCGGGGCCCCGCGGGCGCACGAACTGCACGCCCGGCTCGTCCTTGACCAGGAAGCGGTCCGGCGTCTCCACCGTCGAGAGCTTCCGCAGCCACCAGAAGCCCAGCGCGAACAGGGCGCAGACCATGGCGAGCACCAGCTGGCCGACCGGCGTGCCGTAGGGCTCGACGAACTCGCGGTTGAAGATGGACAGGCCGAGCACGAAGGCGATCGAGACCGCCACCACGATCTGTACCGAGCGGCGGGTCGAGGCGCGCTGCGACATGACCCGCTGGCGCATGTCGACCTCCTCGCGCGCGGACTTCGCGAGCGCCCCGAGCACCTGCCGCAGGCCGGGGCCGCGCAGCTTGGCGTTGAGGATGAGCGCGGCGACGATGATGTCCGCCGAGGCGTCGTCGATCTCGTCGGCCAGGATCTGCAGGGCCTCGGGGAGCGGGGTGCGGGCGCGCAACCGGTCCACCAGGGCGTCCAGGTGCGGGCGGAGGACCGGGGCGGCGGCCCGCGCCGACGCGGGGATGGCCTGTTCGAGGCCGACCGCGCCCGCGATGGTGTCGCGCAGTGACTCCGTCCAGGCGGCGAGGGCCTCGACGCGCTTCATCTGCGCGCGTTCCTCGGCGGCGCCGCCGAACAGCTTGTCCCAGAAGAAGACGAGGACGCCGGCGGCGATGCCCGCCACCGCCCAGCGGGTCAGGAGCAGGACGACGAGCCCGACGCCCGCGGCGAGCGAACCGCGCTGCCCGGCGAACCTGAGCAGTTCGCCGGCCCGCTCGCTCGCCCGGTGCTTCTCGTGCGCGGGCTTGGCGGGCAGCCCGCGGAGCGCGACCACGAGCAGCGCGAGACCGCCGCCGACGGCGATGCCGCAGCCGAGCGCGTACAGGACGGGCATCGAGAAGAGCCCGCCCATCGTGCCGAGGGAACCCACGGCGAGCGAGGCCGCGTCATGCGAAGCCGCGTCGTACGAGGCCGCGGGGACCGCTGTTACGGGTGTGTTCATGTCGTGCTCACCCCCACTGCCCGGCGGGGCGGTAACCGAACGCGGCCAGGTCGTCCATGCAGGCGATCGGCGCGTGCGCGACGACCCGCCCGTCGGGGGCCTCCGCGAAGACCTCGCTGGACAGGACGCGGCCGTCGACGCCGTTGACCTCGCGGACCGAGGTCACCATGCGCTGCAGCTTGCCGCCGGACTGGTAGTTGTTGCGCCGCTGGATGAAGACGACGAAGTTGACCGCGCCGGCGACCAGCATCTGGCTCGCCTCGATGGGGAGCCGCTCGGACGCCTGCAACGCGTACGTGGAGATGCGGTTGAACACCTCGCTCGAGCTGTTGGCGTGGATCGTGGAGAGCGAGCCGTCGTTGCCCTGCGACATCGCGTTCAGCATCGTCACGATCTCGTCACCGAGGACCTCACCGACGATGACGCGGGAGGGGTTCATGCGCAGCGAACGGCGGACCAGCTCGGCCATCGAGATCTCGCCCTGGCCCTCGGAGTTGGGCAGGCGCTCCTCGAAGGCCACGACGTTCGGGTGCAGGTCGGCGAACTGGTCGAGACCGAGTTCGAGGGCCCGCTCGACGGTCACCAGGCGCTCGTGCGGCGGGATCTCGTTGGCGAGGGCGCGCAGCAGCGTGGTCTTCCCCGCGTTGGTCGCGCCCGCGATCATGATGTTCTTGCGGGCCCTGACCGCGCAGGCCAGGAAGTGGCCGATCTCCGGCGTCAGCGTGCCGTTGCCGACGAGGTCGGACATGAAGACCTTGCCCATGCGGGCGCGGCGGATCGAGAGCGCGGGGCGGCGCGTGACGTCCATGACCGCCGAGAGCCGCGAACCGTCGGGCAGCCGCAGGTCGAGCTGCGGGTTGGCGGAGTCGAAGGGGCGCGACGACAGACCGGAGTACGCGCCGAGCACCTGGATGAGCTCGACGAGCTCCTCGTCGGTCTCGGCGACCGGATCGGCCCTGACCTCACGGCCGTCGGCATATCCGACGAAGACCTGGTCACAGCCGTTGATGTCGATGTTCTCGACCTCGGGGTCGTCGAGCAGCGGCTGGAGCCGTCCGACCCCGAAGAGCGCGGCGTGCACGGCGGCCGCGTACTGCTCCTCGGTCTCCGCGTCGAGGGGGGTGCGCCCGGCGTTGATCTCCGCGCGCGCGTACTCCTCAAGGATCTGCGCGATGACGGCGCGGGCGTAGTGCCGCTCGTCCTCGCCCGACATCGGGGTGACGCCGGAGAGCTGGTCCAGGCGGCGCTGCTCGGCGATGCGGTCACCGGCGTCCTGCCGGAACCGCTTCACCAGCTGGTGATCGACGGGAGCGCTCATCGGCCCGCCCCGGGGTGCTGCGCGGCGGGGTGGGCCCAGGCGGCGCCGTACTGCTGGTACAGGTCCACGGTCACCTTGCGCGCGGACCGGATGAGCAGCGACTTGTCGAGCCGTCCGCGCTTGCGTCCGGCCAACTGGTCGGCGCCCGCCGGGTCGTCGGCGAGGGTGCCCACGACCCGGGCGCCGGTCTGCGCGGCCACCAGCATGTCGTTGACCTGGTGGACGAGCTTGGCCGACGTCGAGGGGTCGGTGATGAGCAGGACGCCGATGAGCGGCGTCGCGAGGGAGGCGGCGCCCCGCGGGCCGCCGTGCAGCTTGGCGGCGAGTGCGGCGGCGCGGTCGCGCACGCGGGCGAGGGACTCCGGCTCGGTGCGCGCGACGAGCAGGACGAGGGCGGCCTGCGGGAACAGTTCGACGGCCGGGGTGTCACCGCTGACGCGCCCGCAGTCCGCTATGACGTCGGCGGGCGCGTGCGGCGAGTCGGCGAGCTGGGAGAAGGCGCGGCCCAGGGTCGGCCAGAGCCCCGCGAGCCCGGCCGCCTGCTCGGCGACACCGAGCCCGACGAGCACTTCGAGGCCGCCGCTCAACGGCTGTACGTGGTCCCAGAGTTGGTCGGGCACGAGGCCGCGCCGCGCCGTGGCGGCGATGGAGAGCATGCCGGTGTTGGGGTTGAGGGGGCCGCCGTGCGCGGCGGCGCTGCGGTAGACGAGGTCGCCGCCCGCGGGGTCGGTCTCCGCGACGAGGACGCGGCGCGGCCAGACCGCGGCCAGCGCGACGGCGGCGGTGGTGACGCCGGGCGATCCCTTGTCGGCGGCGAGAGCGATGAGCGCCATGTCTCTGGTTCTCGCCTCTAGTTGCCGTGGGACGGGACGCGGACGATGACGACCTTGCCCTCGGAGGCGGCGCTCGCCAGGGCCGCGACGTCTTCCTGCGGGACGAGGAGGGTGACGTTCTGGTTTCCGGTGCTGACGGTGGCGTCGCTGGTGTCGGCGACGGTGCTCACCTTGGCCGAGGCCACGAGCGGCGTACCGCTGGTGGAGCCGGAGCCGCTGCCGCCGGAGCCCTTGCCGGAGGAGGCTCCGGAGACGACGGGGTAGGCGGCGACGGTGTCGCCGGACTTCACGTCGGAGGGGTACTGCCCCTCCTTGAGGGAGAGCCCGACGGATGCCTTGCCCGCGGGCAGCGCCGCCTTGGCGCCGAACATCTCGCCGACGACGACCGTGCCCGGGTAGATGGTGCTCTTGGCCTTGAGGGCCTTGAGCTGACCGAGCTGTTCCTTCTTGACGAAGTTGGCGGAGCTGTCGTCGTTGACCATCACGGTCGTGGAGTTGTCGTCGGTGACGGCCTCACCGGCGGGGATCTCCTTCGTCACCTTGACGACCTCGATGCGGTCGCCCGCGCGCAGCACGAGCACGGTGGCGCCGAGGGCGCCCACCAGGATCAGCAGGACGGCCAGAGCGGCCAGTGCCGGTTTGCGCTCGCGAGGCGGCGAGGGAAGGCGCTCACCGACGCCTGGCTGGGCCGGCGTGGCGGAACGGTTGCTGCCCGCCCCCATACGCTCCTGGATCTTCACGCAACTGCTCCCCGCACGCCCAAGAAGATTCGGTCATTTCTCGTCATTCGCGACACTCGCGGCTCTCTCGCCCCGCCCGGTTCCGGCTCGCCGCCGGACAGCGTTCCGGCTGATCAGCCAAGGGCCCAGTGTCAAGCCATCGCACCGTATCAGCAGCACATAAGCCCCTCAAGGCGCGTTCTGGATCGCGAAGCCCAGGGGCCCCACGGTCATCCGCGCGCACTCAACTCTCCCCCGTTTCCCGTGCGATTCCGGCCGTTTCCCGCTGCGGAGAACCGGCATTCCCGCGCATACGCGCACACGACCGGCCGCCCGCATACGCGAACACGTCGCACCCCGCAGCGGTGAACGCGCGGTCCGCCGAAGGCGGCTCACGCCACCCCCGCTCCGGCGGCACCGGCCGGGCCATGATCCGTCGGCCACCAGGACGACGCCGCGGGAGGCGTGGCCGGTTCCCGCCCGCCACGACCGCCTCACGGGCCGACAGGCGGCAACGCGACGCCCACAGGGAACACCCTCACGCTCCGGACGCCCCGCCCTCCGGGCCACCCCCACTCCTCGGACGCCCCACCCTCCGGACGCCCCACTCTCCGAGCGCCCCCACTCCTCGGACGCCCCACTCCTCGGACGCCCTGCCCTCCGGACGCCCCGCTCTCCGAGCGCCCCCACGGAACGCCCCCGGCTCCTCCCCACAACCCACGCAACTCCCCCTGCCGCCCGTCCTCCAAGGGCCGCCGCGCGGCCTCACTCCCCGGTCGCGCCGTCGATCCGCTCCCTGAGGAGGTCGGCGTGGCCGTTGTGGCGGGCGTACTCCTCGATCATGTGCGTCAGGACGTACCGGAGCGAGTACGCGTCGCCGCGGAACTCCACGGTGAAGTCGAGGGAGTCCAGGCCGTCCACGAGGGCCCGGGAGCGGGCGCACTCGGCGCGCCAGACGGTGAACGCCTCGTCGGCGTCGGCGTCGTCCACGTCGAAGTCGGCGTGCTCCCCGGGCACCCGCCCCTTCCAGTTGGCCCTGACGGCCTCCTGGCCCAGCACGTTCCTGAACCAGCTGCGCTCCACCTCGGCGAGGTGCCGCACCAGCCCGAGCAGGGACATGTCGGAGGGCGGCACGGCCCGCTCCTTGAGCTGCCCGGCGCTCAGCCCCGCGCACTTCATCGCGAGGGTCTCGCGCTGGTACTCCAGAAACGCGGCGAGCGAGGCACGCTCGCCAGCGTCGGCGTGCGGGGGCTCCACCCTGAGGGGCGGGGCGGCTGTCCCTGGGGTCGGGGCTGTCCTCGCGGTTGTCTCCGGGGGTGTGGCCGGGGGCGTGTTCGGGGCGTGGGCGGGCTGGGGCCGGGGGGTTTCTGGCATGGGGGCATCATGCCCAGGGGGCCGCGGGTGGCGCTCGGATTTCCCGCCCACTCCTCCACCGCTCCATCACTCGCCGCCGACGACCCTGGCGAACGCGTCGCGCACTTCAGTACCTTCAAGTGGCTTGAGGAACTGTCGTCCCACCGGGAGTCACACGTGAACCGCAGGTACATCCGGCCCGTAGCCGTCTCGCTCACGGCCGCCGCAGCCCTCTTGCTCACGGCGTGCGGAGGTGACGGCGGCGGCTCGGACAACGACAAGATCGCGGGCGCTGACGAGGCCGGCGCGGGGAAGAGCGCGTCGCCGGCAGGCGGCAAGAGCAAGACCCCCGACGCCATCGACCGCCCCAGGATGACGTTCCCTTCGGACGTCGACCTCGTCTTCGCCGACGCCCAAGTGTCCGATCCGGACCAGGCCGCGGCCCTCGGCGACGCCCAGAACTTCGTACGGGCCATCCGCTACGGGATCGTCGAGCAGGACGTGAACGACGCCGCGTACAAGTTCTACTCGGAGTTCAAGAGCCAGGCCCAGACGTACGCGAAGGACCAGATCGAGCAGCGGGTCGACAAGGGCCTGACGATCAGCGGAAAGATGCGGTTCTCGCGGATCAAGGTGACCCCCGCGGAGAACAAGGAGTCGACCGTCGTCTCCTTCTGCGCCGACAGCACGAAGCTCTACAGCAAGGAAGTGAAGACCGAGAAGGTCCACCACACGGAACCGAGCCTGAGCGACTACTACTCCTGGCAGGTACTGATGAAGCCCTCCAAGAACGCCGAGGGGCTTTGGCGGGCCCAGAAGGTCCAGGTGAAGGAGAAGGCACAGGAATGCCGGTGACCACGCACATCACGGGGAAGGCGCGCAGGGCATCCGTCCTGCTGGGCGCCGGTGCGGCTCTGCTGTTCGCGTCCGCGGGCCCGGCTTCGGCCGGGGAGGACCCCGGAATCAGCGACAGCAGTACGGCGGCCACGAAGAAGGACGACACCATCGGCGCCGTGGCGCGCATCAAGTACACGACGTCGGGCAAGAGCGGAGCGGGCACCGGCACCGTCACGTCGGTCGACCCCAACTGGAAGCCCCCGCCGTGCTGGTACGCGCCGGAGTGGAAGGCCAAGGAGTTCCGCGACTTCCGCAACCGCCTCTACTTCACGGCCCGGCACGATCCCGACGCCCCCAGTGACGCTCTGAAGGACATGTCGGACGAGAACCGGAGCTATGCCGAGGACGACTACAACATAGACAAGGAAGACGACGGGATGTGGTGGGGCGCGCAATTCAGCCCCGACGCCACGCTTGAGGAACAGCAGCAGTGCAACAGGCCCCCTTTCTGGGCCGACAACGGCGAGCCCCCCGACGTCCCGAACGTCATCAGCCCCGAGATCCTCGCGGGCCTCGCCTACAAGCAGATCACCGTCCCCGGCACCAAGGTGGACCTCGCCCCCGACGGCGCCTCCAAGGTGAACCTCCCCACCTGGGCCTGGCTCGACAAGGGGGAGTTCAAGCCCGTGTCCGTCACGGCCGAGCTGGACGCCGGGCCGCTGCACATCGAGGCGACCACGACGGCGAAGCCCGTATCGCTCACGATCAAGCCGGGCACCGACGACGCCAAGCTGCTGCCCGCTTCCGGCACGTGCGAGATCAACGACGACGGCTCGATCGGCGAACCGTACGCGAAGGGCAAAGCGGGTCGGACACCGCCGTGCGGCATCGTCTACGAGCGCTCGTCGGGCCAGGGAACGTACGACCTCCAGGCCACCGCGACCTGGGAGATCACCTGGGAGGGCACGGGCGGCGCGCAGGGCACGCTGCCGAACGGCGAGTACGGCAACGACCAGCCGGTGAAGGTGGAGGAGATCCAGTCCGTCAACCGGTGAACGGGCGACGCCGCCCGGCGGCCGGCACGACGCGGTGCCATACGGTTGCTGCGGCGCCGCGTCCACCGGCCCCACGGCCGGACAGCAGGTCAGATGCCGCCGCGCCGCCGGCGGAGGTCCGGCGGCCCGTCGCCACGAAAGACTGAGGTACTCACCTTCCATGCCTTCCTACGACAGCTCGCGGGCACGGTTCCGGCTGGCCGATCGCCACATCGCGGTGTTCGCCCATCTCCTGGACGGCGAGAACCCGCCCGACGAGCTATGGCCTTCGCTGGGTGAGCTCATGCAGATCGGCCTGGTCGGCGAGGAGGGCGAGCTGGCGCCGGTCCTCAAGGACCTGCTCGGCGCTCTGGCATCCCCGCTGCTCCTCGTGACCGTGGAGGTCACCGGTGAGCACGGCACTCTCCACCACGGAGCCATCGTCGGCCGGAACGCCGTTGTCGCGCATGCGGCCTGGCCGGGCGAGGAGGAGTCGGAGTACACCCCGATCGCCCCGCACAGCCTGGTCTGGGAGCTGGCCCGTACGGTCAACCTCCAGGCCGACGACCAGGCCGATTCGGCGGTCACCCGTATCGAGACGACGATGGGCGCGCTCGACGCGGCTCTCTCCGCACTCGAACAGTGCGAGGGCGACGAGACCACGACCAGGGACCTCATCCGCAAGGCGCTGACCGGGGCGGGCACGCCCGGGGAACCGGAGCTGACCGAACTGACCGAGCTGGTCATGGCCATGAACGCGATGTGGCGCATCACCACCACCTGGGACGGCACACACGAGGGAGAGCGGGCCGCCATGGTCCGGGCCCTTGCCGTATGGGACTGCGGGCCGCGCGGCTACTGGGTCAGGGAGAAGCCCGAGGAGCCCATAGTCGAGGGCCGGATCGGGCCCGAGAGCGAACTCGTCCTGGTGCGCGCGAGGAGCGGGAAGATCTGGGAGCGGATCACCGGCCTGCTCCCGGACAAGGAAGACGTGGTCGACTACTGAGGCTTCCGACCGGCGCCCCCGGGGTGCCGACGGAACGACCGGGCTCGCGAGGCCATGCGCGAGCCGACGCGGACGAGACTCGCGCGGAGTGACTCAGGGGCGGGTGGACCAGGGCGGGGCTTGGCGATCGGATCTTCGACGCGACCGACGTCTCTGAGTACGCTCATGTCCCCGGCAGTGGCTGCACCCCAGAGGGAGGCGCCGGGCCACAGGCGTCCCACCCGTACCCCCGTACCTCCAGGGCGTCGCACGGCACCGACGAGAAGGAGGGAATCGGACGTGGCCGACCCCGAGCTGCAAGAGCTGAGCAAGCGGGCCACCCAACTGCGGAGCCTCGCGGATCACATCGACGGTCTCGCGGACTCTCCCCACACATACGCCACCACCACGATGAAGAAGTGGGCGGGCCCGCACGCGGACCACACGCGCGGCGAGCTGAAGAAGTGGCAGACGAGATGCCACAACGTGGCGGAGGAACTCCGCAAGGAAGCCCGCGAATGCGACAAGACGGTCGAGGAAGCCAAGAAGCCCTAGCTTGCGCTTCCGGCACTCCCGGCGCGGGCGCCACAGCGTCGGTGAGCGCTGACGGCGAGCAGACGTCTCCGCCGCTCCGCCCCGGTTCGTTGATCTATCGAGGCAAATGCCCTGTGCGCCAAGCCGCTTCGCACTGGCGAACCAGGAGCCCCGTCGCTAGCGTCAGTCCTCTGTAGTAACCCTCGCCCCTTGGGAGTCGACCGTGATCCGCCGCACCTGGCAGCCGCCGCCATGCCACCCATGGGCGGGGCCCGTCCGCTGAACGGCAGGAACCGGCGAGGGCGGCACCTGCCGCGCTCCTGAGCACATCAATACGTCAATCGCCTACAACGGGGGAAGCACATGGCAGACGAATTCCGAGGGATGAAGAAGGAGGAGGCGCGCAAACTCGCTGCCGCGCTGGACGTCGCGGGCGGCGCCCTCTCCATCCAAGGCCCCCTCATTTCCGGCCTTCTCGCCAAGTGGGACGGCGACCAGGGAGACCTCGGAAAGTTTCCGGCACAGTCCACCTGGTCCCAGGACCAGGCGAAGGACATCCGGCGGCGGATCGGCATCCTGGACGCCGACCCCAAGGCCGAACTCATACTCATCGGAATGACCGGCGTTCTCGATACCTGGCAGAGCGTGAAGGACAAGAAAGGGGAAGTCGGCGAGTACGTCGACGAGCTCAAGGAGCTGAAGACGCATGTCACCGCCCCTCTCAAGCTCACCAAGATCGCATCCGGCATCGAGGCATCGCTGCAGCTCTTCCAGCGATGGAAGCAAGGCGAGAACGTCAAAGCGGCAAAAGCCGTCCTTGAGCTGAACAAGTACTTCGGTGTAACGGGTGACCGGCTCAAGCTGAAGAACATCGAGTACCTCCGAGAGGTTCTCAAGCTCAAGCAGATCGAGGGCCTGTACCAGCAGCCGTGGAAGTGGCAGCAGGTGGCCCGGAAGTTCATTACGACGAAGCTGAAGATCCCGCTCCCCGCAACCCTGTTGAACCAGGCACCGGGACTCAGCATCCTGGACCGGATCAGTCTCCCGCTGGCTGCCCTGCACGGCACGAAGCAGCTCTTCCTCCCCGACCACAAGGGCGTGCTGGGCGGATTCGACCGCGGGATGGGTGGTCTTGAGCTGGCCGGCGCCGGTGCTGTCGTGGCCGGCGAAGGGGCCGCACTGGCACTCGGCGCGAGTGCGGGCGTCGCTGCCGCCGTGCCCGTGGTCGGTTGGGTGGCACTGGGCGTAGCAGGTGCCTACTTCCTTGGAACCTACGCCTATGACAACAGAGAAGCCATCAAGCGGAACGCGAAGAAGGCTTGGAACGCGACAACGAAATGGGCCGGGGACACAGTGGACAAGGGGAAGGAGATTGTGGACGGCGCCAAACATGCCGTGACCAATCTCGTACCCGGCTCCGTGCGGAAGTTTGGCTTCTGGTGATCAGCACTCCCACTGTCGTGATGCCGTGAGCGTCCCGACCGCCGTCACCGTCTATCAACGAACAGAGCGTTAGGAGTATCGAGTGCCCCACCCTGAACTGGGGATCGAGCTGGAGAAGTTCCGCGAGTTCCTCGGGGACGCCTTGTCCGAAGGAGGCACCCAGCCTCTGATCCAGCTCACGGACGAAGAACTGGCCGTGCTGGACCCGAGCGCGCTGGACGAGGTCATAGCGCCTACTCCCCATCTGGCCACCTTGGAGGCCGAGCAGCGTGAATGGGTGCTGGCGACCGCCATCCGCTCACTCGCCTCCCGCGGCGCCATAGAGATCGCGAACATTCCTGAGCTCGACGCTCTGATGCGGTCCGAGGGGCAGTTCGAGAAGGGGGGCACCGCGGATGTCGACATGCGGATCAGCCTCGACGTCGACCTCGCTCTGGTTCTGCGGCGAACCGCGAGCAGCGCACTCGCCGTTGAGCAGCAGACCTCCAGGGGCAGCGTGCATGGATTCGTCTATGTGCACTCCCCCGCACTCATGCTCATCGAGCAGGTGACCGGTGGGGGCATGCACATCTTCACCCTCGCCAGCTCGGCCGAGGACGCGGCCAAGATGATGCAGGTTCTGGTCGACCCGTTCGGCGTCGCGGACAAGGACAGCAAGACACATCAGCTCGACCCGACGGCCATGACCAGTGACCGGGTCGACGGTCCGCTCGGTGAGGCGATCGACAACGCTCTGGTGGTGAGCCAGTTGATCGTACTCGGGGACGAGCCCGGTCCACTGGTGACCGCATACGCGACCGAGAATTCCGTGTGGACCGTGCGTGTCGACAAACCTCGCGCTCCCAGCGGTGTGCAAGCGAGATCTGTCAGCGATCGTTCCCTCAATTCCGAGATCGTTCGCCTGATCACGATGCCGGCCGAGTAACGTCTCGAACACCACGGAGGGGAGCGTACCCATGAGTGAACGCGTCGAAGAATGCAGAAGAGACCTGGTCAACCTGAAGCGGTTCGCCGATGAAATCGATCGGACGCTCGACGCTGTAGACGCGACCAGTGGCCACGACGTATGGAAGGGGCCGGCGGCTGATAACTTCCGGGAAGAATGGGGGCGCAAGCGCAAAAAGTTGCACGACGCCCTCGACGCCGCCCGAGGCCAGCGCACAAAGATCCTCCAGCGCGTACAGGAGGAAGAAGAGAAGAAGAAGGCGAACAACAAGTAGGCGGTGACCACTCACCGCCTCCCTGCAACGTACCGATAGGTTCCCCATGGTCGATAGCGATCCGCGAGTTTACGAGGCGACCTTTCTCCGCACGCCCTTCCAGCTCCTCTCGGGCGCAGGATGGAAGAAGCTGGTGGCTCTCCGCGTGGACAGCGAAGGTGTGCTGCTCGGCGGAGCCCCGGCTCAGTACGGCAAGCAAACTGCGTTTGCGCCATGGAAAGACATCCGCTCCGTGGTCCTGTGGTATCAGAGAACGGCGGGCCGGGGCATCAATCACATCGGCCTTCGGCGCCACCCGGAGGCTCCGCGCCTCGCCGGCCCGAACAGCAAGATGACGCCGCAGTCAGCCGCGATGATCGCCCCACATGTGGAGTACGACCTTCTGCTCGACAGTCGGCCGATCAATTTCTGGCGGCTCGACCCTGAGAAGCTCCAGGCCGCGGTCGATGCATTTGCACCCAGCGTTTCCGTACTGGTCTACAGGCAGACAGAGCAATAAAGGGCCCTTTGAATCGGCCACCCGCTGTCGGCACAGCGGCCACCAGTGAAACGTTCGACGACAGCAATCCGCGATCACCCCTGCACGGGTCGGAAGGAAGACAACGATGCGAGTCCTGGTGACAGTCGTGCGGGAAGGCATAGCCCCGCAGGACGTCATGGTCTCCCTGGAGGACGAGGCGACGGCCGGTGACGTGGCCGCCTGTCTGGGCGGCGCGGACCTGGCCTCGTCATCTCACCTCGCGGTCGGGCGACTCCCTTCCGCGATCCGGGCCGCCGCTGCCGGTACGGGATTCGCCGCTTCGAAGTCCCCCTTCCCGCGGACGGCCCCCTCCCTCTGGGTCGACGGCAGGCACTGCGACCCCTCCGCCCCCGCCGCCTCCGTCCTCCGTGACGGTGTGCGCGTCACCACCGACGAGGCCATCGGGCCTTTCATGCGAGCCGGGGAGCCGACGGGCCGGTTCGAACTGCGGGTCTGCGGTGGGCCCGACGCCGGGCGGATCGCTCGTGTGCAGGCAGGCGTGGCGACCCTCGGGTCCGGGCCGACCTGTTCCCTCTCCGTCGCCGACGCGACCCTCGCCCCGCTCGCCGCCAAGCTCTCCGTCAATGTCGACGGCAGCGTGACGATCCACCCGCAGGCCGGGGCGTCCCTGACGCTGGACGACGAGCCGGTCGAAGCGGACCAGGCCTGGCCCGTCGGCTCCCTCGTCCAGGCCGGTGACTCCCTCATCGTCCTTCGCGAAGCGGAAGAACCCGACGCCCACCTCGCGCCCACGGACGACGGTGGCTACGCGTACAACCGGCCGCCGCGGCTCTCACCGCTGCGGCAGCGGCCCCGCGTGGTCCTGCCCGCCGAGCCGGTCAAGGGGGAAGGCCCTCGCCTCCAGCTCTTCGCCTCCTTCATTCCGGCCGTGTTCGGCCTGGTCATGTACTTCATGACCAAGCAGATCTACACCCTGCTCTTCTGCGCCATGAGCCCGCTGATGATGATCGGCTACTGGGTGGGCGAGGCCCGGCACGAGCGCAAACGCCACAAGAAGGCCGTCAAGGAGTACAAGAAGGCACTCGTCGAGTACGACGTGAGGCTCGGCGAGCTGGCCGAGGCCGACCAGCGGGCCCGCCGCGAGTCACACCCCGACCCGGCCCAGGTGCTCCTCTTCGCCACCGGTCCGCGCCGCCGCCTGTGGGAACGCAGGCTCGTCGATCCGGATGTGCTGCAGTTGCGGGTCGGCATGGCCGACCTGCCCGTCGACGTCGAGATGCGCGCCGTCAAGACCGGCGCCTTCGACGATCCGCCGGAGCCACCCGTGGTGACCCACGTCCCGGCCGTGGTCCCGCTCGCCGAGCTGGGCGTCATCGGTGTGGCCGGCGACCGCCGGCTGAGTCTGGCGATGGCCCACTGGCTGGTCGCCCAGGCCACGGTGCTGCACAGCCCGCGGGACCTCTCGCTGGTCGTCCTGTCCTCCGCCGGTGACGCCCGGGCCGCCTGGGAGTGGGCCCACTGGCTTCCGCACACGGCCCCTCAGCTCGGCCAGGACTGCATCTCGCTGATCGGCTCCGAACCCGAGGTCGTGGGCCGCCGCGTCCACGAACTCCTCGCCGAACTGGAACGCAGGAAGGCCGGCGCCAGGGACTTCGGGGCGTCCAAGTCCCTGCGTCCCGACCCCTTCACCCTGGTCGTCCTGGACGGTGCCCGGCTGCTGCGCCGGATGCCCGGGGTCCCCCAGCTGCTGCAGGAGGGTCCCGGCCACGGCATTTTCGCCCTCTGCATCGACGAGGACGAGCGGCTCCTGCCAGAGGAGTGCAAGGCCGCGGTCAGCGGGCTGCCCGACCGGCCGAACCACGTCGGCATCGGCGGTGGCGGACTGGAATCGGTCGGAGACGTCCTGGCGGACCAGGTGTCACCCGGCTGGTGCGAACTGGTGGCCCGTTCACTCGCTCCCGTACGCGATGTGAGCCTGGACGACGCCGACGCCGCGCTGCCCACCTCCGCGCGGCTGCTGTCCCTCCTCGGGATGCCGGACCCCACGGGCGCGGACGTCGCCGGCATCTGGCAGCGGGGCGGCTCCACCACGGAGGTGCCGATCGGCATCGCCGGTGACGGAGCCTTCCTGCTGGACATCCGCAGGGACGGCCCGCACGCGTTGGTCGCCGGTACGACCGGCGCCGGCAAGTCCGAACTGCTGCAGACCATCATCACCTCGCTCGCGCTGGCCAACCGCCCGGACGCCCTCAACTTCGTCCTCATCGACTACAAGGGCGGCAGCGCGTTCCTCGACTGCGCGCAACTCCCGCACACCGTCGGCATGGTCAGCGACCTCGACGCCCACCTCACGGAGCGAGCGCTCGCCTCGCTCGCCGCCGAGCTCAAGCGGCGAGAGGAGATCCTCTTCGACACGGCCGCGAAGGACATCGAGGACTACGACGACACGAGGAAGGTGCGGCCCGAACTGGAGCCCATGCCCCGCCTCGTGCTGGTCATCGACGAGTTCGCCTCCCTCGTGGCGGAACTCCCGGACTTCATCGCGGGCCTCGTGGACATCGCGAGGCGAGGCCGCTCTCTGGGGGTCCACCTCATCCTCGCCACCCAGCGTCCCGCCGGTGTGGTGAGCGCGGACATCCGGGCCAACACCAACCTGCGTATCGCCCTCCGCGTCACCGACGGCGCCGAGTCCTCGGACGTCATCGACGCACCGGACGCCGGGTCCATCGCGAAGTCGACCCCCGGACGCGCCTACGTCCGTTCCGGTGCGCAGTCGCTCGTCGCCGTGCAGTCGGCCCGTATCGGTGGACGCCGGCCGAGCGTCGGCTCCAACCGCCCCCAGGCCGTCGCCACGCCCGTCTCCTGGGGGTCATTCGGCCGCCCGGCCCCCCGCGTCGTCGAGGACGGTGACGACGGGACGCTCGTGACCGACCTCAGCGTCCTCGTCGGCGCCATCCGCGAAGGGGCGGAGCTGATGCGGTTCGGACCGCAGCGGAGCCCCTGGCTCGAACCGCTGACGGATGTGCTGTCGCTCGCCGACCTGCCGGACGCCGTGCCGTCGGCGACCGACGAGGTCGCACCGATCCACATCGGTCTCACGGACCTCCCCGCCCAGCAGAGCAGGGCGCCGCTGGCACTCGACCTGGTGCACGGCGACCACATCATGCTGGCGGGCGGGCCCCGCTCGGGCCGCTCGACCGCCCTGCGGACCCTCGCCGGCGCGCTCGCGAGCACCACGTCCCCCGCCGACGTGCATCTGTACGGCATCGACTGCGGGGCGAACGCCCTGCTGCCCCTGACCAACCTGCCGCACTGCGGAGCCGTGGTCACCCGGGACCAGCCCGGCCGTGTGCGCCGCCTCCTCGACCGGCTGGCGGCGGAGGTCTCACGCCGCCAGCAACTGCTGGCCATGGAAGGCCTGTCCAGCGCCACGGAGCAGCGTGCGACGGCCGCGCCTGAGGACCGGCTGCCGTGGATGGTGCTCCTCCTCGACGGCTGGGAGGGCTACACGTCGGCTCTCGAAGGCATCGACTACGGCCGTCTCGTCGAGATGATCGTCAAGATCTTCAGGGAGGGCGCGGCGGTCGGCCTGAAGGTCGTCATGACGGCTGACCGCAGCGGGTTCAGCGGCCAGGTCTCGCCGTCCTTCGCCGACAAGCTGATCCTGCGCCTCACCGACGCCAACGAGTACTCCCTGGCGGGGCTCTCCGCCCGCGACGTGCCGAAGACGATGCCTCCCGGGCGTGCGCTGCGCATCACGGACGCGGGTGCTCAGGAGAGCCAGATCGCGCTGCTCGATCGCGACCCCTCCGGCCAGGCGCAGGTCGCGGCGTTGCGCAGGATCGCGGAGGAGGCGCGCCTGCGTCATCCGGTGCTGCCGCGCGACCGCCGGCCGCTTCGGGTGGACGAACTGCCGATGCGGGTCACCGCGAGCCAGGCCCGTGCTCTCGACCCCTCCTTCGCACCGCCGTCCCCGCTGTGGACGCTGCTCTGCGTCGGCGGCGACGAACTCACGCCGATCGGTGTCGATCTGGACGAGTCGGGGCCCGGCTTCGTCATCGCCGGGCCGCCCAAGTCCGGGCGTTCGACGGCCCTGGTGGTCGCGGCGCGGAGCCTGCTGGCCAATCAGGTGCCGCTGGTCCTCGTCACTCCCAGGCGCTCGCCCCTGCGCGACCTGGAGGACGAGCCCGGTGTCCTCGGCGTGCTCACCGCGGACAGCTCCGAGCGTGAGCTCACCGAGCTGATCGAGGGCGCGGGGGGCGGGAAGTACGCCGTCGTGGCCGACGACGCCGACATGCTCTACGACACGTCGCTGGACCGTGCGCTGGAGGAAGTCGCGCAGAGCGGGAGGGACGGTGGCATCGGCATCGTCGTGGCCGGCGCGACGGACACGCTGAACTCCCAGTACCGAGGGTTCGTCGTGGAAGCCAGGCGCTCGCGCCAGGGCATGATCCTGGCCCCGCAGAGCGCGTCGGACGGAGAGCTGTTCAACGTACGCCTGTCCATCGACGGCGGCGGCCCCGTGGGGCGCGGGCTCCTCATCCAGAGCGGGCAGATGACGCCTGTTCAGGCGATTCTCGACGACTGACCGGCAGGAAAAAGCCGGTGCGACCGATCATCGGTCGCACCGGCCGGCAAGCCCGCGGCATCAGGCCGCCGTGGCCTGCTCAATCCTGTCGTGGCTGTTCTTGGCCGACTTGTACGCGTCGTGGAGCGAGTCAGCCAGCTTGTTGACCTGCGGCTTGAAGTCACGCCATTCGTCGCGGAACCGGTTGGCGCCGGGGCCCGCCCAGAAGCCATGGCTGTCGTTGGCCTGACCGTCCAGGAGCGAGATCAGGTCACGGACCTCGGTCTCCTTCTTCTGGAAAGCTTCGTAGAGCTTCTGAAGCTTCTCAAGTTTTGCACCGCGGTCGATGTCCGCCATCTGGCTTCCTCCCCGTGTCGCTAACGCAAACGGACTCATGTGTCACACGGGACGCTACCGCACCAGCTCGGGCCGCGGAAAGTGGTTCCTTTGTCGCACCCTTGCAACGATGAGGGGTGCAGTGGGCCCTGTTCACAGGCGACTTGAAAGCTCCGGTCGCCAGGCTCACCGCACCCGCGAGAGCCGTGCCCGTGGGTTGCCCGCTGTCGGGTCTGGGCGCACCGGGTGCCGTTCGTGGGGGCGCCCTCGGCCGTGGGCACGAGGCGTTCGGAGGGGGCCGACGTGAGGGTCGGTACGTCGGTGCACAGCGCCTCGGCGAGGTTCGCGGCACGGCGGCGTCCGGGTCCGCCGCGAGCACGGGTGCCGTCCGGCCGCGCGGCGTCCACCTCGCGGCGGAAGCGGGCGCGGGACTCCTAGTCGAGCGCGGAGTGCGGATGCACGAGCTTCACCGCGACCGTGCGGCCGCCCTCACTGCGGCCGAGGTGGACCCGGCCCATGCCGCCCGCGCCGAGCAGGCCGAGCAGGCGGTAGGCGCGTCGTACCCCTGCGGGCCCGCGCGCCGCCTGCGCGGACCGGGCTTTCTGTTCGTCCCTGCGGATCGGCGTAGTGCGGAACCGGTGCGGGGCGGGGCCGTCTCTGTTGGCCGTCGTCCGTCATCCGTCGCCCGTCGTTCGATGCCTTCCGGGCGGTGCCAATACCTGGCCGGTATGCGCTCTTCGCCTTGTCCGTCGTCTTGCTCACTGGCAGGCCCATTGCCATGCCCATGGCCGGGCCGTGGCGGGGCGCAATTCCCGTTGGCTGTCGGCCGGGGCAACCGTCGGCAGAAGTCGGGCGAGAGGCCGCCGTTCACCGGGATGACGTTCGTACGCAATACGGACGCCGGGAACTATTACGCCCGAAGGGATATCGCGATATCCACCGGGCCGCCGCCGCAATTCGGCGAGAACCGCGCCCGGCGTATCGGAACTGTGGGTTCCGGGAGTGGGCCGGGCCGTGAATGCGCCCGGCCTTCGGAACTGCCCGCCCCGTCGACCGCCAAGGGGTCAGGAGCCCAGCAGCTCCACGTGGACGTCCGCCGGGAAGCCCGTCGTCGGCCCCACCCGGCGGGCGAACTCCGTGACGCCCTCCAGCTGTGCGGCGCCGAAGCGGAAGTCGAGCGTCGTGAAGTACTGCTCCAGGACGGTCGCGTCGAAGGTCTCCCAGCGCGCAGCCTGCTCGGCCACCTTCGTGACCTCCTCCAGCGAGAGGTCGCGGGAGGCGAGGAACGCCTGGTGCACCTGGCGCACCACCTCCGGCTCACGCGCCGCGTAGTCGCGCCGCGCGGCCCAGACCGCGAAGACGAACGGCAGGCCCGTCCACTCCTTCCACATCTCCCCCAGGTCGTAGACGTCCAGGCCGAGGCGCGGGCCCTCGATGAGGTTCGCGCGCAGCGCCGCGTCCCCGATCAGGACGGCGGCGTCCGCCTCGCGCATCATCAGGCCCAGGTCGGGCGGGCAGGTGTAGTAGTCGGGCCGTACGCCGATCCGCTCGGCGAGCAGGAGCTGGGCGAGGCGGACCGAGGTGCGGGAGGTCGAGCCAAGCGCGACGCGGGCGCCGTCGAGCCGGTCGAGGGGGACCTTCGAGACGATCACGCACGACATGACGGGGCCGTCGCAGCCGACCGCCAGGTCGGGGAAGGCGACCAGGTCGTCGGCGGCCTTGAGGTACTCGACCAGGGTGACGGGAGCGATGTCGAGCTCGCCGCGCACCAGCTGTTCGCTGAGCTTCTCCGGGGTGTCCTTCGTCAGCTCGAAGTCGAGGAGGGTTCCGGTCCGCGCGAGGCCCCAGTAGAGGGGCATGCAGTTCAGGAACTGGATGTGGCCGACGCGCGGCCGAGGGGTGCGAGGGGAGTCGGGCAGTTGTTCGGCGCCTGCCCCCGCAAAGGCGTCCAGGGGAGAATTGTCCACATCGGGGAGGCTAGCCCCACTGCGGTACGAGGTGGCCGTCGGGGGCCTCGCGTGCCTCGTCAACCCGCCTGGGGGCCATGTCAAACATCCGGGTGACGTGATCTTGCCCCCTATTGCATTCCCCGGTCTGCGTGCTAAGCTCGCCGCAAGTTGCAGTTTGGTTTCCCTTGCAGTACAGAGCCTGCGGAGCATGTGACCCGCGGGCTCTCGTCGTTTTCAGACTTATGCAGTTGTTTAAACAATCGCTGGTTCTGGAGCAGGGCAACCCTTTGGCCCAAGGAGGGCTTATGGCTACCGGAACCGTGAAGTGGTTCAACGCTGAAAAGGGCTTTGGCTTCATCGCCCAGGAAGGCGGCGGCCCGGACGTCTTCGTCCACTACTCCGCGATCAACGCGAACGGCTTCCGCTCCCTTGAGGAGAACCAGGCCGTTTCCTTCGACGTGACGCAGGGCCCGAAGGGTCCGCAGGCGGAGAACGTCACCCCGATGTGATCGGACGCCCCACGTGAGTGGGGCGTGTGATTCCCTCCGGTGACTTGATCCGGACATGGATGCAGTACCCAAGGAGCCCTGCTCCTCCGTGCGAACGGGGGAAGCGGGGCTCCTGCCTTTTCTGGCCCCTGGGCCTTGCGCACCGCCATGGCTCGGCCCCGACTCCCCTCGGCCTGCGACCCGGCTGGTGCTTGGCCTGCGACCCGGCTCGGCCTACGGCCCGCCGCGCCCCTCGGCCTCCCTGGCCGCACCGGCCACCGGCCCGAAGCCCGGTTGAGCCAGTGGGCCGGCTCGGGCCCCGCGGCTCGGCTCAGCCCCGCGGCCCGGCTCAGCCCCGCAGCCCAGCTCGGCCCGCGGCCCGGCTCAGCCCCGCAGCACAGCTCGGCCTGCGGCCTGTCTCGCCCCGCGGGTGCCCATCCGCGCCAGTCACCGACTCGCGGCTCTACTGAGCCAGTGGCCCGGCTCGGCCTGCGGCCCGGCTCGCCCCCTGGCCACACTCGGCCTACGGCCCGGCTTGGCCGGCCGGTGGTTTGCCTCGCCCCACGGTGCCCTGGCCGCACCGGCCGCCAGCCCGCAGCCCGGCCGAGCCAGTGGCCCCGCCTCGTCCGCCTCGCCCTGCGGACGCCTCGGCCCACCCTCCGCTCGGCCTGGGGCCCAGTTCGCCCCTCGGCCTCCCCGGCCGCACCGGCCGCCAGCCCGCAGCCCGGCCAAGCCACTGCCCACCCCCGCCCCGCGGCCCCGCTCGCCCAGCGGCCCCAGCGCCCCGCGGCCCAGCGCCCCGCGGCCCAGCACCCCGCGCCGCCCCTCGCGCCCCGGTGGGCGGTGGGCAGCCTCAGTTCGAGTTCGGGAGTGATTCCCTTCCCCGTGTCGCGGTAGCCGGGTCCCAGCCCTTCCTGGGGACCGAGGTCAGGAGGAGGCGGGTGTAGGGGTTTGCCGGGGCTGTCAGGACTCTGTGGGTCGGGCCGTGTTCCACCGCTTTGCCTCTGCGCATGACCAGGACCTCGTCCGTCACGTGCTGGACGACCGCCAAGTCGTGGCTGACGAAGATCAGGGCCACGGCCGTGTCCCTGCGGATCTCCTCCAGGAGTTGCAGGATCTGGGCCTGGATCGAGACGTCGAGCGCTGCCACCGCCTCGTCGAGGACCAGGACCTTGGGGTCCACCGCAAGGGAGCGCGCGATGGCCAGGCGCTGGCGCTGGCCGCCGGAGAGTTCCCTCGGGCGGGCCCGCGCCTCGCTCGTGCCGAGGCCCACCCGGTCGAGGAGCCCGGCGGCCGTGGACTCGTCCCTCCCGTGCAGCCGCAGGGCCGTGGCGACGCACTGCTCCGCCGTGAGCCGGGGGTCCAGGGAGATGTAGGGGTCCTGGAAGACCATCTGGATCTGCCGCGCCCTGGCCAGGCGGGCGGGCTTCCCCCTCGGGGGGCGGGAGGGGCGGGGGCTGCCCTCGACGCGGATCTCCCCCTCGTCGGGCCGTACGAGGCCCACCAGCATCCGCGCCACCGTCGTCTTGCCCGAGCCGGACTCCCCGACGATGCCCAGGGCCCCGCCCGGGGGAACGGTGAACGCGATGTCCTCGGCGGCCGTGTGGCGGCCCCCGCCCGGCAGGGCGTACGTCTTGGTGAGGCCCGACGCCTCCAGCAGGGGATCGGTCATGTCCGGCTCGCTTCCACGGGGAGGACGCGGCACGACGTCGTACCGCCGTCCGGCAGGGCTTTCGGCTCCGGCGGCCAGGTCTCGCACGCGCTCTCCGCGACCGGGCAGCGGTCCACGAAGGGGCAGCCCGTGAAGGCGTCCGCGAGGGACGGCGGGCGGCCCGGTATCGGGGTCAGGGGAACGGGCGCGCCCACGGTGGACGTGCGCAGCGTGGGGGAACAGGACAGCAGGCCCCGGGTGTACGGGTGGGCCGGGGTCGCGAAGAGGGCCTCGGCCGAGCGTTCCTCCACCACGCGGCCCGCGTACATCACGTACACCCGGTCGCAGTACGCGGCGGCGAGGTGCAGGTCATGGGTGATGAGGAGCAGGCCCAGGTCGCGGCCGGCCCGCAGGGTGCGCAGCAGGGCGAGGATCTCCGCCTGGGTGGTGACGTCCAGGGCGCTGGTCGCCTCGTCGGCGAGGAGCAGGCGCGGTTCGGCGGCGAGCGCGCCCGCGATGACGACGCGCTGGAGCATGCCGCCGGAGAGTTCGTGCGGGCGCTGGCGCAGCCGGCGTTCCGGCTCGGACAGGCCCACCGACGCGAGGAGTTCGGCCGCTCGGGCGCGTGTCGCCCCGCGTTCGGTGAGGAAGTCCCCGATGCGGCGTACCGGGTTGAGGGCGGCGCGGGGGTCCTGGTGGACCATGCCGACGGGGCCCGCGCGGTGGGCGCGGAGCCGTTCGCCGGTGAGGCCGAGGACGTCGGTGCCCGCGAAGCGGACCTGTCCCGTCGCCGTCGCGCCGGGCGGCAGCAGTCCGATGGCCGCCTTGGCCGTCGTCGACTTGCCGGAGCCCGACTCGCCGACCAGGCCGACGACTTCGCCCGGCCGTACGTGCAGCGTGACCCCGTCGAGGACCGGCCGCGCGGTGCCCGGGATGCGGACCGTCAGGTCTGCGATGTCGAGGAGCGGCATGGCTCACCTGCTTCCCAGCCGGTCGGCGGCCCAGACCCCGACCACGTTGAAGGACACGACGACGAGGGCGATGGCGGTGCCGGGCACCATGGCGGGGAGCAGGGCGCCCTGGACGACGGCGGCCTGGCCCTCCTGCACCATCAGGCCCCAGTCGGAGGAGGGCGGTTGGGCGCCGAAGCCGAGGTAGGACAGGGTCGCCAGGGACATCAGGGCCTCGCCGAAGAGGACCACGAGGTAGCCGAGGACGGCGCGGCCGAGGTTCGGTACGACGTGGAGGGCGCAGATGCGGGCGCCGCCCATGCCGAGCACCCGGTAGGCGTCGACGTACGGCTTGCGGGCCTCGGAGAGGGCGAGGGAGCGGGTGTACTTGGCGATCGTCGGGGTGAAGGCCAGGCCGAGGGCGAGGACGGAGGTCGTCGTGCCCGCGCCGAACACCGCGATGATCAGGACGGTGAACAGCAGGCCGGGGAAGGCGTACATGACGTCCGTCAGGCGGGACACCAGGGCGTCCACCCAGCCGCCGCGCCACGCGGCGAGCACCCCGAGCGAGATGCCGAGCACGGCGGCCAGCGCGAGCAGCAGGACCGGGGCGATGAGGCTGGTGCGGGCCCCGTACAGGGCGCGGGAGAGCAGGTCCTGGCCGGAGGAGTCGGTGCCGAGGAGGTGTTCGCCGCCCGTGCCGACGAGGGACGCGGAGAGGTCGATGGCGTCCGGGGCGTAGGGCGCGAGGAGCGGGGCGAAGAGCGCCGCGAGGACGACCAGGGCGAGGAAGGCGCCGGCGACGGTGACGCCGAGGGGGTATCCGCCGCGTACGGGCGGCGGGGCCGGGGCGAGAGTGGTGGCCGTCATGTCGTGGCTCCCTTCACGCGGGGGTCGAGGAGGGGGTGGACGAGGTCGACCAGCGTGGTCACCACGGTGTAGCCGGTGACCATGAGCAGCAGGACCGCCTGGGCGACCGGGAAGTCGTGGGTGTTGATGGCGCCGACGAGGAGCGAGCCGATGCCGCTGATGCCGAAGGCCGTCTCGACGACGACGGTGCCCGCGAGCATGCCCGCCATGATGAGGCCGCACATGGTGACGATGGGGCCGAGCGCGTTGCGCAGCACGTGCCGCCTGATGATGTCCCGCTCGGGGACGCCGGAGGCGCGGGCCGCCTCCACGTGGTCGGAGGCGGCGGCGTCGGCCATGGCCTGGCGTGTCACGCGGCTGATGACGGCGAGCGCGCCGAGCGCCAGGGACAGCGCGGGCAGCGTGAGGTGGCGCAGGGTGCCGCCGAAGCCCTCGCCGCTGCCGGTGACCGGGAACCAGCCGAGCTGTACGCCGAAGAGCGAGACCAGGGCGATGGCGGCGACGAAGGAGGGCACGGAGGCCGCCAGGGTCGTGCCGCCGACGACGAGGGAGTCGACCCAGGTGGACCGCTTGACCGCCGCGAGGACGCCCGCGCCGACGCCGAGGACGACGAAGAGGAGCGTGGCGTAGGCGACGAGCTGGAGGGTGGTGGGGAAGCGGGCCGCGACGAGGTCGGCGACCTGGTCGCTGTACTTGAAGGACCGCCCCAGGTCGAGGTGGACGCAGTCCCACAGCCACCGGCCGTACTGGACGGCCAGCGGTTCGTCGAGGTGGTACTGGGCGCGGACGCTCGCGAGCCGTTCGGGGGTCAGCTTGTCGCGGCCTCCGGCGAGGAAGACCGCCGGGTCGCCGGGGGCCGCGTACACGGCGGCGAAGATGACGAACGACGCGGCGAAGAGCGTGGCGAGCAGGCCCGCGACGCGGCGGGCCGTCCGGGAGAGCAGGGTCATCGCCCGCACCTAGCCCTTCTTGGGGCCGAGCAGGGCGGCCCACGGGTAGTAGAGGTAGGACTGCGAGGCCGGGGGTCCGGTCAGGCGGTCGTCGAGGACGAGCGCGGTCGGCACCTGGCCGAGCGGTATCCACACGGCGGCGTCCACGAAGCGGCGCTGCGCGTCGACGGCGAGTTCGGCGCGCCGGGTGTCGTCGAGGGTGCCGAGCGCCCGGTGGACGAGCTTGTCGTAGGTGGCGTCCTTGAAGCCGACCCAGTTGTTGGAGGAGTCGGAGAGGCCGTTGTCGTAGAAGCCCATGGGGTCGGCCTTGGAGATGTACCAGTCCCCCACCAGGACGTCGATGTCGGCGCGGGCCCCGGGGTCGCTGTAGAACTCCTCGAACTGCGCGGTGGGCACGGTCTTGATCTGCCCCTTGAGCCCGATCCGCTGGAGCGCGGCGCGCGTGGCGTTGGCGACGACGGTGCGGCCCTGGCTGCTGTCGGTGCCGATGACGACGGGTTCCGTGGGCGCGCCCGCGGCCTTCACCAGGCGCTTGGCCTCGGCGAGGGTCTCGGCGGTGGGCGTGGCGGGTGCCAGCGCGGCCAGTTCCTCCTGGGCGGCGGCGAACCGCGGCTTCTCGTACCCCCACGCCCCCGAGCCGACGGGGGTGGCCCAGGGCTGGACGAGCCCGCCGTATCCGGACCTGGCGATGCCTTCGCGGTCGATGGCGAGGGAGAGGGCGCGGCGGATCTGCGGGTCCTTCAGGCCGCCGCGTGCGGTCGGGATGAGGACGAGCGAGGCGGTGGAGGGGCCGTAGTGCTGGTCGATGCCCTGGGCGGCGCGCAGGGCGGAGGCGGTGTTCGGGGATTCGGCGTACGTCCCGTCGGCGGCGCCCGTCTTCAGGGCGTTGACCATGGCGCTGTCGGAGGCCCAGCGGAACGTCACCCGGCGGGTCAGGGACTGCTCGCCCCAGTAGTCCTCGTACGCCTCGATGGTGAGGGAGTCGCCGGACTTCCAGCCGGTCAGTTCGTAGGGGCCCGAGCACGCGTCGCTCTGCCCCGGGGTGCCGAACTCCTTGCCGGAGGCGGTGACCTGCTCCTTGTTCCAGACGATGCCGGCGTCGCCCGCGAGCGCCTTGGTGAAGAGGGCGTCGGGGGCCTTGAAGCGGATGGTGATCTCGCGGTCGCCGGTCTTCCTCATCGAGCGGACGTTGCCGAACTCGTCGGCCTGTTCCATGTCGGGGTCGGCGTGCCGCCGCAGGCTCCACAGCACGTCGTCGGCGGTGAGTGCCGACCCGTCGTGGAAGGTGACGCCGTCCCTGACGGTCAGGACGAGGGTCCTGTCGTCGGGCGTGCGGGCCTTGGTGGCGAGGAACGGCTCGATGCTCATGTCGGGCTGGAGTTGGTAGAGCCGCTCGCAGACGTTGGTGAGGACGACGCGTCCGGCGCTCGACCCCTGGGTGTCGAGGTCGAGCGAGTCGGGCTCGTCCTCCAGGAGCCAGTCCACCGTGTCCTGCCGCCCCTCGGCGGCGGGCGTGGTCGCGGTGAGCTTCAGCTCGGCGGCGTCGGCGGGCTCGCCGCCGAGCGCCGCCGTGTCGGCGCCGCTGCACGAGGCGGTGGCGAGCAGGGCGGTGGCGGCGAGTCCCGCCAGGGCCGCGCGCCGGTGCCCCGGCGCGGTCAGGGGGCTCATGAGGTCTCTCCGTACGGGCCGTCGTAGAGGTTCCAGGGCATGTGCTGGTACTCGCGGTCGCAGGGGGTGCCCGCGGTCACGTGGTAGTCGCCGGTGGTCAGGTCCACGCAGGAGGAGACGAGCGTGGCCCAGTGCTTGACGGCGGGGCCGCGTGGGTCGGGGTGGGTGCAGAGCGACTCGGGCAGGCCCAGGTGGTCGGACATCGCCTGCTTGATCAGCTTGCGGGACTCGTCGGGGCCCGTGGAGGCGCGCAGGGCCCGCAGTCCCTCCTCGGCGCGCGGGACGCGGACGAGCGAGTCGGACGACAGGGGCCGGTAGCCGTCGGCGAGGGCGGCCGGGACGCCCGCCTGGTAGTGGTTGCCGTGCACGAGGAGGCCGTCGGTCGGGTACATCCAGCCGTGCCCGGCGGGGGTCGTCTCCAGGTCGATGGCGAAGCCCTCGCGGCAGGTCAGCAGGGCGTTGCTGGCGATGTGGGCGCGGGTGCGGCAGAGCACGTCGAGGGCGTCGGTGACGGTCGCCCGGTCGAGCACGCTGCGGCGCACGACGGTCTGCGGGAGGCCGACGGCGTCGTCGAAGCGTCCGCCCAGGCCGTTGGCGTTGAGCGCGATCCCCGCCGAGTTGGCGCCCTGGCGGCCGATCTGTCCCGCCTCGACCTGCATGATCAAGGTCGGCTTCGGCGGCTGCACGACCCGGATCATGACGACGGTGTCGGCGACGCCCGCGCGCCAGTCCCAGTTCTGCCCCGCGTAGACGTGCCCGTCGCCGCTGGCCGCCCCGTACGCGGCGAAGGACGTGCAGCCCTCGGCGGGCTCCTCGTCGGGCCGCCCGGGAGCCGCCTTTGGGGACGCCTCTGCCATGTCGGCGAAGGAGCGGTCGTAGATGACCTCGCCGCGGGCGTTGAGCGCGAGCACGTCGGGCAGCGTGACGCCCGCGCCGTCGGCGATGCCCCGCATCTCCTCCACGAGGTGGGGCGCGTAGTCGCTGACCGGGTCGAGCCAGCGGGCGGCCCGTGCGGTGACGCGGTCCCAGGTCAGGCCCGCGGAGTGGCCGAATGCCTCTTCGTAGTAGCCGATCGCGGCCCGTATCCGCGGGCGGACCGCTTCGCCGTACTGGCGTCCGCGTTCGACGGGCGTACCGGAGATCTCGATCACGGGGAGCGTGCGGGGTGCCATTGTTCTCCTACCGCGGAGAGGTCCCGCGACGACGTCCTGTAACGTCGGTTACGAGATGCTCTCCTCTTGGAATGCGTTGCCCAGGAGAGTAACCGCCATCACACGAGAGTCAAGAGCCGTAATGGGAATTTCAGAGAGTGCGGGGGCGGCGGACGCCGCCGGGGTGGACCGGCTCCGCGCGGCCGTGCGCGACCAGTGGGAGACGCTGTCCGCCTCCGAGCGCGCCGTCGCCCAGTACGTGGTGAGCGCGCCGCCCGAGTCCCTGCTCTTCGCCAGCGCCCAGGAGCTCGGCACCGCCAGCGGCACGAGCAACGCCACGGTCGTGCGCGCCCTGCAACGCCTGGGATACGCCGGACTGCCCGCCCTGAAGCGGGAGTTGGCGTCCGACTTCACCTCGGCGGTCGCCCCCGAGGTCCGTCTCAAGCGGCGCATCGCGCATGTCGGCGGGGACCTCGGCGACATCTGGGGCGACGTCTTCGACGAGGCCGCCGAGCGCATCGAGCACGCCCGCAGGCTCACCCCGGACGACGCCCTGCGCACGGCGGTCGAGGCCCTGGCGGAAGCCACGGAGACCCACTGCTACGGAGTGGCGGCGTCCGAACTCGCCGCCCGCCACCTCGCCCTGGCACTCGGCCGCATCGGCCACCGCTCCCGCTACGTCGGCGACACCGGCTTCGCGCTCGCCGACGCGCTGCTCGGCATCCGCACGGGCGACGCGGTGGTGATCTTCCAGCCCGGCCGGGCGCTGCCCGAGCTGACGGTCCTGATCGAGCGGGCGCGCGCGGTCGGCGCGCGGGTCGTCCTGGTCACCGACGAACTCGCCGAGCTGTACGGCTCCCGGGTCGACGCCGTCCTCACCGCCCCGCACACCCCGACGGGCATCACCACCGAGGCGCTCACCGCCCTGGTGGTCGCGGACGCGCTGCTGCTCGCGCTGACCACGCTGGACGAGACACGGGCGGTCGACACCTCGCACCAGCTGACCGCCCTGCGCGAGCAGTTGCTGTCCCCGAAGCCGCGCAAGCAGTAGCCGGCCGCCGACGCGCGCACGAGCCGCCGGACGCGCCGCGGCACGAGTCGCTAGACGTGCTGCATGACCATCACGAACGTCGTGCCCGGCTCAAGGGCCTCGTAGGAGTGCGGCACGTCCCCGCGGTACGACATGAAGTCACCGGGGCCCAGCTCCACCGCCTCGCCCCGCGGGCCCGCGAGGAGGCGGCCGGTGCTGATGACCAGGTGTTCCATCGAGCCGGGGATGTGCGGGTCCGACTCGCGCGGGGCGCCGGGCTCCAGCGCCCCGTGGTAGATGTCGCGCCGCACCCCGGCCGGTCCCGCGGAGAGCAGGGTGCCCGCGTACGAGGAGTTCTCCGCGTGCATGGTCGGACCCTCGCCCGCCCGGATCACCGTCACCGCGGGCGCGGGCGACTCCACCAGGACGCTGAACGGCACCCCGAGCGCCACGGCCAGCGCCCAGATCGTCTCGATGCCGGGGTTGCCGGTGGCCGCCTCGAGCTGCGAGAGGGTGGACTTCGCGATCCCGGCGCGCTTGGCCAGCTCGGAGAGGGAGATCCCGGCCCTCGCGCGCTCGCGGCGCAGCGCCGCGGCGACCCATTCGCGGGGCATGCGGGACGGCGGGGCGCCACCGGGGCCGGTGCCGTTGGTCATCGCTTTCGCTCCTGATCGGACGCTTCGTTTCGCACATCGTTGGCCGTACGAAGCCATTTCGTTCGCTGCACAAGGCCATTCGTTCGCCTTGACGAACGCACCCCGCACTGCTCATCCTACGATGCATGCGTTCGCCACACCGAACAAACGATCCGCCGGGCCGAACGGGGTTCCGGCCGGGCGCCTCCCTCGTCCGCCTCTCCGACCTCCCGCCCGGCGTCCTGCGCGACATCGCCCTCGTCTGGCTCGCCGACGCCGTCGTCGGCGTCTCCTTCGGCGCGATCGCCGTCGCGGGCGGGCTTCCCCTCTGGGTGCCCGTCCTCATGTCGCTGCTCGTGTACGCGGGCTCCGCCCAGTTCAGCGCGGTCGCTCTGCTCACCGCGGGTGGCGGCCCCGTGGCCGCGGCGGCGACCGGACTGCTCCTCAACTCCCGTACCGCCGCGTTCAGCCTCGCCCTCGCCGACGACCTCGGCCGCTCGTGGGCGGCGCGGCTGATCGGCGCGCACCTCATCACCGACGAGACGGCCGCCTTCGTGCTCGCCCAGGACGAGGGCAGGGCGCGCAAGGCCGCGTTCTGGATATCCGGCATCGGCCTGTTCCTGGCGTGGAACGTCAGCGTCCTCGCGGGCGCCCTCGCCGGGACGGCGCTCGGCGACACCGACCGGTTCGGGCTGGACGCGGCGTTCCCCGCCGTCCTGCTCGCCCTGGTCCTGCCCGCGCTGCGCGCCGACGGCGCGGCACGGCGGGCGTCGGCCGCCGGCGCGGTCATCGCGGTCGCCGCCGCCCCGCTGCTGCCCGCCGGGGTGCCGGTGCTCCTCGCCCTGCTCGGCCTGCTCGCCGCCCGCCGCGGCCCCCGCCGCCCCCGATCCACCGCCCCCGGGAGCGCCTCGTGAACGCCACGCTCGCCTGTGTCCTCGTCCTCGCCGCGGGCACGTACGCCTTCCGCCTGGCCGGACCGGTGCTGCACGGGCGCGTGGCGCTGCCCGCCCGCGTCCAGGAGCTGCTGACCGTGGGGGCCACCGTGCTCCTCGTCGCCCTGCTCGCCACGGGCGCCCTGACCGAGGGCCAGGGCTTCCCGGGCTGGGCACGCCCCGCGGGCGTCCTCCTCGGCGGGATACTCGCCTGGCGCAAGGCGCCGTTCGTGGTGGTCGTCGTCGGCGCGGCGGCGGCGACGGCACTGCTGCGCCTGGCGGGAGTCCCCTAGCGCAGGCTCCCTCCGCCCACCGTCAGGCCTGCTCCCCCGCGGGCTCCACGTCGGCGGGCGGCCCGTCGGCGGGCCCCACTCCGTCGGACTCCGCCTCCGGGGGCGGGGCGTCCGGCAGCGGCGGGGCGCCGGGCACCGGCGGAGCACCGAAGCCCTCCCCGGCGTCCGCCGGGCCCACGCCGTCAACCCACACCTCACCCTCCAGCGTGCCGAGCCGCCGGCTGGCCCGCCCCAGCACGATCAGCATGGTGACGAGGGAGTTGGACCGCCCGCCCCCGATCCGTCGCGTGTAGCGCACGGCCTCCTCGTACGAGGCGTGCGCCAGCGTCAGCAGGTCCTGCGCCGCGTAGGCGTCGCCGAGGTCCCGCAGGACGGTGGCGTACCACCCGGGGTCGCTCTCGCCGTCCAGCAGATCCAGGACGGCGCGGTGAGCGGTCACCGCCTCGGAGTACGCCTCGTCGACCCCCAGGCTCCCCAGATCCTCGTACGCCAGGCCCAGGTTGTGCAGCGCGACCGCGCGCGGCTGGACCGCGCCGATCTTCGGGATCTCGACGCCGAGCCGCTTCAGGACGTCCCGCGCCTCGACGGTCTCGCGCTTGGCCACCAGGACGTTGGCCAGCGCCGCCATCGAGGTGGTGAGGGCGCTCGGGTTGCCCGCGCGCTCCTGGTACGCGACGGCCTGCCGGAAGAGCCCGACGGCTCTGCCGAGGTCACCGGTGCTGCGGTGGGTCTCGGCCTCGTCGTGGAGGATGACGCCGTAGACCCCCGGCGCGTCGTCGGGGTCGGTCAGCTCACGGGCCTCACGGAAGCAGGCGAGCGCCTGCTCGAACCGTGCAGGACGCGGCCGGTCGGTCTCCTCCGGCATGACGGGTCCTCCGTTCGTCGCCGAGGCCGAGTACGAACGTAGCGCCGCCGCATCCGCCTGAGTACCAGCGCGAACAAGTCAACGCGGGCGCACGCCCCACGGAATGCCCGCCGACACGCGCCCCGCACAAAAGAAGTGGGCTGTTCCGCCCCATCCGCCTAGGATCACCAGGACACGGGACCGGTGCGCGAAGTCGGCGTGCGGCCCCACCAGTTCGGAGAACCGGGGGGATTCTCACCATGATCGTCGCGCCCACGGCCCTGACCCTGGCCATGCTGGTCCTCTTCGCCCTGGCCCTGAAGGCCAGCGACACGGCACCGCACCCCCGCTCCGGGGACCCGGAACAGCCGGAGCCCACCGGCACGGGAGCCGCCGGCCGATGACCGCGGCACTCGTCCCACCCCCCGACGATCCCTCCCACGCCGACCCGGCGCCGGGACCCGACTTCATCACGCCGACGGGCAACCTCTTCGTACGCGCGCACATGGGCGTCCCGGACCTGCCCGCCGACACCTGGACCCTCACCATCGAGGGACTGGTCGAACACCCCCTGCGCCTCGACCTCGCCACGGTCCTCGCGCACCCCGCCGACCGGCTCACCGCCGTGCACGAGTGCTTCGGCAGCCCGCTGCGCCCCGACGTCCCCACCCGCGCGGTGGCGAACGTCGAGTGGACCGGCTTCCCCCTCGCCGCCCTCCTTGACCGCGCCGCACCGCTGCCCACGGCCCGGCACGTCGTCCTCGAAGGCGCCGACACGGGCTCCTTCGCGGACGAGGACGCCGTCTCGTACGTGAAGGACCTGCCCCTGCCCGTCGCCCGCCGCGACGTGTTCCTGGCCCACCGCATGAACGGCGAGCCCCTGCCGGCCCGCCACGGCCACCCCCTGCGGGCGGTGGTGCCCCGCATGTTCGGCACGAACTCCGTCAAGTGGCTGACCCGGATCGTCCTGACCGACGAGCGTCCCGAGCACATGTTCACCACCCGGTTCTACACCCGTGTGCTCCCGGGCCACGACACCCCGCAGCCGGTGCGCGAGGTCGACGTCAACAGCAGGCTGACCTCGCCCGAGCGGGACGCGAAGCTGCCCTACGGAACCATCACCGTCCGGGGCCGCGCCTGGAGCACCACGGAAGTCGTCCGCGTCGAACTCTCCGTCGACGACGGCCCCTGGGAGCCCGCCCGCCTCGACACCCTCGGCGCCGACCCCGCCTGGCAGGGCTTCTCCCTGCGGCGCTGGCTCACCCCCGGCCCCCACACGGTCCGCTCCCGGGCCACGGACGCCGCGGGCCGCGTGCAGCCGCCGCCGGGCTCCCGCAACTCGGTCCACGAAGTGGCGTTCACCGTCACGTAGCCGGTGGCCGGCCGCCGGTCCGCAACTCGGCCCAGACCGTCTTGCCGACCGCCCGCTCCGCCACGCCCCACCTCGCGGCCAAGGCTTCCACGAGCCGCAGCCCGTGCCCCGACTCCGCCTGGGGGTCCAGGGGCTTCGCCCTCGGCTCGGGCCCCCCACGCGCGTCCGCCACCTCGACACGGAGCGTGTCCGGCTCCCGCCGGATGAGCCGCAGCTCGAAGTCCCGCCCCGGCACCCGGCCGTGCGTCACGGCGTTCGCCGCCAGCTCGGCGACGATGTGCGCCGCCGCCTCGGACACGTCACCGCCGTGCGGAAACCCCCACGCCTCAAGCTGGCACACCGCCAGCCGCCGGGCCAGCCTGGCACCTCGCGGCGTCGCACTGAGCAACTGCCGGAAGACCGTCAACGTCGTGGGGTGGGGGGAGATTCGCTGGTTCATGTGACTGAGCGTGGTCGATCGGCTCTACGCTGACCAGGTACGGCGCCTCGACGCCGGGCCCGTGTATGAGTGTGCCCGTCCGGCTGTATGAGGTGTCTCCCGTGACTCACGCGAGGGCGGTACGGCATGGCCGGCAGCGACCACGAGGAACGGCCCGAGCGGCCTTCCCAGACGGACGGCACGGCGCATCTCTTCAGCGCCCTGGGCAAACAGATCAAGGTGCTCCGCGAACACGCCGGCATGAGCCAGCGCGAGCTGGGCAAGGCGGCGCACTGCGGGGAAGCGCTGATCTCGGCCATAGAGCGCGGGGTGCGCACGCCGCAGCCGGATTTCCTGACCCGGGTCGACGCCCTCCTGGACGCCCGGGGCGTACTGGCCGCTGCCGCGGACGACGTACGGGAGGCCCAGGCCAGGGCTCGGACGCGGCATCCGGAGTGGTATCGGAAGTACGCGAGTCTGGAGGGCGAGGCCGTCGAATTGCACGACTACAGCAACCAGGTTGTCCACGGGCTGCTGCAAACCGAAGACTACGCACGGACAATCTTCTCGCAGCGGCGGCCCTTCCTAGATGCCGAGACCATCGAGAAGCGGGTGTCCGACCGAATGGCTCGACAGCAGATCTTCGAGCGCTGGCCCTCGCCAATCTGCAGTTTCATCGTGGAGGAGGCAGCGTTGCAACGTCCGATCGGGGGCCACCTCGTGTATGAGGAACAACTCCGACAACTGCTGCGCGTGGGACGCCATCGCGCCGTCGAGTTGCAGGTCATGCCCACGGACCGGCAGGAACACCCGAACGTTGACGGCGTGTTCACGCTCCTCACGAGCAAGTCGCGGCAGCCGGTCGCGTACACCGAGGTGCAGGGCTACCCGCGACTCATCACCGACGTGGAGGAAGTCAGGCTCATCGCCGCTCGCTATGGCATTCTTCGCTCGCAGGCACTCAACGCCCAAGAGTCCTTGACCCTGATCGAGAAGATGCTGGGAGCAAGATGAACATCGAGCAGCTCAGTTGGTTCAAGTCCAGCTACAGCGGCGGCGAAGGCGGCTCCTGCCTCGAGGCCGCCTACACCTGGCGCAAGTCCAGCCACAGCGGCGGCGCCCGCGGCGAATGCCTCGAAGCCTCGTACCCCTGGACGAAGTCCAGCCACAGCAGCGGCGGAGGCGGCGAATGCGTGGAGCTGTCGATCCGCCCGCACGCCATCCACATCCGCGACAGCAAACGCACCGCCGGGCCCACCCTCACCGTCAGTCCCGCCCCCTGGACCCTCTTCCTCGCCCACGCGACGGCCTGACCCCTGGCTCACGCCGGGGTTGCACAGAAGTCCCGCCCACAAGCGCCCGCACCGGACGCTTCGGCGGGACTTTTCCGCACCCACGCCACGTCACGCAGAGCACGAGCCCTACCGCCACCAGAGCCGCACTCATGCCCGGCAGTGAGAAGCCGGTGGCCGTGCCGCTCGCCAGGAGCGCGCCGAAGAGAGCGACGGGCGAGAAGGCGATGCTCGGCCTGGCGCCCGACGCGTAGGCGGTGCCGCCGCCCGCTCACTCCGCCTTGTCCGGTGGGCAGGAGCTGCCGTCCGGCGGCATCTCGCCGTACAGGAGGAAGCCGTCGACCTTGTCGCGTACGCACTCGGAGCCCAGGTAACCGGTGTGCCCGTCGCCCTTGTTGTCCAGGACGATCGCCTTGGGGCCGAGCCGCTCGGCGGTCTCCTCGGTCCAGCGGTAGGGCGTCGCGGGGTCGCCGCGCGTGCCGACGAGCAGCAGCTCGGGGGAGCTGATGTCCCGTACGGACTCGCGGATGTAGTCGGTGCCGGGAGGGCGGCCGAAGCAGAGCAGGACCGGCATCAGCATCGACTTGCCGAAGACCGGTGACGCCTTCTCGAACTCCTTCTTCAGCCGGCCGACCTCCTTCTCTATCCGCGCGGCGTTCGGCCTGTCGGGGTCGTCGGCGCAGTTCACGGCCATCAGGGCGGCCGTCATGTTGTCCATGGGCACCGTGTCGCGCGCGGCCGTACCGCCACCGCGCACCGCTCCGCCGAGCCCGCCGCTCATCCGCAGCAGCGCCCGGGGGTCGCCGTCCGCGAGCAGCGCGCCGAGGGCCTGGGAGAGGGCGGGCCATGCCTGCCTGCTGTACAGGGCCTGGCTCAGCACGCCGACGACGTCCTGTCCGGTGAACTGCCCGCCGTCCAGGGCCTGGAGCGGCATCTCGTCCAGGTCCTCGATGACCTGCCGCATGTCCTGGCGCGCGGCGCGCGCGTCGGTGCCGAAGACGCAGCCGGGGTTCCCCGTGCACCAGGCGAGGAAGTTGTCGAGGGCGGTCTGGCGGCCCTCCGCCGTGGCGAGGGACTGCTCGGCGACCGGCTCGGTCAGCGTGTCCACGCCGTCGAGCACCATGCGGCCGACCTTGTCGGGGAACTGGGCGGCGTAGACGGCGCCGAGCCGTGTCCCGTACGAGAAGCCGAGGTAGTTGAGCTTCTTGTCGCCGAGGGCGTGCCGCATGACGTCGAGGTCGCGCGAGACGTTGACCGTGCCCATGTGCGGCAGCACGGGCCCCGACTTCTTCGCGCACTCGGCGGCGGCCTCGCGCAGCTCCTTGAGCACGGCCGCGGGGTCGTCGGTGCCGTCCGCGGGCCCGCCCTCCAGGACCTCGGCGCCCGTCTCGGCGTCGCCGCAGGTCACGGGGTCGCTCTCGCCCACGCCCCGCGGGTCGAAGGAGACGACGTCGTACTCCTTGCTGAGGAAGGAGAACTCCTTCTGCGACCCGGCGAGCGCGGAGACCCCCGGCCCGCCGGGGCCGCCGAAGTTCAGCAGCAGGGAGCCCCTGGGCTTCCCCGCCGCACTGGACTTCATACGGATCATCGCGACGTCGACGGTCCCGGCCGCGGGGTCGGCGTAGTCGATGGGCACCTTGACGTCACCGCACCGGATGTCCTTGACGTCGCCGGTGGCGTCCGCCATGGCTTGGGTGTCGCCCTCACAGGCGGCCCACTTGATCTTCTGCGTGTAGAACCGCGACAGGTCCGGCCTTCCGTCCCCGCCCGCGGCGGCCGAGGCCGGCCACGGAGCGCCCGCTCCCACCACGGCCAGTACGGTGACGCCGGCGAGTGCACAAGCTCCGCGCACGGCAACCTCCCTGGGTGTGCCCCTCACTCACCCTAAGCGCCCACCAGGAACCTCGCCCGCTCGACGGTGACGGTACGCGACGCCGGTCACCTTCCGTGCGGTCGGCGGCGGTCTCAGCCGGGGACCCGGGCCGCCCAGCGACGCCCCTCCATCAGCGACCCGAGCCCCGCCCAGGCGAAGTTCATGAGCGTGGCCGCGGCCTCCCGCGCCGAGACCGACGGGTCCGTGTTGGCCCACCCCGCCAGGGACTCCGCCGCGCCCACGAGGGCCTGCGCGAGCCCCGCCACCTCGCGGGCCGGCAGCGAGGGGTCCCCGTGGGCCTCCCGCGCCGCCTCGACGATCAGCGCCGTCACGTAGGCGAGGACTTCCTCCCGCATCGCGGCGACCTCGGCGGCGAACGGCTCCCCCTGGGTGCGCGCCTGGCTGTGCAGCACCGCCCAGCCGTCGGGCCGCTCGGCGGTGTGCGTGAAGAACGCCCGCAGCCCCGACCAGAGCCGGCGGTCGGCGCTCTCCCCCGCGGCGGCGTCCACCCCGTCCCGCACGGCGTCGACGAGCGCGGCGGCCTCCCGCCGGATGCAGGCGGTGAAGAGGTCGTCCTTGGAGTGCAGATACAGGTACACCAGCGGCTTCGACACCCCGGCCAGCTCCGCGATCTCGTCCATGGACGCGGCCCTGAACCCCCGCTGCCCGAACGTCCGCACCGCCGCGTCCAGCATCTGCTGCTCGCGCACGGCCCGCGGCATCCGCTTCTGCCGCTGCTTCTCGCCCACAGGCCCCGCCTCTTCCCACGCCGTCCGTCCAGGATCAGCGTACGGTCACGGAGCCCGCCTCTCGATCACCCTCGGCAATGCTTTGGCCAGAACTGGCCCCCGGCGGGCCTCACGACGAAGCCCCGCCCCGGAAGCCTCGGTGAGCTTCCGGAGCGGGGCCGACGGACGCCGACGGACCGGGAAGGCGTTACACGCCCGCGGGCACCGGGCGCGAAGCCTGCGCGTCACGCGGCTCCGGCTCCGGCGTCGGCTCGTCGAAGTCGTCCAGCGGCGAAGCCGACGCGTGCTCGTACGCCTCGCGGTCGAGGATCTTCTCCCGGGCGGCGACGATCACGGGCACCAGCGCCTGGCCGGCCACGTTCGTGGCGGTGCGCATCATGTCGAGGACCGGGTCGATGGCGAGCAGCAGGCCGACGCCCTCCATGGGCAGGCCCAGCGTGGACAGGGTCAGCGTCAGCATGACCGTGGCGCCGGTCAGACCGGCCGTGGCGGCGGAGCCGACGACCGACACGAAGGCGATGAGCAGGTACTCCTTGATGCCCAGGTTCACGTCGAAGATCTGCGCGACGAAGATCGCGGCGATCGACGGGTAGATCGCGGCGCAGCCGTCCATCTTGGTCGTGGCGCCGAAGGGCACGGCGAAGGAGGTGTACTCCTTCGGGACGCCGAGGCGCTCGGTGACCTTCTGGGTGACCGGCATCGTGCCGACCGAGGAGCGCGAGACGAACGCGAGCTGGATCGCGGGCCAGGCGCCCTTGAAGAACTGGAGCGGGTTGACCTTGGCGACGGTGGCGAGCAGCAGCGGGTAGACGCCGAACATCACCAGGGCGCAGCCGATGTAGATGTCCGCGGTGAACGTCGCGTACTTGCTGATGAGGTTCCAGCCGTAGTCCGCGATGGCGAAGCCGATGAGGCCGACGGTGCCGATCGGGGAGAGCTTGATGACCCACCACAGGGCCTTCTGGAGGAGGGCGAGGACGGACTCGCTCAGCTCCAGGATCGGCTGCGCCTTGTCGCCGATCTTCAGTACGGCGATACCGGCGACGGCGGCCATGAAGACGATCTGGAGGACGTTCAGCTCGGTGAAGGGCGTGATGACGTCCGTCGGGATGATCCCGGTGAGGAAGTCGATCCAGGAGCCCGCGTGGTCGGGGGCCTTGCCGTCCTTCGGGGTGAGGCCGGTGCCGGAGCCGGGGTTGGTGAGCAGGCCGATCGCGAGGCCGATGGCGACCGCGATGAGCGACGTGATCATGAACCACAGCAGGGTGCGGGTGGCCAGGCGCGCCGCGTTGTTGACCTTCCGCAGGTTGGTGATCGACACCAGGATCGCGAAGAAGACGAGCGGGGCGACCGCGAGCTTCAGCAGGCCGATGAAGGTGTCGCCGACCTTGGAGAGGGTGGTGACGAGCCAGGAGATGTCCTGGCTGCGGGCGAGCCAGCCGAGCAGGACACCGAGGACGAGACCGCCGAGGATCTGCGCCCAGAAGGGAACCTTGAGGAACTTGGGTATCCGGAAGCCGGGGCTGGGCTTCTCGGGGCCGCTCGCCTGGTCGGCGGGCGTCGCGGAATTCGCGGACACGGACACACTCCGGTGAGGTAAGTCAGGGGGTGGGGGACGTACGGGAGCGGCGACCGCGAAGGGTCAGCGGCGTCGCTGCAGCGGGTCACGTTCAGACGTGACAGGCCGCGGACATGCAGCGGCAGAGGTCGACATGCAGGCGCGCCACGAGCGGGACGCTCATGGCGTGGCGGTGCGCTGCTGCTGTCTTCATGGCCAATACGTTAACACTCGTACTTTGAGAACATCAAAGGTCTTGTTTGAGGGAAGCGGAGCTTCCGGTCCCCTGACCGCTCCCGGTCCGCTTCCGCGACCCGGCCCGGACGCACGGGACCCCGGCCCCGGAGCGAGCTGCTCCGGAGCCGGGGTCCCGGTGAAGTGTGTGACGAAGCTTACGAACCCTGCGCCTGCGTCCGCCCGGCCGGCGACTCGGCCTTGGCCCGCGCCAGGTCGTCCGCGTCGTCCTCCTGGGTGCGGTTCGCCTCCAGGTTGGCCTTGGTGCGCTCCACGCGCGCCACCACGTTCTCCGAGGCGCGGTCGCGCTCCTTGCGCAGGACCACGAAGCTGATGGGCGCCGAGATGACGAGCGCGAGCAGCAGCACCCAGAGCAGGTTGGAGTCGCCGAGGCCGCGCGGCAGGATTTCGGCGTAGACGAGGCCCCAGACGACCAGGAAGCAGCCCACGAAGATCCCGAGGCGCATCAGCGTGTAGCGGAGCATGTCAATCCACTCTTCCGTTCCGAAATGGGCCCGAGCTGGACGAGCCCTCCCAGTGAAACACGGGCGGCTCGCCGCCCGGCAAGGGGGGCGGGCCCGAGGACGCGACGCGGAGGGCGCCGGTGACGGACCTCAGACCCGCATGGCCTGCGGCGCCTCGCGCAGCAGCGGGTCGGGGCCCTCGTACTCGCGGATCGCCTCGTAGCGCGTGTTCCGCTCGACCGGGCGGAAGCCGGCCTCGCGGATCAGGTCGAGGAGGTCCTCGCGGGTCAGCTTGTTCGGGGTGCCGAAGTTGTCCGCGTCGTGCGTGATCTTGTACTCGACGACCGAGCCGTCCATGTCGTCGGCGCCGTGCTGGAGGGCGAGCTGCGTGGTCTGCAGGCCGTGCATGACCCAGAAGACCTTGACGTGCGGGACGTTGTCGAAGAGCAGCCGGGAGACCGCGAAGGTCTTCAGGGCCTCGGCACCGGAGGCCATGGTGGTGCGCGCCTGGAGGCGGTTCCTGACCTTGCCGTCCTTCATGTCCACGAAGTCGTGCTGGTAGCGCAGCGGGATGAAGACCTGGAAGCCGCCGGTCTCGTCCTGGAGCTCACGCAGGCGCAGGACGTGGTCGACGCGGTGGCGGCGCTCCTCGATGTGGCCGTACAGCATCGTGCACGGGGTCTTGAGGCCCTTCTCGTGCGCGAGGCGGTGGATGCGGGACCAGTCCTCCCAGTGGGTGCGGTGGTCGACGATGTGCTGCCGCACCTCCCAGTCGAAGATCTCCGCGCCGCCGCCGGTCAGCGACTCCAGGCCGGCCTCGATCAGCTCGTCCAGGATGTCGGAGGCCGACATCCCGGAGATCGTCTCGAAGTGGTGGATCTCGGTGGCCGTGAAGGCCTTCAGGGAGACGTTCGGGAGGGCCTTCTTCAGCTCGCTCAGCGAGCGCGGGTAGTAGCGCCACGGCAGGTTCGGGTGCAGGCCGTTGACGATGTGCAGCTCGGTGAGGTTCTCGCCCTCCATCGCCTTGGCGAGGCGGACGGCCTCCTCGATGCGCATCGTGTACGCGTCCTTCTCGCCCGGCTTGCGCTGGAAGGAGCAGTAGGCGCACGAGGCGGTGCACACGTTGGTCATGTTGAGGTGGCGGTTGACGTTGAAGTGCACGACGTCGCCGTTCTTGCGCGTGCGCACCTCGTGGGCGAGGCCGCCGAGCCAGGCGAGGTCGTCCGACTCGTAGAGGGCGATGCCGTCCTCGCGGGTCAGCCGCTCACCGTCCCGGACCTTCTGCTCAAGATCGCGCTTCAGACCTGCGTCCATGCCCTCGCCCTTACCTCTCCCAGCGACCTACGGCAGACCCGCGTACCACCGACGTACGACCTGCCACAAACTCCGCCAACCGTACGCCCCCGCCCCCGCTCACTCCTCCTCGGGCAGCTCTCCGACCCGGTTCTCCCACTTGGTGGAGAGCACGATCGTGGTCCGCGTGCGGGAGACCCCGCGAGTGCCGCTGAGCCTGCGGATCGTCCTCTCCAGGCCGTCCACGTCACTGGCCCTGACCTTGAGCATGTACGAGTCGTCGCCCGCGATGAACCAGCAGTCCTCGATCTCGTGCAGGTCCTTCAGGCGGCGGGCCACGTCCTCGTGGTCGGCCGCGTCGGAGAGCGAGATGCCGATGAGGGCGATGACGCCGAGGCCGAGGGAGGCGGAGTCGACGGTCGCGCGGTAGCCGGTGATGACACCGGCCGCTTCGAGGCGGTTGATCCGGTCCGTGACGCTGGGCCCGGAGAGGCCGACGAGCCGGCCGAGTTCGGCGTACGAGGCGCGGCCGTTCTCCCGCAGGGCCTGGATGAGCTGCCTGTCGACGGCGTCCATAGGTGCGATGCCTTTCATTATTCAGCGATACCGCGAGTCTATGTGTAGAATCTAAGGCGCAACAGGGCTTACGCCCCGCAAATCTTTCTCGACTTCAGCCGATCAGCAACGATCCTTCAAACGATCACTCAGGAGTGAGACACCCCGTGTACTCGATCGAGATGGCCTACGCCCGTATGCGCGAGCTTCAGGACCTGGCCAACCGCTCGCGTGCGAAGGTTGCGCCGACGCAGAAGACCGCCAGGAAGCCGCGGGGCGCCAAGAAGCGTTAGTCCCGCCGCGGGAGTGCGGCTGAGCACCGACGACAAGTTCGTCGTGGTTGCTCGCGCAGTTCCCCGCGCCCCTTCGGGGGCGCTCATCCCGCACGGGAAGCGCCTCCCAGTTCCCCTTCCCAACGGCGGTACAGGCTGTGCGGCACTCCCGCCGCGTCCAGCGTCCGCCCGGCGACGAAGTCCACCAGGTCCTGGATGTGCGTCGCCCCCGCGTAGAACGCCGGAGAGGCGGGCAGCACGATCGCGCCCGCCTCGTCCAGGCTCACCATGTGCTTCAGCGTCTGTCCGTTCAGCGGCGTCTCGCGTACGCAGACCACGAGCCGCCTGCCCTCCTTGAGCGTCACGCTCGCCGACCGCTGCAGCAGGTCCTTCGAGAGCCCGAGCGCCACCCCGGCCACGCACGCCGTGGACGCCGGCACGATCAGCATCCCCCTGGTCGCGTACGACCCCGACGACGGCCCCGCCGCCAGGTCGCCCGCGGGCCAGTACCGCACGTCGTCCACGGCCACGTCGAACGTGTCCGGCTTGCCGTCGGCCCCCCGCGCGAGCCACTGCCGCAGGTCGTCCCGCCAGTGCGCGTCGCGGAACGAGATGCCCGTCTCGTCGAGCAGCGTCAGGCGCGACGCCCGCGACACGACGAGGTCGACGCTCTCGCCCGCCGCGAGCAGGGCGCGCAGCACGGCCGCCGCGTACGGCGTCCCCGAGGCGCCCGACACCCCCACGATCCAAGGCCTACGCTGCGTATCTCCTGGATTCACGCTGTGAAGCCTATCCGGCGGCCGTTCAGACGGTGAGGCCGCGTACGAGCAGATCGAGCAACGCGCAGACGAACAGGGCGATTCCGATGAAACCGTTCACCTGGAAGAAGGCGCGGTTCAGCCGGGTCAGGTCGTGCGGCCTGACGATCGTGTGCTCGTAGACGAAGGCGCCGGCGACGACCGCGAGGCCGAGCCAGAAGAACACGCCGGCCCCGGTGGACGCCGCGTACCAGACGAGGAGCGCCGTGGTCACCAGGTGGCAGCCGCGGGCGCCCCAGATGGCGGCCGGGACGCCGAAGCGCGCGGGCACCGACTTCACGCCGACCTCGCGGTCGGTCTCCACGTCCTGGCAGGCGTAGATCAGGTCGAAGCCGCCGATCCAGACGCCGACCGCGAGGCCGAGGATCACGGCCTGCCCCGACCACTCGCCGGTGACCGCGATCCAGGCACCCACCGGGCCCATGGCCTGGGCGATGCCGAGGATCGCCTGCGGGAAGTTCGTGAACCGCTTGCCGTAGGGGTAGACGACCATCGGGACCACCGCGACGGGCGCCAGCGCCAGGCAGAGCGGGTTGAGCAGGGCCGCCGCGCCCAGGAACACCACGAGGGCGATCAGGGCGCCGGTCCACGCCGACTTCACGGAGACCGCGCCCGTCACCAGCTCGCGGTGGGCGGTCCTCGGGTTACGGGCGTCGATCTCGCGATCGATGATGCGGTTCGCGGCCATGGCGAACGTACGCAGCCCCACCATGCAGACGGTGACCAGGAGCAGCCGCCCCCAGTGGATGTTCTCGTCGAGCAGGAACATCGCCGTCAGCGAGGCGATGTAGGCGAAGGGCAGCGCGAACACGGAGTGCTCGATCATGACCAGGCGCAGGAACGCCTTGGTGCGCCCCGGCCGCGGGACGGCCGCTGAAGCGGAACTCACAGCCCGTACTCCTTCCAGCGGCGGTCGACCTTCGCCGCCGTCTCCGGGTCGGACTCGACCATCTCCGGCCAGCCCCCGTCCCGTGTGTAGCCCTCCTCGGGCAGCTTGCGGGTGGCGTCGATGCCCGCCTTGCCGCCCCAGAACTGCTGGTAGGACGCGTGGTCGAGGTGGTCGACCGGGCCCTCGACGACGGTGAGGTCGCGGGCGTAGTCGGTGTTGCCGAGGGCGCGCCAGGAGACCTCGTGCAGATCGTGGACGTCGCAGTCCTTGTCGACGACGACGATGAGCTTCGTCAACGACATCATGTGCGCGCCCCAGATGGCGTGCATGACCTTCTGGGCGTGCTTGGGGTACTTCTTGTCGATCGAGACGATCGCGCAGTTGTGGAAGCCGCCCGACTCCGGCAGGTGGTAGTCGACGATGTCCGGGACGATCACCTTGAGGAGCGGGAGGAAGAACCTCTCCGTCGCCCGGCCCAGCGGGCCGTCCTCGGTCGGCGGGCGGCCGACCACGATCGACTGGAGAAGCGGCCGCTTCCGCATCGTCACGCAGTCGATCTTCAGCGCGGGGAACGGCTCCTGCGGCGTGTAGAAGCCGGTGTGGTCGCCGAAGGGTCCCTCGGGCAGCATCTCGCCGGGCTCCAGCCAGCCCTCGATGACGACCTCCGCGTGCGCGGGCACCTGGAGCGGGACCGTCTTGCAGTCGACCATCTCCACGCGCTTGCCCTGGATGAACCCGGCCAGCATGTACTCGTCCATGTCGCCGGGCAGCGGCGCCGTGGACGCGTACGTCACGGCCGGCGGGCAGCCGAAGGCGATGGCGACGGGCAGCTTCTCGCCCCTGCGGGCGGCCACCTGGTAGTGGTTGCGGCTGTCCTTGTGGATCTGCCAGTGCATGCCGATGGTGCGCTTGTCGTGGCGCTGGAGCCGGTACAGACCGAGGTTGCGGACGCCGGTGTCGGGGTCCTTGGTGTGGGTCAGGCCCAGGTTGAAGAAGGAGCCGCCGTCCTCGGGCCAGGTGAAGAGCGCGGGCAGCTTCTCCAGGTCCACGTCGTCGCCGGTCAGGACCACTTCCTGCACGGGCGCGTGGTCCGACTTCACCTTCTTCGGCGGTACGTGCGTCATCGCGCCGAGCTTGCCGAACGCCTCGCGCACCCCGACGAAGCCGTGCGGCAGCTCCGGCTTGAGCAGCCCGCCGATCTTCTCGCTGATCTCGGCGTACGACTTCAGGCCGAGCGCCTTGAGCAGGCGCCGGTCCGTGCCGTACACGTTCATCGCCAGGGGCATCGCCGAGCCCTTGACGTTCTCGAAGAGGAGCGCGGGGCCGCCGGACTTCTGCACCCGGTCGACGATCTCGCCGACCTCCAGGTACGGGTCGACCTCGGCCTTGATGCGCTTGAGGTCGCCCTCGCGCTCCAGCGCCCGGAGCAGGGAGCGAAGATCGTCATAAGCCATGCCCTCCAGTATCCGGCACCGGCTACCCTGGCCCCGTCACCGGGGGCACGCACACGCCTCCCGCCACCACCCTTGGGGGATCGCGCCACCATGCTCAGGTATCTGCCGTTCCTGCTGGTCCTGGCAGTGTGGATCTACGCCTTCATCGATGTCCTGAACACTCCGGAGAAGGAGGTCAGGCACCTGCCGAAGGTGGTGTGGGTCATCATCGTGCTGCTCTTCGGAGAGGTGCTGCTCGGCCCCGTCGCCTGGTTCGTCACCGGCAAGAAGCGGCACGCGCCGGGCGCCTCGGGAGGCGGCAGGACCCGCTGGGTCGCGCCCGACGACAACCCGGAGTTCCTGAAGTCCCTCAGGGACGACGACAAGGCCGACGACCCGGACGAGAACAAGCGGGACAAGGGCGGCGAGGGCTGAGCGACCGCCGGGGATCAGACCCCGGCGTACGAGTGCTTGCCGGTGACGAAGATGTTCACGCCGTAGTAGTTGAACAGCCAGCAGGCGAAGGCGATCAGCGCGAGGTAGGCGGCCTTGCGGCCCTTCCAGCCGGCCGTCGCGCGGGCGTGCAGGTAACCGGCGTAGGCGACCCAGGTGATGAAGGACCAGACCTCCTTGGGGTCCCAGCCCCAGTAGCGGCCCCAGGCGTCGCCCGCCCAGATGGCGCCCGCGATGATCGTGAACGTCCAGAGCGGGAAGATCGCGGCGTTCAGGCGGTACGAGAACTTGTCGAGCGAGGCCGCCGAGGGGAGCCGCTCAAGGACGGACGTGGCGAACTTGCCCGGCTGTCCGCCGTTCTCCAGCTTCGTCTCGTAGCTGTCCCTGAAGAGGTAGAGCAGCGCGCCGACGCCGCCGACGTAGAAGACCGCGCCGCAGAAGATCGCCGTGGAGACGTGAATCCACAGCCAGTACGAGTGCAGGGCGGGGACCAGCTGGTCGCTGGAGGTGTACAGGACGGTGACGGCGAGGCCGAGGTCGAGCAGGACCGTCGTGACCAGCGGCAGGCCGAGCCAGGCGACGTTCTTCTTCAGTGCGAGCAGCACCAGGTACACGCCGACGGCGACCGTGGAGAAGGTGATGCTGAACTCGTACATGTTGCCCCACGGCGCCCGCTGCACCGACAGGGCGCGGGTGAGGACGCCGCCGAACTCCAGGAGGAACGCGAGCACGGTGAGCGACACCGCGATGCGGCCGTACAGGTCGCCCTTCTCGTCGCCCGCCGCCGCGCCGGGGCCGTCCGGCACGTCCCGGGAGCCGGTCACGGACCGCGTGACGACCTTCGGCCGCTCAAGGGTGGCGGTGCCGCCCTTGGCGGTGACGGTCACCTCGGGGGCCTTGACCGCGGTCTTGGCGGGGGTCAGCGCGGCGGCCGTGCGGGCGACCTTGCTGCGGCTGCCGAAGAGCCACTCCGCCATGTGCGCGAAGAAGGCGAGGAGGTAGACGGCCATCGCCGAGTAGATCAGCACGTTGCTGACGCGCGCGAGGTCCTCGTTGGTTTCGGCGGCCAGGGTGGTGGCGAGATTCACTTCTCAGCCCCTTCGGCAGGTACGGCATCGGGGTCGGAGCCGGAGACGGTCTCCGCCTCCGTGGCGTCGTTCGGTTCGGGCGCGCTCGGCGCCTCGTCGTGCAGCCGGGCGGCGAGCCCGGCGAGTTCCTCGGGCAGCTTCGCGGACTCGCTGCGGCCGAGGCCCGCCATCTCCACGAAGGTCACTCCGTCGGCGCCCCGCACCGCGCGCACCCAGACGCGGCGGCGCTGGATGAACAGCGATCCGGCGAGGCCCACGATGGCGGCGACCGCCCCGCCCAGCGCCCACATGGAGCCCGGCTCCTGCGAGATCTGGAAGGTCGCCCACTCCTTGAGGTCCTTCTCGAAGGTGATCGAACCCGCGCCGCCGGGCAGCTTCATGGTCTCGCCGGGCAGCAGCCGCTGCTTGAACAGCTCGCCCTCGGAGTCCTTGAACTTCGTCATCTTCCGGGTGTCGAGCTGGTACACGTTCTGCGGGACACCGGAGTCCACGCCGAGGCTGCCGTGGTACGCGGAGAGCGCGAGCACGGGGAAGTCGGGCGCGGGGAACTGCGAGAACATCTGGCCCTTGCCCTCGCCCGCGAACGTCGGCACGAAGAAGGCGTTGAAGCCGAGCTGCTCCTTCTTGCCGCTCTTGTCCTTGTAGCCGTCGAGGACCTTGATGGCGCCGGTCGCGGTGCCGTTCTGGTCGATGGGCAGCAGCGGCACGGAGTTGCGGTAGACGACATCGCCCTTGCTGTCGCGCACGGTGACCGTGGGGGCGTAGCCGTGGCCGATGAGGTAGACCTTCGAGCCGTCGATCTCCAGCGGCTTGTTGACCTCGATCGACTTCTTCTTCTCGGGTCCGTCGACGCCCTCGGAGTACGTGACGTTCGCCCGGTAGGTGCGGGGCGTGCCGCGGTTGGGGCCCGACTTCTCGTACGTGCCCTCGAAGTCGTCGAGCGTGAAGCTGAACGGTGCCAGCTCCCCGGTGTCGAAGAGGCTGCCGGACTTGAAGTCGTCGTACTGGCTGAGGGTGTTCGAGAAGCCGTCGCCCTCGGTGATCAGCTTGCCGCCCTCGGACTTGAACAGCTGCCCGGCGGCGAACGCGATCAGCATCACGATCAGCGCGATGTGGAACATCAGGTTCCCGGCCTCGCGCAGATAGCCCTTCTCGGCGGCGACGGAGCCGGCGCCCCCGGCACCCCCGGCGGTGTGCGCGCGGAAGCGGCGCTGCCTGAGCAGCGCGAGCGCGGCCTCGTGCACCTGCTCGGGCTCCGCCTCGGTGCGCCACGCCGTGTACGCGGGCAGCCGCGTCAGCTTCTTCGGGGCCCCCGGCGGACGGCCGCGGAGCTGGCCCACGAACTGCCAGGTGCGGGGCACGATGCAGCCGATGAGGGAGACGAAGAGCAGGATGTAGATCGCGGAGAACCACACCGAGCTGTAGACGTCGAAGAGCTGGAGCTTGTCGTAGATCGGCCCGAGCGTGGTGTGCCGGTCCATGAAGTCCTGGACCTTGAGCTCGTCCACGCCGTTCTGCGGGATCAGCGAGCCCGGGATGGCGCCCAGCGAGAGCAGCAGGAGCAGGAGCAGCGCGACCCGCATCGAGGTGAGCTGCCGCCAGAACCAGCGGAACCAGCCGATGACGCCGAGGGAGGGCAGGTTCGGCGCGTCCTCCCTGGGCGCGGTCGAGAGCTGGGCGCCCGCCGCGTCGAGCCCGCTCCGCTCTTCGGGGGCTTCGGTCTTGCTCATGGATCAGATCCCCACCGAGTAGCTGTTCGACCAGACCTGCATCTGCTGCACGACGCTGTCCCACACGCCGGTGACGAGCAGCAGGCCCGTCGCGATCATCATGATGCCGCCGACGCGCATCACCCACGCATAATGCCGCTTGACCCACGCGAAGGCGCCGAGCGCCTTGCGGAAGGCGACGGCCGCGAGGATGAACGGGATGCCGAGCCCGAGGGAGTACGCGACCCCGAGGATCGCACCGCGCTGCGCGTTGCCCCCGTCTGCGGCGAGGAGGAGCACCGAGGAGAGCGTCGGGCCGATGCACGGCGTCCAGCCGACGGCGAAGAGCGCGCCCACCACCGGCGCGCCGATCAGCCCCACCGCGGGCCGCTTGTGGAAGCGGAACTCGCGCTGGGTCAGCCAGGGCATGAGCCCCATGAAGAAGAGCCCGAGCACGATCATCACCACGCCGAGCACGGTGTTGATCGTGCTCTGGTGCTCCTTGAGGGTGCGTCCGAGCGCCCCGAAGAAGACGGTGGCGGAGACGAAGACGACGGTGAAGCCGAGCACGAAGAGCCCGGCACCGGCCGCCATCCGGCCGCGCCGCGCCTCACCGAGGTCCTGGCCGCCGACCCCGGTGACGTACGACAGGTAGCCGGGGACGAGCGGCAGGACGCAGGGTGAGAAGAAGGAGACGAGACCGCCGAGCACGGCGACCGGGATCGCGAGGAGCAGGGCCCCGCTCATGACGGTCTGGTTGGGTCCCGTGATGGCCGCGAGGGTCGACATCACTTCTCCGCGAGCATGGGGTCGATCATCTTCCGCAGCTTCTCCTCGTTCAGCGGCTGCTGCGAGCGCGCCGCGATCTCGCCGTCACGGTCGACGACGATCGTCGAGGGGATGAAGTTCGGGTTCATCGTGCCCTTGGGGAAGCGCAGCATCAGCTTGCCCGTCGGGTCGTACAGGCTCGGGTACTCGACCTTGTGCGCCTTCTCGAACGCGAGGGCCGGGCCGCGCTCGGGGTCCCGGGTGTTGATGCCGACGAACTCGACGCCCTCGGACTTCGTCTCGGCGGCCACCTTCACGAAGTTCGGCGCCTCGGCCCGGCACGGCGCGCACCAGGAGCCCCAGACGTTGAGGACGAGGATCTTGCCCTTGTACGCCTTGGCGAGGTCCAGGTGCTCGCCCTCAAGGGTCTCGCCGTCGAGTGCGGGCAGCGGCTTGCGGTCCGCCTTGGCGGCGGTCGCGATGCCGTCCGAGCCCGCGACGAAGTTCGTGTTGCCGCCGCCGCCCGACGTGCCGCCCGATCCGCAGGCCGACAGGGTCAGTGCGGCGACCGCGGCGCCGGCGGCCAGCAGGGCGGCACGGCCGCTGCGGCCACCGGCGCGGCGGCTACGGCTGTGGTTCGTGCTGTGGGGGGCGCGGCGGGCGGCACTCATGTGAAAAGTTTCGCATGTCTGTTTCGGGGATCTTCCGCACCCCCCGCGGTCGCGGAAAGTCCCATCTCAGAACGGGTCGCCGAGTGCCCGTCAGGACGGATCGCCGGGAGCCCGTCAGGAGGTCTTGCCGAGCGCCTTCCAGCCACCCGCCGGCGCCTGGCCGACCTCAAGGCCCTGGAGCTGCTGGAGCACCTTCGGGTCCTGCACGTCGAGCCAGTCGCAGAACTGCCGGAAGGAGACGAGACGCACGTCCTTCTTGCCCGCGATGTGCTTCAGGGCCTCCTCGACGGCGTCCATGTAGATGCCGCCGTTCCACTCCTCGAAGTGGTTGCCTATGAAGAACGGGGCGCGGTTGGACTCGTAGGCGCGCTCGAAGCCGGCTATGTAGGCGTCGGTGGCCTGCTTGCGCCAGCCCGGGTAGTTGGCCGGCGGCGCCTTCGTGGAGTTCTTCGACTGGTTGGCGAGGATGTTGTAGTCCATCGACAGTACCTCGAAGGAGTGCCCGGGGAAGGGCACGCCCTGCAACGGCAGGTCCCAGACGCCCATCTTCTTCCGCGGCCACTTCTGGCGTCCGCCGGGCGAGGACGCGTCGTAGCGCCAGCCGAGCTTCTTCGCGGTCGGCAGCAGGTTGTCCTGGCCGAGCAGGCACGGCGTGCGGCCGCCGACGAGTTCCTTGTCGTAGTCGAAGGGCAGCGGCGGCAGATCGGTCCAGCCGGTGTTCGTGCGCCACTTCTTCACGAACGACTTGGCCTGGTCTATCTCGTCCTGCCATTGCGCGGGCGTCCAGTTGGCGACCGTTCCCGTGCCCGAGCAGAAGTGCCCGTTGAAGTGCGTGCCGATTTCATGGCCTTCGAGCCACGCCTGGCGTACGTACTTCAGCGTCTCCTTGATGTGACCGTCGGTGAGATATCCGATGTCGGAGGCGCCGACCGAGTTGTTCGGCGGCCGGTACATGCGCTTCTTCGATTCCGGGAGCAGATAAAGCCCGGAGAGGAAAAACGTCATGTGCGCGTTGTGGTCCTCGGCGAGCTTCAGAAAGCGCGGGAACAGCCCGTTGCCGACCTCGCCCGCGCCGTCCCAGGAGAAGATGACGAACTGCGGGGGCGTCTCGCCCGGCTCCAGCGGCACCGGCTTGCCGGGCTGGTGGGGCTGGGGGCCCGTGTACGCGGTGGAACCGTCGCCGAGCGGCTTCACCGGGTGCTTTCCGGCGCCGGACGACCCGTCCTTGGCCTTGTCCGCGGGCCCCGAGGAGTCGCCACCGGCCCCGGAGCCGCATGCCGCGAGCCCGAGAGCGGCGGCTGCGCCCGCTCCGAGTCCGAGCATTCCCCTGCGGCTGATGTCGAGCATTCCATCCCCATTCGTCGCGCCCGTGGCCCCGTCCGCTGTATGTGCCATGCAGACGGTTGACCAGTTAGAGGGCACGACGAAGTGCGGGGTTCCAGCACGTCGCCGTAATTTGAGGAGTTTTACCCGCAGAGCCCCTTCAAGGGGCCGGGAACAGACATACAGTTGCCGCGCGATCACGTGAAGTGAATGAGAACGCGGCGGCCCCCGGGAGGAAACCGCACGGCCTCCCGGGGGAAAGGAGGTCAGGCCCCGAAGGCCTTACCGGCCGCCTTGTCCCCGCCCTTCACCGGCTTCGCGCCGGCGAGGAGATGCGCGGGAACGAGATCGCGGGCGGGCTCCGAATAACCCACCGAGACGATGCGGTCACCGCGGTAGGTGAACGTCGTCAGGGACGCGAGCGTGCACTGCCGCTTGCGCGGGTCGTGCCACAGCCGCCGCTTCTCCACGAAGCTGCGCACGATCCAGATCGGCAGCTGGTGGCTGACGCAGACCGCCTCGTGCCCGCGCGCGGCGTCCTTCGCCGCGTCCAGGGCGCCCATCATCCGGACGACCTGCTCGACGTACGGTTCGCCCCAGGAGGGCTTGAAGGGGTTGAGGAGGTGCTTCCAGTTCTCCGGGTTCTTCAGGGCGCCGTCGCCGACCCCGAAGGTCTTGCCCTCGAAGACGTTGGCCGCCTCGATGAGCCTGCCGTCCGTCGCCAGGTCGAGGCCGTGCGCCTTGGCGATCGGCGTGGCCGTCTCCTGGGCGCGGTCCAGCGGCGAGGCGACGACGTGCGTGACGTCGCGCTGGGCGAGGTGCTCGGCGACCCGGTCGGCCATCCGCCGGCCGAGGTCAGAGAGGTGGTAGTCGGGCAGGCGTCCGTACAGGATGCCGTCCGGGTTGTTCACCTCTCCGTGGCGCATCAGATGGACGACGGTCAGCTCGTCACCCGCTGCCGTGCCGCTCATGCGGAGACCTCCGTGGCTTCCGCAGCTGCGCGCGCGGCGGCGGGCAGGGCGGCGGCGATCCGCTCGACCGCGCGCTCGTCGTGGGCGGTGGAGACGAACCAGGACTCGAAGGCCGAGGGCGGCAGGTAGACGCCCTGCGACAGCATCGAGTGGAAGAAGGCGGTGAAGCGGAACGACTCCTGCGCCTTCGCGTCGTCGTAGTTCCGCACGGGCTCGCCGGTGAAGAAGACCGAGAACATGTTGGACGCGTTCTGCACCGTGTGCGCGACGCCCTCCTTGCCCAGCGCCGCGCTCACCAGGCCCCGCAGCTCGGCCGAGACCGCGTTCACCTTCTCGTACGCCGCGTCGTCCAGGAGGCGCAGCTGCGCGAGGCCCGCGGCCGTCGCGACCGGGTTGCCGGAGAGCGTGCCCGCCTGGTAGACCGGGCCCGCCGGGGCGAGGTGCGCCATCACGTCGGCACGGCCGCCGAAGGCCGCGGCGGGGAAGCCGCCGCCCATGACCTTGCCGAAGGTCATCAGGTCGGGCCGGACGCCGTCTACGCCGAACCAGCCCGCCCTCGACGTACGGAAGCCGGTCATCACCTCGTCGGAGATGTACAGCGCGCCGTTCTCCCGGCACAGGTCGGCGAGGCCCTGGTTGAAGCCGTCGGCCGGCGGCACGACGCCCATGTTGCCCGGCGACGCCTCGGTGATGACGCAGGCGACCTGCCCGGCGTGTGCGGCGAAGGCGGCGCGCACGGCCTCCAGGTCGTTGTACGGGACGACGATCGTGTCGCCCGCCTGGGCACCGGTGACGCCGGGCGTGTCGGGCAGGCCGAGGGTCGCCACGCCCGAACCGGCGGAGGCGAGCAGGGCGTCGACGTGCCCGTGGTAGCACCCGGCGAACTTGATCACCTTGGCGCGCCCCGTGAAGCCGCGCGCGAGGCGGATGGCGGACATGGTGGCCTCGGTGCCGCTGGAGACCAGCCGCACCTGCTCGACGGGCTCGACGCGGGCCACGATCTCCTCGGCGAGCGCGACCTCGCCCTCGCCGGGCGTGCCGAAGGAGGTGCCGCGCGCGACGGCCTCCTGGACCGCGGCGATGACCTCGGGGTGCGAGTGGCCGAGGATCATCGGCCCCCAGGAGCACACGAGGTCGACGTACTCGCGGCCGTCCGCGTCAGTCAGGTACGGACCGGTACCGGACACCATGAAACGGGGCGTACCGCCCACAGCGCGGAACGCGCGCACGGGAGAGTTCACACCGCCGGGCGTCACGGCCGCCGCACGGTCGAAAAGAGTCTGCGAAACTGGGGCGTTATACGAGAAGCTCACACGAGCCATGGTGTCAGAGGGTTCGGGCTTCCTGCGGACAGGTGTTTCACTCCACGTTTTAGCGGGTGAACGTGGGGGAGGTCACTGACACGATGATCGGGTTGCGTGGCGGGGGCCGCGAGGCCTAGAAAAGACAGGGCCGTGCCGCCCTGGCAAAGCAGTCGGGTGGAGATATGCATCGCGGTGGCGGACTGGGCGAGGGGACCGAAGGCCTGGGCCCCCGGCGTGCCCGGCGTGGCAAGCACCGACGCGACGCGGAAGCACAGCCCGCGCAGGCGTCCGAGCAGGTGCGGGACGCCTCCGGCGAGTCCCGGCGGGACCGGACCAGCAGCAGGAGTGGCGGGGTGGGGGTGACGTACAAGTACTTCGGCGCCCCCGACGGCGCGACGGCCGCCCGCGTGCCCATCTCGATGCGGCCCGAGGAGCTGGGCGGGGACGAGCTCGGCATGGGCGGCATGTTCACGAAGATCAAGCCGGAGACGATGGCCGCGATGGTCCTGACCGGCATCGAGGGCATACCCCTGCACAGGGTCCCCCCGCTGGAGCTGGTCGTCCTCCACCCCGACTACGCGGTGGTGAAGCTCCCGATGACCGTCGTCGACCCGCTGCGCGGTGTCGGCGAGGAGTCGGTGGGCGCCGCCGCCTTCATCTGGTCCACGGTCCCCGACCGCGGCGGCCCCCGCGACGCCTTCAACGTCTACCAGCTCCTCCACGAGTGGCAGGACTTCAGCCACCGCCTGCACGACGCGGGGCACCAGGCGTACTGCCTGGTGTGGCCCTGAGCGCCAGGGCCACACGGGGAGCCGGGAGCGCCCGGGCCGCGCCGGGAGCCGCGCCCGCTACGGCTGCCGCTGCCCGAGCGCCGCGAGCTGTTCCGCGAACGGCACGACCGGCTCCGGTGCCGGGCGGTCGGGCCGCGGGGCGGGCCGCATGAGGCGCGCCAGTTCCGCGCCCGCCCGGTCGATCCGGCCGGCGAGGCCCTCCGCCCCCCAGTCCTCGGACGCCGCGTAGACCCCGGTGGGGACGACGACGGCCCGCAGGTGGGCGAAGAGCGGGCGCAGCGCGTGGTCGAGGACCAGGGAGTGCCTGGCCGAGCCGCCGGTGGCGGCGACCAGGACCGGCTTGCCGGTGAGGGCGTCCTTGTCGGTGCCGCTGACGGCGTCGAAGAAGGACTTGAACAGGCCGCTGTAGGTGGCGGAGAAGACGGGCGTGACGGCGATCAGGCCGTCCGCGTCGCGCACCGCCTCGATCGCGGCGCCCAGGGCGGGCCCGGGGAAGCCGGTGGTGAGGCTGTGCGCGATCTCCACGGCGAGGTCGCGCACCTCGACGACCTCGGTCTCCACCTCGGCGTGCTGTCCGGTGGCCGCGGCGAGGCGGTCGGCGAGCAGGCGGGTGGAGGAGGGGAGGCTCAGTCCGGCCGATACGACGAGGAGTTTCATGCCGTGGCTTCCTTCCGGGGCTGGTGGTTGGTGAGGGCGGCGCGGGCGACGCGGGCGGTGTGGGTGGGGGCGTCGGGGACGTCGGCCGGGCGGTTCTTGGCGAACTCCTCGCGCAGGACGGGGACGACCTGTTCGCCGAGGATGTCGAGCTGTTCCAGGACGGTCTTCAGGGGCAGGCCGGCGTGGTCCATGAGGAACAGCTGGCGCTGGTAGTCGCCC